>NZ_JBQPXM010000017.1:0-76523 GCF_052245235.1 Pseudomonas sp. B392_1p
GCCATAGCCCTGCTATGACTCGTCGTGGCGCCTTGTCTCGGAACCTCAGGCATCCGAACTTGAGGGAACCAACTAACCGCACAGGCCACTAGCGGCCTTCGAAACGGGGCGGGCGTTTATCGAGAAACGCTTGCATGCCTTCCTTCTGGTCGCGGGTGGCGAACAGCAGTGCCGCGGCTCGCCGCTCCAGTGCAAGGCCGGCGTCCAGCGACGCATCCATGCCCAGGAGGATGACTTCCTTGATCTGCTCGGCGGCAAGCGGCGACATGGCGGCTATCGAGCGGGCCAGCCCCAGTGCGTGGCCAAGCACTTCGTCGTCGGCGACCACCTCGCTGACCAGTCCGGCGATCCACGCCTGTTCGGCATTCAGGGGCAGGCCAGTCAAGGCCATGTGCATCGCCTTGGCCTTGCCGACCGCGCGAACCAGGCGCTGAGTGCCGCCGATGCCGGGCATGATGCCGAGCCGGATTTCCGGCTGGGAAAAACGTGCGCTGCGGCCAGCAATTATGATGTCGGCGAGCATCGCCAGTTCGCAGCCGCCGCCATAGGCATAGCCGCAAACCGCCGCGATGACCGGCTTGGGGCAGTTCCGGATCGGCGCCCAGAGCCGTTCGGTGTGGCGCTTGTAGAGGTCCATTGCGCCGACCTCAAGCATGTCCTCGATGTCACCTCCGGCCGCGAACACCTGCTCGCCGCCTGTGATCAGGATGCAGCGGGTCTGCGGATCGTCCGACAACATCGAAAACTGAGCGGCCAGCATCGCCTGTAGGTCTGGACTGAGCGCGTTGCGCACGTCCGGGCGATGCAGGCGCAGCAGGGCAATGCCGGGCTCCGGTCGCTCCAGCAGAACGGGGGGAGATAGATCCTTCATGCCATGACTCCGATGCTGGCGGGACGCCGATTGTCAGAGGGGCACGATCAGCGCTCATCGTCCGTTCAGACGACGAGCGCGCCCGCAGTGTTTGCCCAGAATGCAGGCAACATTGCAACAGGAGCAATTCATGGATATCCACGCGGGCTTGGACTATAGCGGCAAGGTGGTGCTGGTGACAGGCGGCGCCAGAGGTGTGGGCGCAGGCATCACGCGCACCTTTCTGGCGGCCGGTGCGCAGGTGGTGGTGTGCGGACGCAACGAGCCGGAGGCACTGCCGCAGGTGGCGGAAAACCGCGCCAGCTTCATTGCCGCCGACGTGCGCGATCTGCACTCGTTGGAGGTCCTGTTCGGCGAGATCCGTCAGCGTTTCGGTCGCCTCGACGTGCTGATCAACAACGCCGGCGGCAGCCCGCCTGCGGACGCCGGCAGCGCCTCGCCTCGCTTTCACGAAAGCATCATTCGGCTGAACCTCATTGCGCCGCTGAACGTGGCCCAGCAGGCCAATGCGCTGATGCAGGAGCAGGCCGACGGTGGCGTGATCGTATTCATCGGCAGCATCAGCGCGCTTCGGCCGTCGCCGCTGACTGCGGCCTATGGCGCGGCGAAGGCGGGCATCCTCTCACTGGCCAGTTCGCTGGCTGTGGAGTGGGCGCCGAAAGTGAGGGTGGTGGCGGTCAGCCCCGGCCTGGTGCACACCGAGCAGTCGCACCAGCACTACGGTGACGAGGCGGGCATCGCGGCGGTGAGTGCCACCATTCCCGCCAATCGCCTGGCGAAACCCGAGGATATCGGCGCCGCCTGCCTGTTCATCGCTTCCCCGCTGGGTGGCTACGCCAGCGGCTGCAACCTGCTGCTGCATGGCGGGGGCGAGCGCCCGGCCTTCCTCGACGCATCGAACGCCTGAGTTCTCGCCAGGCAGGCGGGGTGTGCAGATGCCACCCCGCTTGTCGCCCTCAACCGTGGCGGAGGAAGTCCAGGCAGCTGCGGTTGAACAGGTCACGGTGCTCGACCTGTACCCAGTGGCCGCAGCGATTGAGGATAACCACCTGGGCCCGTTGGGCGTTGTCGACAATGTGCCGTGCGCCGCCGACCGGGTTGAAGTTGTCGTTGTTGCCCCAGAAGCACAGGATCGGGCAGTCGATCTCACCCAGGCGCGAGGTCATGTTGGGGATCATCATGGTGCTGAAGAGATTCTTCGGTTGGGTGACTGCGACCGCCACGCGTTCGGCCAGCAGTTCCTCGGGCAGGATCGAGGGATCGAACAGCTGCAGGCTCATCATGCTGCGCATCTCCGGCAAGCCGATGGGACCGGCGCCGAACAGCGAGACCATGCGCTGGATGCCCGGCATCTGGAAATAGGTCTCGCGCTCCTCCACGCCGCCAGGCGCCAGCAAGATCAGTTTCTCCGCCAGCGCCGGTTCAGCCAACGCCAGGCCCAATGCTATGGCGCCGCCCAGCGAGTTGCCCAGCAGGGTGCAGCGCGTGATGCCCAGTGCCTGGGTGAATGCCTGAAGCGTGGCGACGAAGAACGCCAGGTCGTACTGGCCATCGTCCGGTTTGTCGGAGCGGCCGAAGCCCGGCAGGTCGAGCACGATATTGCGGTAGCCCGCCTCTGTCAGCAGCGGATAGTTGCCCTTGAAGTTGCTGAAACCACTCGCACCAGGGCCGCTGCCATGCAGCCAGAGCACCACTGGGCCCTGGCCCTCGTCCAGGTAATGCAGGCGCAGGCCGTTGTGCAACGTGAGGTAATGGCCCACCGGCAGGGGCAGGTCTTGGAACTGGGTCATCGCGAATTCTCCGATAGCTGGGAAGGGGCATCGGCGCGCCCGGCGCCGTTACTCCCGTCACGCGATGGTCGGACGCTCGGTGGCGAAGGGCATCGTTCGTTCAGACGAGTCGGGGGACGATCGCAGGCCAGGCGGCCCCTTTAGTCTCCTTGGACGATGCGGCGCGTGGCGGCGACCCGAATCATGCGGGCAAAACAAGAACCAGGGCGTCAAGCCCGTCCGTAGGAGACTCGTTATGAAATTGCAGGACAAAGTAGCGTTCGTGACCGGCGCCGCTCAAGGTATGGGCCTGGCCATTGCCCGCCGCTTCGTGGAAGAGGGCGCACGGGTAGTGGCAGCCGACATCAACCTCGACAGCCTGCGCGAAGGCCTCGGCGATCTGGGTGACAAGGTGTTGCCGGTGGTCTGCAACGTGGCCGACAGCGCATCTGTGGCCGACGCGGTGAGTCTCGCCGAGAAACACTTCGGTCGCCTCGACATCCTGGTCAACAACGCCGGCGTCGGCGGCCTGGACAGCTTCCTCGACACGCCCGACGAGAGCTGGCAGCGGGTCATCGGCGTCAACCTCACCGGCGCCTTCTTCTGCGCCCGGGAAAGCGCCCAGCTGATGGTCAAGGGCGGCGCGGGCGGCAGCATCATCAACCTCTCCAGCACGTCGGCGCTGACGGGTGAAGGCCCCAATCACTACTGCGCTTCGAAGGCCGGAATCATGGGGCTGACCCGTGGTATCGCCAGGGAGCTGGCGGGCCATGGTATTCGCGTCAACACCCTGGTGCCCGGGCCGACCGACACGCCGATGATGGCCGGCATTCCCGACGAAATGATGGCGGACCTGCTCAAGGGCGTACCGCTGGGTCGCCTGTGCAGCACTGACGAAATCGCCCGCGTCGCGGCCTTCCTGGCCAGCGAGGAAGCCAGCTTCATCACCGGCCAGAACATCGCCGTCAACGGCGGCATGGCCTTCATCTGATCAGGGGAATTGCAATGTCACGTCTCGCAGGAAAAATCGCATTTGTCACCGGTGCCAGCTCCGGAATCGGCGAGGCCACGGCCGTTCGTTTTGCCGAAGAGGGTGCTTTGGTGGTGCTCTGCGGCCGCCGCGAAGAGGCCCTGGCTGTTGTTCAGGAAAGAATTCTGAGCGCCGGTGGCAAGGCTGAAATCGCTGTGGCTGACGTCAGCAACGAGGCCGCTTATGTCGGCGCGATCGAAGCCACCGCTCAGCGTCATGGCCGCCTGGACATCCTGGTCAACAACGCCATGGCCTTTACCTGGGGCGCGGTGGACAGCATGTCCACCGCGGACTGGCACGCCAATTTCAAGACCACCGTGGACGGCACCTTCTGGGGTACCCGGACCGCGATGCGTCTGATGAAGGAAAAGGGTGGCGGCAGCATCGTCAACATCTCCTCGATCTGCGGCCAGTTCGGCACGGCCCGGATGAGCGGCTACTCGGCTGCCAAGGCCGCGGTGAACAACTTCAGCCGGGCGGTGGCCAGTGAAGGCGCGCCTTACGGCGTGCGCTGCAACGTTGTCGTCCCGGGCGTGGTCGATACCCCCGCCATGGCCGGCATGATGAGCGATGACAAGGCCCGCGGTAACACCGAAAAACTCATCCCGATGAAGCGCGTGGGCAAGCCGCTCGAACTGGCCAACGCGATCCTGTTCCTGGCCAGCGATGAAGCGTCCTACGTCACCGGCGCCTGCCTGAACGTTGACGGCGGCCGCAGCTCCGACCTGTACACCGTGTTTGAGTGAGGTGCCCATGAGCGATCAGGATCTTTTGACGCGTATCGACCGCCTGGAGTCGCTCGACGCGATTCGCCAGCTGGCCGGCAAGTACGCACTGTCGCTGGACATGCGCGACCTGGATGCCATGGCCAACTGCTTCGCGCCGGACGTGCGCGTGGGCCGTGACAAGGTGGGCCGCGCGCATCTGAAGGCCTGGCTCGACGACACCATGCGGCTGCAGTTCCACGGCACCTCCCATCACCTGGGCCAGCACATCATCGAGTTCAGCGATCCGGACCACGCCACCGGCGTGGTGTATTCGAAGAACGAACATGAAACCGGCCCCGAGTGGGTGATCATGCAGATGCTCTACTGGGACGACTACGAGCGTATCGACGGGCGCTGGTGCTTCCGCCGCCGACTGCCGTGCTACTGGTATGCGACCGACCTGAACAAGCCGCCCATCGGCGGTTTGAAGATGCGCTGGCCGGGCCGCGAACCGTATGCCGGGTCTTTCCATGAGCTGTTCCCGTCGTGGGATGCCTTCTGGGCCAATCGCCCGAACAAGGATGAACTGCCCCAGGTCGCGGAACCGGCGCCGCTGGAAGGCTTCCTCGCGACGATGCGTGGCGGGGCGGCCGATCCGAAAATCCGCGTGCGCTGACCTTACACCCCCCTTGCCCATTCGCCCGCCCCGGCGGGTGGGCTTTTTTTTTGCCGCCTGGCATCGCCGAGGCCGCTTCTCGGCGTCGGCCCCATTGAGGATCGATCGATGAATCCATTGTTCCAGCCGCTGCAGCTGGGTGAGCTGCAGCTCGCTAACCGTATCGTGATGGCTCCGATGACCCGCAGCCGCGCCGATGCGCGTGGCGTACCGACCGCCGAAATGGTCGATTACTACCGCCAGCGTGCCGGGGCGGGCCTGATCGTGGCAGAAGGCACCGCGCCTTCGCCTGAAGGCCTCGGCTATTGCCGCACGCCAGCGATCTACGATGAGCAACAGGTCGCCGCCTGGCGCGCGGTAACCGATGCCGTGCATGCCGAGGGCGGCCTGATCGTCCTGCAACTGATGCACGTCGGCCGTGCCGCCAGCCGTCACAACAAACCCGTGGGCGCGCGCACCGTCGCACCATCGGCGCTGCGCGCCAACGCCCAGGTGTACAGCGACGCCGCAGGGATGGTGGACACCGAGGAACCGCACGCGTTGAGCACCGAGGAAGTGGCCGAGGTGGTGCGTCAGTATCGCGACGCCGCCGTGCTGGCTCGTGAAGCCGGATTCGACGGCGTCGAGCTGCACTGCACCAGTGGCTACCTGCCGATGCAGTTCATGGCCAGCGGCAGCAATCAGCGCGAGGACTGCTATGGCGGTTCCGTGGAAAACCGCGTGCGCTTCCCTGCCGAGGTGCTGGCGGCCATGGCCCAGGCCATCGGTGCGGGTCGTGTCGGCTATCGGATGTGCCCGGGCAATCCGTACAACGACATCCAGGACGAGGACCCCGCCGGTACGGCCATTGCGCTGATGAAGGCAGTCGCTGCGCTGGGGCTGGCCTATCTGCATATCATGCGTTCACCCGTCGATGGACTGGATGCCTTCGCCCTCGCGCGCGAGCACGGCAACACGGCGCTGATCCTCAATGATGGCTTCGACGGCCCCGGCGCGTCGGCCGCGATTGAGGCAGGGCAGGGCGAAGCGGTGTCCTTCGCTCGCCATTTCATCGGCAATCCCGATCTGCCGCAGCGTCTGCGCAACGGCTGGCCGCTGGCGGGTTTTGACCGCAAGTCGCTCTACAGCTCAGGCCCAGCAGGTTATAGCGACTATCCGGCCTGGTCGGCCTGAGCTCGCGCTTGAGCGTGCGGCGGTAAAGAAAAAGCCCGCTTCGCTGAATGCGAAGCGGGCTTTCTTCGAGGGAGCGCTGTGGCTTGAATCAGCGGGCCCGCGGCTCGCGAGGCATACCCAGGGCGCGCTCGGCGATGATGTTGCGCTGGATCTCGTTGCTGCCGCCGTAGATGGTGTCCGAGCGGGTGAAGAGGAACAGCGACTGCAGCCGTGTCAGCTGGTAGGGCGCACCCTCGAGCAGCTCCGCCTGCGGGCCGAGCACGTCCATGGCCAGCTTGCCCAGGTCGCGGTGCCAGTTCGACCAGGCCAGCTTGTAGATCATCGCCTCGCCGCGCAGGCTGCCGTCCTGGGTGCCGGAGAGCATGCGCAGCGAGTTGTAGCGCAGCACCTTGAGGCCGGCCCAGGCCTGGGCCAGGCGCTGGCGGATCAGCGGGTCGCGGTCGGCCCCGTTGTCTTGGGCGGCGCGGATGACCTCCTCGAGTTCGTTGCGAAACTGCATCTGCTGGCCGAGGGTCGACACGCCGCGCTCGAAGCCGAGCAACGTCATGGCCACCTTCCAGCCATCGCCTGGCGCGCCGATGATGTTGTCCGCCGCGGTGCGGGCGTCGCTGAAGAACACCTCGTTGAATTCGCTGGTGCCGGTCAGTTGCTGAATCGGCTGCACGGCGATGCCGGGCTGCTCCATCGGTACCAGCAGAAACGTCAGGCCGTGGTGGCCGACGCTGCCGGGCTCGGTGCGCGCCAGCACGAAGCACCACTGCGACTCATGGGCCAGGGAGGTCCAGACCTTCTGCCCGTTGATGATCCACTCGCCATTTTCCAGCTGGGCGCGGGTCTTGACGCCGGCCAGGTCCGAGCCGGCGCTGGGTTCGGAATACCCCTGGCACCAGAACTCGCGACCTTCGAGGATGCCGGGGAGGAACCGCCGTCGCTGCTCCTCGCTGCCCAGCGCCACCAGCGTCGGCCCGATCAGACCCTCGCCGATGTGGCCCATGCGGCCGGGGCCGCCGGCGCGGGCGTACTCTTCATGGAAGATCACCTGCTGCGAGATGGACAGGCCGCGGCCACCGCACTCGCTGGGCCAGCCGATGCCGATCCAGCCGCCTTTGGCCAGCTCTCGCTCCCAGGCTTTGCGCTCCTCGGGGAACATGTGCTCATCGCCCGGTCCGCCGCGAAAACGCAACGGCTCGAATTCACCGCACAGGTGCGTCTGGAGCCAGTCGGCGACCTGCCGGCGGAACGCTTCGTCTTCGGCACTGAATCCAATTTTCATGGGCGGGACTCCAGGATGTGGGCGGCCAGGCGTTCACGGTGCCAGGCCGGGGTGCCCAGCAGCTGCTCGCTGGCGCGGGCGCGTTTGAAGTAAAGGTGGGGATCGTATTCCCAGGTGAAACCGACGCCGCCGTGCAGCTGGATGGACTCGGCGGCGCAGAGCATGAAGGCCTCGCTGGCCTCGCTCTTGGCAATGGGGGCGGCTTCGCTCAGTTCGGCCTTGAGTTGCGGGTCGCCGTCCGGCGCCAGCACCTGCTGGGCGATGCAGGCGGCGTAGTAGGCGGCTGAGCGGCTGTTCTCGATGTGCAGCATGAGGTCCGCGCAGCGGTGCTTGATCGCCTGGAAGCTGGCAATCGGACGGTTGAACTGCTGGCGCTCGCTGATATAGCTCAGGGTGAGGTTGAGGCAGCGCTGGGCGGCGCCGGTCTGCTCGCAGGCGAGGGCGATGGCGCCGATTTGCAGCGCTTGTTCCAGCAGGGCGGTGGCGTCCTGGTCGAGCGTCAGGCTCTGCGCCGGCGCGACCGCCACGTTGGTGAGCCTGATCCGCGCCAGCCGGCGGGTCTGGTCAAGGGTCGGCAGGGCGCTGCGCTCGATACCGGCCTGGTTCGCGGGTACCGCGAACAGGGCAAGACGACCGTCCTCGTGCTCGGCGGCAAGGATCAGCAGATCGGCGCTGGCGCCGTCGAGCACCGCGTCGTATTCGCCCTCCAGTCGCCAACCTTCGGCGTCTACGCGTGCGCTCGGTTGGCGGGAGGCCAGCCAGCCGTTGCGCTCCTGCCGGAAGGCGAGGGTGGCGGTCATCGTGCCTGCGGCCAGCTCGGGCAGCCAGGCTTCGCGCAGGGGTTCGTTGCCGACCAGCAGCAGCGCCGGCGTGGCCAGGCAGGCGCTGGACAGGAAGGGCGCGCAGAGCAGGTGTTGGCCCATCTGTTCGAGCAGGACCGCCTGCTCGACGAAGCCCATGCCGACGCCGCCGTACTGTTCGGGAATCATCAGGGCAGGCCAGTAAAGTTCCTCAGCAATCTGCTTCCAGACCCCGATGTCGTAGCCCTGCGGGCTTTGCATGGCGGTGCGTACGGCTGCCGAGTCCGACGCTTTGGCCAGGAAGCCGACGGCGCTCTCTTGAATCATCAATTGTTCTTCGTTGAAGGCGAAGTCCATGAACTGGCTCCTTAGGTAATTACGCGGCGAGTGTGGCCACTGAGATGCCGATGCGAATCCCCAAAAAGGACTAGCCCTGATCCGGAGCGCTGCCGACGTGAACGTCGCTGAAAAGCCCGGGTTCACGAGGCGGTCACCCGTAGTCTCAATGGACGATGAACCCACGGCGCGCCTTTCGCAGAATGCCGCTCAACTGGCCAGAAACCTTTGCAGGAGCAGCGGCATGATCAAGATCCGTGGTTTGAGTTACCTCGTCGCCCAGGTGCAGAACCTGAGCGAGTGGCAGCGTTACGCCGAGGACGTGCTCGGCATGCAGGTCAATCCCGCGCCGGGTGGCGGCCTCTATGTGAAGATGGATGAGCGTCCGTTTCGCATGCTCATCGTTGAAGGTGCGGATGCGCGTTATGTTGCCTCCGGCTGGGAAGTGGCCGGCGAGAAGGCCTACGCGCAAGCGCTTCAAGTATTTGCCGACAAGGGTGTGGCCGTTGAGCAGGGCTCAGCCGCCGAATGCGATCAGCGCGGCGTGCAGGCGCTCGCCCTAGTCGTTGACCCCTCCGGCAATCGCCACGAACTGTCGTGGGGCCATCGTTCCGACTGTCAGCCCTTCGTCTCGCCCCAGGGCGTACCGCGCTTCGTGACCGGCGACATGGGGTTGGGCCACACGGTGTTGCCCGCGCCCAACTTCGACGCCACGTCGGCGTTCGCGCGCGATGTGCTGGGCTTTGAGGTCTCCGATGTCTTCAATTTTCGCCCGGCGCCTGACGCGCCGCCAGTCCGCATCCACTTTCTGCATTGCGCCAACGCCCGCCATCACAGCCTGGCCCTGGCCGAGTACCCCGTGCCCAGCGGCTGCGTGCACGCCATGGTGGAAGTGGACTCGATGACCGAGGTCGGTCGCGCCCACGACCGCATGCAGGCCGCCGGCGTAGCGCTGTCGGCGACGCTCGGTCAGCACCTCAACGACCGCATGACCAGTTTCTACATGAAAACTCCGTCCGGCTTCGATCTCGAATACGGCTACGGCGGCCTGCAAGTGGACTGGAACGAGCACAGCACCTTCGAATTCACCCGCGTGAGCATCTGGGGGCACGACTTCTCGGTCGGCCGCCAGCAATAAGGAATCGCCATGAACAAGCAGATGACAACCCAGGAGGCCGTGGCCCTGCTGAAGGACGGCATGACCGTAGGCTTCGGCGGCTGGGGCCCGCGCCGCAAACCGATGGCCGTGGTGCGCGAGATCCTGCGCTCGGACGTCAAGGATCTCACCGTGGTCGGCTATGGCGGCCCGGAAATGGGCATGCTGTGCGCCGCTGGCAAGGTCAAGAAGCTGATCTTTTGTTTCGCGACGCTGGATGCCATTCCCCTGGAACCCTGGTTTCGCAAGTGTCGCCAGGCCGGCCAGCTCAAGGAGCTGATGGAGCTGGACGAAGGCATGTACCAGTGGGGGCTGCGGGCCGCCGGCATGCGCCTGCCATTCCTGCCCACCCGCTGTGGCCTGGCCACCGACGTGACGCGCCTGAATCCCGAACTCAAGACCATCCGCTCGCCTTACGACGACGGTGAAGTGCTGCTGGCGATGCCGGCGCTGAACCTGGACATCAGCTTCCTGCATGTCAATGAAGCTGACCGCCTGGGCAACACCCTGATCACCGGCAACGATCCCTACTTCGATCATCTGATGGCTCGGGCCTCCGCCCAGTGCGTGGTGTCCTGCGAGCGCATCAGCGATCGGCTGGAACTCTCCGCCGAGCAGGCGCGCTTCAACCTCTTCGAGCGTTATCTGGTGACCGGTGTCGTGCATGCGCCCTTCGGCGCGCACCCGACCATCTGCGCGCCGGAGTACGGCTGGGACATGACGCACCTCAAGCGCTACGCCGAGTCGGCAGAGGGTGAAGGCGGCTGGGCGGCTTACATGGACGAATACGTCCACGTCAGCGAGGCCGATTACCAGACCAAGAACGGCGGCCAAGACCGCCTGCGTACGCTGGCCCTGCCGGTGTTCTGAGGAGTTCGACATGAGCGTTGCAGAGAATTATTCACTTGCCGAACTGATGATCGTCGCCGCCAGCGAAGCCTGGCGCGACAACGGCGAGGTCTTCGCGTCGGGGCTTGGCATATTGCCGCGGCTGGGCGCCAGCCTCGCCAAGCTGACCCACACCCCCGAGCTGCTGATGACCGACAGCGAGTGCTTCCTCGTGGAAGAGCCGATTCCGGTCGGCCCGCGTGGCGACTACGTACCCAAGTATTCCGGTTATCTGGGTTTCGAGCGCGTGTTCGAAAGCGTGTGGGGCGGCCGCCGCCACGCGATGATCGGCCCGACCCAGGTCGACCGCTTCGCCCAGACCAACCTGTCGGCCATCGGCGGCGACTACTACCAGCCGAAGATCGCCATGCTCGGCGTGCGCGGCCTGCCAGGCAACAGCATCAACCACAAGAACTCCTTCCTGGTGCCCAACCACTCGACCCGCTCGCTGGTGGCGGACGTGGACATGGTGTCAGGCGTCGGCTTCAACCCGGAGCGCTGGGAGGAGGGCATGGACGCTTCGCTGATGTCGGTGGGCATTCTCCTGACCGATCTGTGCGTGATCGACTACAACGGGCCGAACCATGCGCCCCAGGTGCGTTCTCTGCATCCCGGCGTGAGCTTCGCGCAGGTGCAGGAAAACACCGGCTTCGAGCTGCTGGCCGCACCGGACATGGGTATCACGCCGGCGCCCACCGAGGCCCAGCTGGAACTCATCCGCCGCCTGGACCCGCACGATCTGCGCAGCAAGCAGCTCAAGGGTAATCCGCCCGGCATTCGTCAGGCCTGAATCGGGAGCCTCGTCAATGAGCGAATTTATCGAACGCGTGGACGCCAGCGAGTACGAGACCGACGAGCCGGTGCGCTACGCGGTGCAGGACGGCATCGCCACGGTGACCATGAGCCGCCCCAGCTTCAACAACGCGCAGAACTCGCAGATGACCTATGCGCTGGATGCGGCCTTTCGCCGGGCGGTGGCCGATGACGCGGTGAAGGTCATCGTCCTGCGTGGCGAAGGCAAGCACTTCTCCGCCGGACACGACATCGGCACGCCGGCCCGCGATATCAACAAGTCGTTCGACCGGGTCAATCTGCTCTGGGATCACACCAACAAACCCGGCGGCGAGTTTCTTTACATGCGCGAGCAGGAGGTCTACCTCGGCATGTGCCGGCGCTGGCGCGAGATGCCCAAGCCGACCATCGCCATGGTGCAGGGCGCTTGCATCGCTGGCGGGCTGATGCTGGCCTGGGTTTGCGACTTCATCGTCGCCAGTGACGATGCCTTCTTTCAGGACCCTGTGGTGCGCATGGGGATACCCGGCGTTGAATACTTCGCTCATCCCTATGAAATGAGTCCGCGCATCGCCAAGGAATTTCTCATGACCGGCGATCGCATGGGCGCGGCGCGGGCCTACGAGGTGGGCATGGTCAATCGCGTGGTCCCGCGCGAGGCGCTGGAAAGTGCTGTGCTTGAGCTGGCCGGCAAGATCGCCGCTCAGCCGCGCATGGGGCTGGCGCTGACCAAGCAGGCGATCAACCACGTCGAGGATCTGGCCGGCAAGCGCACCGCCATGGATGCCGTCTTCGCCTGGCACCACTTCGCCCACACCCACAACGAACTCTTGTCCGGCGACAAGCTTGGTGGTTACGACGCCAAGGCCATGGCCGCGGCGAACAAGAAATCCGCGGGAGAACGCTGATGTCCTGGCTCGAGACGGAACTGACGCGGCGCCTGGGTTGCCGCTATCCGGTGGTGCAGACCGCCATGGGCTGGGTCGCCGATGCCAACCTGGTGATCGGTACCACCCGTGGCGGCGGATTTGGCTTTCTCGCCGCCGCCACCCTGAACACGGCGCAGACCCGCAGCGAGATTGAAAAGATCATTGCCGCCACCGGCAGCCGCAACTTCGGCCTGAACTTCCACATGTTTCAGGAGAACGCCGCCGATTGCGTGGACATGGCCATCGAATACGGCCTTAAGGCCGTCAGCTACGGCCGTGGCCCGGATGCCGCGACCGTGCAGCGCTTCAAGGATGCCGGCGTGCTCTGCATCCCTACCGTCGGGGCGGTCAAGCATGCGCTCAAGGCGGTGCAGATGGGCGCCGACATGATCACCATCCAGGGCGGCGAGGGCGGCGGCCACACCGGCGGCGTGCCCAGTTCGATCCTGTTGCCGCAGGTGCTCGATGCGGTGAACGTGCCGGTCATCGCAGCCGGTGGCTTTTCCACTGGGCGGGGGCTGGCCTCGGCGCTGGCCGCAGGCGCCTGTGGCATTGCCATGGGCACGCGTTTTCTGATGAGCCAGGAGTCGCCGACCCCGGCCCAGACGCTGGAACGCTACCTCAAGGTGACCGACCCGCAACAGATTCGCGTAACCCTGGCGGTCGACGGCATGCGTCACCGGATGATCGAGAACGCCTTCATCAACCGCCTGGAAAAGGCCAGCGGCCTGGGCCGGTTGCTGATCGCCCTGCGCAGTGCCTGGAGCTGGAAGCAGCAGACCGGCATGAGCAGCGCACACATGCTGCGCACCTTGCTGCAGGTGCTGAAGGAAGAGCCTGAAGCGCTGTCGCAAACCATCATGGCCTCGAACCAGCCGGTGTTGTTGCAGAAATCCATGCAGGACGGCCTGCCGGACGAGGGCATTCTGCCGTCGGGCCAAGTGGCTGCGGCCATCGATACGCTGGCCAGTTGCGAAACCATCATCCGCGAAATCGTCGAGCAGGCCGACGCCCGCCTGGCCGATCTCTATCAACGCAGCGCCCAGCCACGGGGCCAGGCAAGCAGGAGCGCATCATGAGCACCGCATTTAGCGTCATAACCGAAAACGGCATTGCCGAACTGGTGATTGCCAAGCCGCCGGTCAACGCCCTGGACAGCCACGAATGGCAGGGCCTGGCCAACCTGATCAACGAACTGGGCAGCGACCCGGAAACCCGTGTGATCGTGATCCGCGCCGAGGGCCGTGGGTTCTGCGCAGGTGTCGATATCAAGGAGTTGGATCAGCACCCTGAGCTGATCGTCAAGGTCAACCGTGGCAACTACGAAACCTTCAAGGCCGTGCACCGTTGCCCGGTGCCGGTGATCGTTGCCGTACACGGTTTTGTCCTCGGCGGCGGCATCGGCATCACCGGCGCGGCCGACATTGTTGTGGCCTCCGAATGCGCCACCTTCGCGCTGCCGGAGGTGGATCGCGGCGCCATGGGCGGCGGCGCGCACCTGCAGCGCCTGTTCCCGGTGCAGAAGGTCCGCTACCTGTTCTTTACCGGCGAGAAAATCGGCGCCCGTGATGCCGAGCGTTACGGCTTTATCGAACGTGTGGTGGCCAAAGACGAGCTGCGTGGCGCGGCCATGGACATCGCCGCCAAGATCGCCGCCAAGAGCCCGGCCATGATCCGTATCGCCAAGGAAGCGCTCAACGGCATCGAAGACGGCAACCTGGAAGACAAGTACCGCTGGGAGCAAGGCTTCACCCTGCAGGCCTACAACGAGGCCGATTCGGCGGAGACCCGCCGCGCCTTCGTCGAAAAACGCGACGCGAAGTTCTGAGGCACGCCATGGACCTGACGTATACCGAAAAACAAAAAGCCTTCCGCGCCGAAGTACGCGCCTGGCTGGCGGCCAACCTGCCCAAGGAACCCTTGGCCAGCTACGACATCCGCGAAGGCTTCGAGCAGCACCGCGCCTGGGAAGGCACATTGTTCGAGGCGCGCTACTCCATGGTGATGTGGCCCGAGCATCTGGGCGGCCGAGGCTGCGACCTGATCGAATGGCTGATCTTCGAGGAAGAGTATTACGGCGCCGGCGCGCCCATGCGGGTCAACATCAACGGCCAGCTGCTGCTGGGTTCGACGCTGATGGAGTTCGGCACCGAGGAGCAAAAGCGCGATTTCCTGCCGCGCACGGCGTCCAGCGAGATCATGTGGGCCCAGGCCTGGTCCGAACCCAATGCTGGTTCAGACATGGCAGCCATCACCTCCAAGGCGACCCGCGACGGCGACCACTATGTGCTCAACGGCCAGAAAACCTGGTCCACCCGCGCCAGTTTCGCCGACATGGCCTTCGGCCTGTTCCGCAGCGATCCGGCTTCTTCGCGCCACCACGGCCTGAGCTTTCTGATGGTGCCGCTGGATACCCCCGGCGTGACCATCCGCCCGATCAAGGCGCTCAATGGCAAGGATGCCTTCGCCGAGATCTTTTTTGATGACGTGCGGGTGCCGGTGGCGCAGCGTATCGGTGACGAAGGCCAGGGCTGGCACGTGGCCATGGCCACGGCCGGCTTCGAGCGCGGCCTGCTGCTGCGCTCGCCCGCGCGCTTCCAGTCCGCCGCCACGCGACTGGTCGAGCTATATCGCGCCAACCGCGAGCTGGCCGACCGTGACCCGAGCATTCGCGATGCGGTGGTACGGGCCTGGATGGGCGCCGAAGCCTATTGCCTGGGCGCCTACCACACCGTGGGCCGCCTCAGCCGTGGCGAGAAGATCGGCGCCGAGTCGAGCACCAACAAGATCGTCTGGTCCGAGCTGGATCTGCTGATCAACGAGACCGCGATGCGCATCCTCGGTGCCCGTGGCGAGTTGCGCAGCGGCGCGCCGCTGCTGGAGGCCGAAGAGGATGGCTGGCTGGAGGGCTTCCTGTTCGCCCAGGCAGGGCCCATCTACGCCGGCACCAACGAAATTCAGCGCAACATCATTGCCGAGCGGATGCTCGGTTTGCCGAAGTGAGGGGCGGGCGATGAACTTCATCTTTACCGACGACCAACTGGCGTTCCGTGAGGCCATCAGCCGTTTCCTGATGACCGAGGCTGCCCCCGAAATGCTCCGCGACATCTGGGAAACCGATGCCGGACGTTCGCCCGATCTGCGCGGCAAGATCGCCGAGCAGGGCCTGACCGCGCTTTCGGTGCCCGAAGAATGTGGCGGCCTGGGCATGGACGACATTGCCTGGGCGCTGATGACCCAGGAGCTTGGCTACTACGCCATTCCCGACTCGCTGGCCGACACCGCCTATGTGGCGGTGGGCCTGCTCGCCGCTCTGCCGCAGAGCGAGCAACGCGATGCCTGGCTGGCGCAGATCGCCGAAGGCAGCGTCCGCGTGGCCGTGGGCCACCCGGTCAATCCCTGGGTAGCTGATGCAGGACTGGCCGACTGGCTGTTGCTGGCCCATCAGGATGAAGTGCACATGGTCCCGCGCAATCAGGTATCGGTGCAGGGCAATGCCAGCATCGATGCCTCGCGGCGTCTGTACACCGTGACCTGGACACCGGGCAGCGCGACCCGTGTGGCAGAGGCCCAATCGGGGCGCGCGCTGTGGGCCGAGAGCCTGAATCGCGGCGCCTTGTCGGTGGCCGGTCAGTTGATCGGCCTGGCCCAGCGCATGCTCGATCTGTCGGTCGACTACGTGGCCCAGCGCAAGCAGTTCGGCAAGCCGATCGGCAGCTTCCAGGCGGTCAAGCATCACCTGGCCGATGTCGCCACCCAGGTTGAATTCGCCAAGCCGGTGCTCTACCGCGCCGCCCATGCCCTGGCCAAGGGCGAAGCGGATGTTGACGTGCGCATTTCCCACGCACGCCTGGCGTGCTGCGAAGCCAGCTGGCTGGCCGCCCGTCACGGTATCCAGGTGCACGGCGCCATGGGGTACACCTGGGAGGTGGACCTGCAGATGTTCATGAAGCGTGCGTGGGCACTGGACAACGCCTGGGGCGACCGTGCGCTTCACAAAACCCGGGTCGAACAGCACCTGCTCGGTGCCGCGTTGCTGCCTGGCAACACTTTCGAGGAATGAACCATGCCTGAAGCCTACATAGTCGACGCCCTGCGCACGCCTACCGGCAAGCGCAAGGGCAGCCTGGCCCACGTGCATGCCGTCGACCTGGGCGCCCATGTGCTCAAGGCGCTGGTGGAGCGCAATGCAATTCCGGACGATGAATACGATGACGTGATCTTTGGTTGCGTCGATACCATCGGATCGCAGGCCGGTGACATCGCGCGTACCAGCTGGCTGGCCGCGGGGCTGGCGCTGAACGTGCCGGGTACCACAGTGGACCGCCAGTGCGGATCGTCGCAACAGGCGCTGCACTTTGCCGCCCAAGCGGTGATGAGCGGCACCCAGGACGTGATTGCCGTCGGGGGTGTGCAGACCATGACGCAAATCCCCATTTCCTCGGCCATGCTGGCCGGTCAGCCGCTGGGCTTCCCGGACCCCTTCTCGGGCAGTGTCGGCTGGCGTGCGCGTTTCACCGATCAGCCGGTGAACCAGTTCTATGCCGCGCAGCGCATTGCCGATCACTGGCAGGTCAGCCGCGCCGACATGGAAGATTTTTCGCTGGAGAGCCATCGCCGTGCCCTGGCGGCCATCGAGGCGGGCCGTTTTGCGCGCGAGACAGTCGCCTGCGAAGGGCTGTCGGTCGATGAGACCCCGCGGGTCACCACCCTGGAGAAGATGGCCAGCCTGGAGCCGGTCGATCCACAGTACCCGAGCATCACGGCGGCGGTCTCCAGCCAGACCTGCGATGCCTCGGCAGCGCTGCTGGTGGTGTCGGAGGCGGCGCTCAAGCGCTACAACCTGACCCCTCGCGCGCGCATACATCACCTGAGCGTGCGCGGCGACGATCCGATCTGGCACCTCACCGCGCCGATCGAGGCGACCCGTCATGCGCTGAAGAAAGCCGGCATGCGCATCGCCGACATCGGCCGGGTGGAAATCAACGAGGCCTTCGCCTCGGTGGTGATGGCCTGGGCCAAGGAGCTGGATTACGACCCGGCACGCACCAACGTCAACGGCGGCGCCATCGCCCTGGGCCATCCCCTGGGCGCAACGGGTGCGCGCCTGGCGACCACGCTGCTGCACGAACTGGAGCGCAGCGGCGAGCGCTACGGCTTGCAGACCATGTGCGAAGGCGGTGGTCAGGCCAACGTCACCATTATCGAACGCCTGTAACAAGGCCCCTGCCCCGAATGGGCGCAGGCTACGGACTCTGGAGAGCAAAACATGGGAATTCTCAACGAACGCGTCGTGATCGTTACCGGCGCCGGGGGTGGTCTGGGTGCGGCCCATGCACGGGTTTTCGCCGCCGAGGGCGCCTGCGTGGTGGTCAATGACATCAATCAGGCAGCGGCGCAGAAGGTGGTCGATGAGATCCTCGCCGCCGGCGGTCGTGCGCTGGCCAACGCTAGCGACATCACTGATTACGCCGACAGCGAGAACGCGGTGAAGCAGGCCATCGAGGCCTTTGGCGATCTGCACGTGGTGGTGAACAACGCCGGCATCAACCGCGACCGCATGTTTGCTTCGATGACCGAGGCCGAGTGGGACGCCATCATGGCGGTGCACTTGAAGGGTCATTTCTGCATCAGCTCGCATGCGGTGCACTACTGGCGCGACCAGTCCAAGGCGGGCAGGAAGGTGGATGCGCGCATCATCAACACCACCTCCGGGGCTGGCCTGCAGGGCTCCATCGGGCAGTCCAACTATGCCGCCGCCAAGGCCGGCATCGCCGCGCTGACGCTGAACCAGGCGGCAGAGTTGGGTCGCTACGGGATCACCGCCAACGCCGTTGCGCCGGCGGCGCGCACCGGCATGACCACCGCGGTGGAAGCCATGGCCGCGCGCATGGCCGCACCGGACGATGGCAGCTTCGACTACTGGGCGCCGGAAAACGTCTCCTCGCTGCTGGCCTGGCTGGCGTCCGCCGAGTCGGCCCATGTCACTGGGCGGGTGTTCGAGGCCGAAGGTGGCAAGATCTCCATCGCCGACGGCTGGCGCACCACCCAGGGCGTCGACAAGGGTGATCGCTGGCAGCCTGCCGAAGTCGGTGAGGCCATGCAGGCGCTGCTCGCCGCCGAAGTGCCGGCGCAGAAGGTCTACGGAAGCTGAGACCCCAGCACCCTTAAAGCACCGTGGCCGCTCTATGCGGTCACGCGTGTTTCTGGCCACCGGCATTCTGCCGAGCCATGGGCGGCCACGTCCGTTTTGACGATGTTGCCACTGCCCGCGACCGGTATACCTGGCAGTGAACTGTCATTACCGAGGTATGCACCGTGAGACAAGCTCCCGCCTATGTTCCTGGTCATCAACTGCTGGCCGGCAAATCCGTGCTGATCACCGCCGCCGCCGGCGCCGGCATCGGCTACGCCGCAGCCAAGCGCTGCGCCGAGGAAGGCTGCCGCGCGCTGATGATTTCCGATATTCATCCGCGCCGCCTGGAAGAGGCGGTGGAGCGGCTGAAGGCCGAAACCGGTCTGCAAGCTGTCTACGGCCAGTTGTGCAACGTGGTGATCGAAGACGAGGTGCAGGCCTTGGTGGCCGCCGCTGAGCAGGCGCTTGGCGGCGTCGATGTGCTGATCAACAACGCCGGGCTCGGCGGGCAGAAGCGTGTCACCGAAATGACCGATGAAGAATGGTTGCGGGTCATCGACGTGACGCTCACCGGTACCTTCCGCATGACCCGCGCGATGCTGCCGCACATGGAGCGCCGCGGGACCGGCGCCATCGTCAACAACGCGTCGGTGCTCGGCTGGCGCGCGCAGAAGGAGCAGGCGCACTACGCCGCGGCCAAGGCCGGGGTCATGGCGCTGACCCGCTGCAGCGCGGTGGAGGCTGCCGAACATGGGGTGCGCATCAATGCGGTGTCGCCGTCCATCGCGCTGCACGACTTCCTGAGGAAAGCCTCCAGCGAAGAGTTGCTGGAGCAATTGGCCAGCCGCGAAGCCTTTGGCCGTGCCGCCGAGGTGTGGGAAGTGGCCAACGTGATGATTTTCCTGGCCAGCGACTATGCCTCCTACATGGTCGGCGAAGTGCTCTCGGTCAGCTCGCAGCACGCCTGAGGACGCCGCCATGACAACCGTATTCAAGAGTGCAGAAGACATGCTGGCGTCCACCGGCCTGGCGCTGGGGACGACCGAATGGGTGCTGGTCGACCAGGCGCGCATCGACCTGTTCGCCGAGGCCACCGGCGATCACCAGTGGATTCACGTCGACCCGGTCCGCGCCGCCGAGGGTCCGTTCGGCTGCACCGTTGCCCACGGCTACCTGACGCTGTCGCTGGCCAATCTGTTTCTGCCCCAGCTGATGCAGGTGCAGAACATGCAGATGGGCGTCAACTACGGCTGCGACAGGGTACGTTTCCCCGCGCCGGTAACGGTCGGATCGCGGGTGCGCGGTCGTGGAGAAGTGGTCAAGGTCGAGCAGGTCGGCGCGGCGGTGCAGCAGACCGTGCGCGTGACCGTGGAAATCGAGGGCGCCGACCGCCCTGGCTGCGTGGTGGATACCGTCAGCCGCTACACCTTCAATTCCCTTAGCGAGTGAGAAACCCATGAACGAAGTCGTCATTGTCTCCACGGCGCGTACCGCGCTGGCCAAATCCTTCCGTGGTTCGTTCAACGACACCGAGGCCCCCGTGCTGGGCGGGCACGTGGTGCGCGCGGTGCTCGAGCGCGCCGGGGTCGAGGCTGAAGCGGTTGAGGACGTGATCATGGGTGCCGCGGTGCAGCAGGGTACCCAGGCCTACAACATCGGTCGGCTGTGCGCCTACACCGGTGGGTTGCCGCCAAGCGTGCCGGGCATGGCACTGGACCGCATGTGCGCGTCGGGCCTGATGAGCATCGGCGTGGCGGCGAAAAGCATCATGGCCGGCGAAATGAACATTGCGATTGCCGGTGGGGTGGAATCCCTCTCGCTGACCCAGACGAAGCACAAGAACACCTACCGGGCGCAGTCCGAGGCCGTCATCGAATGCATGCCGAGCGCCTACATCCCGATGATCGAGACCGCCGAGATCGTCTCGCAGCGCTATGGCATCAGCCGCGCCGCCCAGGACGAATACGCGCTGCAAAGTCAGCTGCGTACCGCGTCGGCGCAGCAGGCCGGACGCTTTGCCGACGAAATCGTGCCGCTGGCCGCGCGCAAGCTGCTGTTCGACAAGGAAGGCACTCCGACCGGGCATGAGGATGTGCTGGCCGAACGCGACGAATGCAATCGGCCCAGTACCCGTATCGAGGACTTGCAGGCGCTCAAGCCGGTCTGGAAGGGCGGCAAGTGGGTCGAGCAGGGCGAGTTCGTCACCGCTGGCAATGCCTCGCAGTTTTCCGACGGCGCCAGCGCCTGCCTGTTGATGAGCGCCGCCGAGGCCCAGCGTCGCGGACTCCAGCCCTTGGGTATCTACCGCGGTATCGCCGTCGCGGGCTGCGCGCCGGAGGAAATGGGTATCGGGCCCGTTTTCGCAGTGCCGCGGCTGCTTCGGCGCTTCGGTCTGACGGTTAACGACGTCGATCTCTGGGAAATCAACGAAGCCTTCGCCAGCCAGGTGCTGCAGTGCCGCGATGCCCTGGGCATCGATAACGACCGCCTGAACGTCAACGGCGGCGCCATCGCCATCGGCCACCCGTTCGGCATGTCCGGGTCGCGGATGGTCGGCCATGCGCTGATTGAAGGGCGCCGTCGTGGTGCGCGCTTCGTGGTGGTTTCCATGTGCATCGGCGGCGGCATGGGCGCGGCGGGCCTGTTCGAGCTGCCGTGACCTGACGCAGGCGCCCCTCCGACCGTCGGGGCGCAGTTGTATGTAATCCGTTTGGACGATGTTGCGGGCGCGGCCCTGGCCAGATGATCAAGGCGGTCGTCAGGGTTGCTCCCCAGGCGTCCCGCAAGCCCAGATGTCTATAAAAATAAAAAGGATGCAGCCATGCGTTTATCAGAACTCGCTTCGCTTCCCAAGCGTCGCTGGGGCCGGACCACGGCCTATTCACTCACCGCCCTCGGATTTGTCGCCCTGGCGGCAGCCCAAGCCCTAGAGCAACCTAACGCTCCTAGCCGGGGCGCAAGCCTCAATGCCCATTCCATCCAGCTGCCCTTTGGCTTGAACGTCCCCTCGGACTCATTTCGCTGATTGGTAATGTTTGAAGAGGACGCGAAATGCCATCCTACGAGACTGCCGGCTGCCGTCGATCGACAGGCAGGCGTCAATTGATTGCCTATGCCCTAAGCGGCCTGGTCATGGCAACCGTTGCATTTGCCTTCGCCCCGCGTGCCCCGGCGATGCTAGAACCCACTCAACTTCATCCCGATCGCGTGCATATCAACGACATGTTGATCAACGGCGAGCGTCTGGTCGCCGTCGGCGAGCGTGGCACCATCCTGGTCAGCCTGGACCATGGACGCTCTTGGCAGCAGGCGACACTGGCCACACAGCGCGCGGCAACCTTGACCGGCGTCGCGGCGCTGGATGAAAACGTATTGCTGGCCGTCGGTCATGATGGCTGGAAGCTGCGCTCCGCAGACGGTGGCGCCACCTGGCATGAGGTCGCCTTCGGGGGCGAGCTGGGCGAACCGCTACTGGACGTCTGGAGCGCAAACGGGCTGGACGCCTTCGCGTTGGGCAGCTTCGGCAAGTTTTACGAGTCCGCTGACGGGGGCAATACCTGGGCGGCCCGCGAGATGACAGCGGACGGCTGGCACCTCAATGGAATGGGGGGAGCCCGCAACGGCCGGCAGATGCTGGTGGGCGAGCAGGGGTTGGTGCTTCGCAGCGAAGACGCCGGCCGCACCTGGGAAACCCTGCCGGCGTTCTACAACGGTTCACTGTTCGGGGTAGTGAGACTGAGCGATGAGCGGTGGGTGACCTACGGCATGCGTGGGCGGGTGTTCCTTACCGATGATTTCGGTGAGAGCTGGACGCAGGTCGAGCTCGGTCACAGCCACGCGCTGTATGGCCATGTCCTGCTGCCCGATGCGGCGGGAGTCATGCTGGTGGGTGCTGACGGCAGCGTGGTGCACTTGGCTGCCGATGGACGCCTGCTGCAGAGTACCCAGCGCAGCGGCCTGGGCACCCTGACCTCGGCGGTTGCAGTGAACCAACGACTGGTGCTGGTAGGAGGCGAACGTGGCGTTTTTCAAGGCGTTGAAGCGCAACGCCTGGCGGTCAGCACACACAGGAGCATGCCATGAGCCATAAACCGAGCAGAATCGAGCGTTGGGTAGAGTGCTGTGCCGACGGGCTGATGGCGTGGAGAAGGAGCCTGCTGGCGCTGTTCGTGCTGATCACGCTTGGCTTGGGCTACAGCGCGACCCAGGTTCGGCTGGACCCTGCATTCAACAAGCAGATTCCGGTCAGCCACGACTACATGCTGAACTTCCTCGACTACAGTCGCATTTTTACCGGTGCCAACCGGGTGCTGGTGAGCGTGCGCTGGAAAGGCGAGGGCGACATCTATAACCGGGAGTTCCTCGAGACGCTGCAAAAGGTCACTGACGACGTCTTCTTCATCTCAGGTGTCAGCCGACCCAGTGTGACATCGCTGTTCACCCCGAACGTGCGCTATATCGAAGTCACCGAAGAAGGCTACGTGGGTGATATGGTGGTGCCGCCACACTACGCGGGGTCGGCGGAGGATCTGGCGCAGGTGCGCAGCAACGCGGCCCGTTCGGGGCAAATCGGCAGCCTGATTGCCAACGACCTCAAGTCGGCCTTGGTTCGCGCCGACCTGCAGGACAGCGACACGAGAACCGGCGAGGCGGTGTCCTATGCGGCGATTGCCGAGGAGCTCGAAGCCATCCGGGAGCGTTACGCCAGCGACACCATCGAAATCAACATTGTGGGTTTCGCCAAGCTGGTGGGCGATGTGATGGAGGGGCTGAGCACGGTGATCGGCTTCTTTGTGGTGGCCTTTGTCATCACCGCCGTGCTGCTCTGGCTTTACACCCGGTCGCTGAAGCTGACGGTGGTTTCGCTGATCGTGGCCCTGCTGCCGGTGGTCTGGCTGCTCGGTCTGCTGCCGCTGCTGGGGCTGGGCATCGACCCGATGTCGATCCTCGTGCCGTTTCTGATCTTCTCTATCGGTGTTTCCCACGCCGTGCAGATGACCAATGCCTGGAAGCAGGATGTGTTGCAGGGCTGCGACTCGATTGGCGCGGCGCGCTCGGCGTTCTGCAAGATCTTCATTCCCGGCGCCCTGGCGTTGCTGATGAATGCGCTGGGCTTCGCCGTGATCATGCTCATCGACATTCCGATCGTCCACGAGCTGGGCATCACTGCCTGCATCGGCGTGATGCTGATGATCATCACCAACAAGATGATGTTGCCCATCATCATTTCCCACCTGAGCCTGGAAGGCAGCGCACGTTCGGGCAGCAGGCCGGCGTCAGCCGGACGGCATCCGCTGTGGTGGCGCCTCTCCGCGCTGGCGCTGCCGGGGCCGGCGCTCGTCGTGTTCGCCTGCTGCGTGGCGCTGCTCGGCTTTGGCGTAAGCAAGGCGCGTCAGCTGGAAGTTGGCGACATCGGCACCGGCGCGCCGGAGCTGCGGGCCGATTCGCGTTACAACCAGGACAACGAAAAGATCATTGGCAGCTATTCCATAGGCCTCGACGTGCTGGCAGTGTTTGTCGAGTCACCCGGGGGGCAGGAAGCATGCCTCGATCCGAAGGTGATGCGCGCCATCGAGGCGTTCGATTTCGAGATGCGCAATGTCACCGGCGTACAGTCTGTGCAGAGCGTGGCGAGCATGGCCAAGGCGGTGATTGCCGGAAACAACGAGGGCAACCCGCGCTGGTCAGCCATTCCCGGCGCCTCGCGGGGCCTGCAGCAGGGCTCGCTGGCGTATTCGCCGGACCACGGGCTGGTCAGCGAAGGCTGCCAGCACCAGCAGATCCTGGTGTTCCTGACCGATCATGAGGGCGCGACGATTTTCCATGTCATCGATGAGGCGAAACGGGTCATCGCCGACGTCTCGATCCCCGAGGCGCGCTTCAAGCTTGCCGGTGGCAACGTCGGGGTGATGGCGGCGTCCAACGAGGCGGTCAAGCGGGCCGAAGTGATCATGCTCGCCGCACTGTTTTGCTCGGTGGCTTTGTTCTGCCTGCTGACCTTCCGTTCGCTGCGAGCCGTTCTGTGCATTCTGGTGCCGCTGGGCATCGTCGCCATCCTCTGCAATGCCCTCATGGCCATGCTCGGTATCGGTCTGAAAGTGGCAACCTTGCCGGTGATGGCGCTTGGGGTGGGCGTCGGCGTGGACTATGGGATCTACCTCTACGAGCGCATCCAGCATGAAATGGCCGAGGGCCGGGATTTGCGAACGGCGTTCTACGAGGCCATGTGCCAACGCGGTACAGCGGCGGTATTCACCGCAGTGACCATGTCCATCGGCGTCTGCACCTGGGCATTCGCACCGCTCAAGTTCCAGGCGGACATGGGGGTGCTGCTGGCTTTCATGTTCCTGGTCAACGTGTTCGGCGCAATCCTTGTGCTGCCGGCGCTGGCGGCCTGGTTCAACCAGGGCAGGGCACTGGTCAAACCCAGCAAGACGGCGGCACCGCTCGCCCAGGCCCAGGCCTGATCGAGCCGTGCAGTGTTATCAGCGGCCTCTTTCGAAACCCGGGAGAGCCGCTCTATAGTGAGGCTTCCGGAGTAAGGGCCTAGCGCCTGAACTGCCGTTCAGCGGTCTGGGCATGACCAAGGTCTGCCCAGACCGCAAGCAAATAATAACAACAAGGGGGCTGCAGGCCCCCAATGCCGAGGTGAGCGAGCATGAATTCACAGCAGAGACAATTGCTGGCCCAGGCGGGTATCGGGGTTGAGCAGTACGATGAAATCATCAGCAGCATGTACGACGCTGCACTCGATTCGCTGAGCCTTGGGCGTGCGATGAACCTCATGCGCAACTTGTTCCAGGCCAACTACGTCACGCTGATTCTTCGCGTCTCGGAGGATGCGGTGATGGCGCCGATGATCGTGTCGGGTGAGGTGGACGGCATAGATGATCCCAGTTGCGCAGTCACGTACCTGACCTATCAGAACGAGGGCGCGCCGTTCAACGCCATCGAGCCGGACGTGGTGTTTACGATCGAAGACTTGATGACCTTGGCCGAGTGGTCGAGCTCCACCTACTATCTGATGTACTGCCATCCCCATAGCACCTTCCACATGCTGGGCGTGAATATCGCCACGTCTGAGGGCGGTGTGCTGCGTTTTCGGATCAATCGACCCAAGTCCGCGCCCGCCTTCAGCGAGACGGATCGCCTCCTATGCGAGCTGCTGGTTCCGCATCTGCGTAGAGCGATGCGTTTTTACTCGCAGCTCGATCGCAGTGCGTCGCTGGGTACGTTGTACTCGCAGGCCATCAGTCGCCTTTCCGTGGCCACCCTGGTGCTCGACGAAAATGGCAAGGTGCTTGAGTACAATCCCGTGGCCAGCGAGATCCTGGAAAGCAATGACGGGCTCAAGCTGGTCGGAGGCCGTCTGGAGGCGACCTATCCAAGCGACAATCGAGAGTTGCAGCGGCTGCTGCGTGCAGCCTTCGCGGGACAGAATGTGGAGGGCGAGAGCGCTACGGCTGCGGTATCGATTTCGCGCCCGTCGGGGCAGGTGAACTTCGGCGTCGTGGTCGAGAGCGTGCCCTCCCAGGACCTCGCCGACAGCAAGGCGCGGCCAGCTGTGGTGGTCTACATCCGCGATGCGGCTGGAAGATCCCTGGCCAACACCATGGTAACCAAACAGCTGTTCAACCTGACCCCCGCCGAGACCGCCCTGGCGCTGGAGCTGGCCAACGGTCTGTCGCTGGAGGAGGCGGCCGAAGAGCTGAATATCCGGCGCAACACGGCGCGCGCGCACCTGCGTTCGATCTTTTCCAAAACCGGCGTGCGACGCCAGACGGAACTGGTCCGGATCATGCTCAACAGTGTCATGGCCTTGGGCAGTTCACCCAGCGTTTACGAAAGTTCGGTACCGCGTCCGCAACTCGCGACCTCGGTCAGACGCTCCGCCTGACCTGCACGTCGTCCTCCGTAGTCCGTGCGGACGATGCTGCGCTCCGACGCCCCTGTTGATACTCGATGCACTGCTACACGCAGTTACAGGGGCTGATCGGGGCTACGCCGCCTACGTGTTTTTAATCCAGGCGTTGAAGCCTTCCGGTCCTCCTGTCATTCGAGCCGTGCCGCGCACTGCCGTCGAACCAATAAGGAGAACAATATGCGACGTAAAAAGATATTGGGCCTGGGCCTCGCCAGCGTACTCGCCTTGCAAATCCATTCTGGCCTGGCGCTGGCACAATTGCCGGCGGATCAGATTGCCCGTCTTGGTACGGAGCTGAGCTGCTTCGGCGCCATCAAGGCGGCTAATGCGGAGGGGTCCATTCCTGAATTCAGCGGCAAATGGTTCGGGGCGCCGGATGGCATCGACCCCGAGGCAAGCAGCCACCCGCAAGATCCCTACGCCGGCGAAAAGCCGCTGTTCGTGATCACTGTCCAGAACATGGATCGCTATGCCGAGCGCCTATCCGCTGGCCAGAAGGCCCTGTTCAAGCAGTATCCAGACACCTTCAAAATGCCTGTATACCCTTCGCACCGCGACTTCAGCTACAGCAAGGGCGTGTGTGACGCCACGCTGGAGAACGCGCGCATCGCCAAGCTGGTGAACAATGGCGAGGGCATTGAGGGGCGCGCCGGAGGGGTGATGTTCCCCATCCCGCAATCGGCCGAAGAAATACGCATGAATGCGACCATGGGCGGCCGTTACGCCTGGACCGAGGACTACATCTCCGACAACGCCTACGTCCTGAAGGACGGCAAGGTCAACTGGGGACGGGTGCACTCGCGCAACTCGGCGCCGGGTAACGAACCGGGCAAGGTGATCTACACCAAGGATCTGAAGGCGTCGGCCTACTACAGCAACCTGACCCTCCTGCCGCAGCGCGACAAAGGCGAAGTGAACAACGGGATTCACAGTTGGGATTATGTCGCCAATCCCTCCCAGAGCTGGCGCTACGACCCCGGCACCCGCCGCGTGCGCCAATCACCGGGCTACGGCTACGACATGTCGTTCCCCGGCACCGGCGGTTCCATCACCGTGGATGAGGTGCGGATCTTCAATGGCTCGGGTCAGCGCTACGACTGGGAAATCCTGGGCAAGAAGGAAATGTACATTCCGGCGAACAACTACAAGATTCATTCTAACGAATGGAAGTACGCCGACATGCTCACGCCCAACCACATCAATCCCGACGTGATGCGCTATGAGCTGCGTCGTGTGTGGGTGATACGGGCCACGCTGAAGGCGGGTTACCGTCACCTCTACGGCAAGCGTGACTTTTACATTGACGAAGACAGCTGGATGCCGGTGATGGGCGACAACTACGACAACCGTGGCGAGCTGTGGCGTACCTCCATGCTCAACACCATTCATCTGCCGGAGCTGCAAGGCTGGCAGGCGGGGGTTGGCCTCTACCACGACCTGAATGCCGGAACCTACCTGGCCTTCAACCTCATCAATGAGCAGCGTCGCGGCTACTACCTGAACCGGGGCGGCATCACGCCCAGCGATTTCGGGCCCGAGGCGGCCCGGCGCGCAGGACAGTAAGCGCAGCACTGACGCATGAGTAACCGTCGCGGCGCTCAGCCGCGACTTCATCGGTAACGAACCGTGCGTCGGCGCTCCCCGCGACGGCGTACCGGAGGTTCCTTGAAATACCTGAGCCTGATCCGGCGCCGAGAGGATTTCACTCCTGAAGCCTTTCGGCGCTATTACGAAAACCAGCACGCGCCCCTGGCGCTTGGTTTCTTTCCGCCGCAACTGTATCGCCGCAACTACGCGGATCCGTCCGTGTCGGTGGGGTTCGATTGCCTCTGCGAGTTCGCCTATCCGGACGACTTCGATATCGAGGCGGCCATGGCGACGCCTGCTGGGCCGGCGCTGGCAGAGGACGAAAGCAAGTTCATCGAGCGTGAACGTACCCGAACAGCGCAGGCATCTCTGTTGTGTGGCGAGCCGCTTGCGCCGCGCCCGCTTGCTGAGCGCGAGCTCTGGCTGATCCCGCACAGCACGGTCGACCGCCAGGCGTTGACAGCAGCGTTCCAGAACATCCCGCTGCATTTACGCTCGGCTGCTTGCCTGGAAGAGCTGCAGCCCTACTGGTGCAGCGATTTCCCCTATGCCGCGTTGCTCAGTTTGGAGTCGCCAACAGTCGATGCGCTGCCAGCGGCCTTCTCGGCGCTCGGTGCAATACGTCTGAACGTCGCTTCCTGCGCCTCCGTGTGCAACTGAGCGGTATGGCGTTATGACCTTTGGCCTAGTCCATGCGGAGGATGAATGGCGAGCTGCTGTGCTCGAAGATGCGGGCCAGCAGTACCTGACAGTCACTGGGTTTCATTAGAGGATAATAATGATGACGAAACTCGTAGAAATCAGTGTCGAAGACACGCTCAAACCCTACCGCTATGCCCGTGGATGGCACTGTTTGGGGGCGGTTGAAGAATACCGTGACGGTAAACCGCACACCTTGGAGGCCTTCGGCACCCGCCTGGTGGCTTTCGCCGACACCAAGGGCGATATCCACGTACTTGATGCCTACTGCCCGCACATGGGGGCCGACCTTTCCCATGGCACCGTGGAGGGCGACCGCATCGTCTGTCCGTTCCACCACTGGAAGTACGATGCCAGTGGCAAGTGCGTCGACATTCCCTATTGCAAGCGGATACCGCCGAAAGCCAAGACGCGCAGCTGGCTGACCTGTATCGAGAACGGGCTGGTGTTCGTCTGGAACAATCCTGAAGGCAGGCCCCCGCGCGAAGGCGTGGTGATTCCTCATCTGCCGGAAATGGACAGCGACGAGTGGATCCATGAGTGGAACATCGACACCATGGTGATCGAGACCAACCCGCGCGAGTTGGTAGACAACCTGGCCGATGCGCAGCACTTCGGGCCCGTGCATGGCACGCCGACCACCTATTTCACCAACATCTTCGAAGGCCATATCGGCCATCAGATCTTCCGCGGGGACTCCGAGCGCCTGGGCGGCGGCCTGTCTGCGGACTCGGCCTATTACGGCCCGGCGACGCATTTCACCCGCCTCAGCTCCACCTTCGGCGGCGTCGAGGTGCATGCCATTCTGCTCAACAGCCACGTGCCGATCTCGCCCAATAGCTTCGTGCTGCGCTTCGGCTGCATGGTCAAGCGAGTGGAAGGCATGACCGAGGAGCAGACCCGCGAGGTCGCCAAGCAATACGTCACCGGCAACCGCAACTCGTTCTACCAGGACGTGGTGATCTGGAAGAACAAGATCCGTATCGACAAGCCGGTCCTGGCCGAGAACGACGGCCCGGTGTACCAGCTGCGCGAATGGTACGAGCAGTTCTTCACCGACGAGGACCAGGTGCCGGCGAGCATGGCCGAGCGCCGCGAAATCGTCACGGTTGATCTGCGTCCGAAATGATCAGGCGGTTTGCCCTGAGCGGCCGCTCCTACCTGTCTTAACCGAGGCCCAAAAGGGCCTCCTTGGTTCGGTGACCCGGAACATGCCCCGTTCTCCCGTTTTGCTTGAGCGTAATGGCCATGTCGCCCACATCCGCTTCGCGCGGCCCGAGGTGCTCAACGCACTGAATGCCGAAACGGCTGAAGCCCTGTTAGAGGCCTGCCTGCAGGTCACGAACGATCCTGACGCCCGTGTCGTGCTTCTGAGTGGTGAAGGGCGCGCATTCATGGCTGGGGGCGACCTTCACGAGCTGAGAAAGCAGGGTCTCGATGCCGCCAAGCGCATACTCACGCCGTTGCACCAGAGCATCCGCCTCTTGGATGCCATGCCGTTCCCGGTTGTGGCAAGCGTGCACGGTGCGGTTGCGGGTGCCGGCCTCAGTCTGATGATGGTCGCGGATCTCGCGATAGCCGCCGAAGGCACGCGCTTCAATTTCGCCTATAGCGACATTGCGACATCCTGTGACGGCGGCGCGTCGTGGGCGCTGCCGCGGCTGGTAGGGGTGCGCAAATCGATCGAGATCGCAATGCTCAGCGAACAATTCGATGCTCAGTAGGCACTGAAGCTGGGTTTGCTCACTCGCGTCGTCCCCGCTGCGCAGTTGACGCAGGCAACGTGGAACATGGTGGAGCGCCTCCAGGCACGTGACCCGTTTGCGCTAGCGCACCTCAAGCGGCTTCTGCGGACTTCATTCGATAACTCCCTCGACCGTCAGTTGGAGGCCGAGCGGGAGGCGTTTGTCGAATGCGTGGCACGCCCCGGTTTCCCAGCTGCGCTGGACGTTTTTTTCGAGGCCAAAGCACGACGCAGCGTTCGCCAAGACCAGCTGGCGGCGACAACGGCCTCGACATCGACGTAACGGCGGCTGCGATCCTGGTCGCAGTCGCGCTCCTCATGGTAAGGCCGCTATCCCCGTGATTGCTCGAGCGCCTTTTGCTGACCGAAAAATCCAAAAAACCCAGGCACCTGGCGGTGACTGGGTTTTTTTATGCCTGGTGTTTTGTTTTCCCATACGCCGGGCCGTACGGCACCGCCTTTGCTCAATCAGCACCTGACGGTGTGGTCTTCCGTGAGGAAAAAGCCCGTCGCGCAGACGGGCCAACCCTGCGTAAAGGAATCAAACGCCAAGGAACCGCTGACCGCCTTACAAAATCGACAGCGGGTAGTGAACGATCAAACGGTTTTCATGCAGGTCGAAGCCTGGGCCCACACCGCTATCGCGACGCACGTTGGAGTTACGCCAGCGTACGCTGAGGTGTTTTAGCGCACCTTCCTGGAGGGTGTAGGCCAGCTCGGATTCACGGCCCCACTCTTCAGCGTCCTTGCGGCCTGCTGCGGTATGGATGCTGTCGCCGCTGATGTAGCGGTTCATCAGGGTCAGGCCGGGTATGCCCATGCCCGCGAAATTGTAGTCGTGGCGAATCTGCCAGGAGCGCTCGTTGGGGTTGCCGTAATCGTTGGTGAAGCTGTCGTTGACCAGGGTGCGGCCGCTGGAGCCATCGATACGCATGAACTTGGTGTCGCCGCTGAGCTTTTGGTAGGCAAGGGTGAAGCGGTTGTTGCCGGTCTGGGCCGAGAAGCTGCCTTGGTAGACCTTGTTGTCCAGTTCGCCCGCCTTGGCAGCACCTTCATCCTTGCCGTTAACGTAGCCAAGGTTGGCGCCCAGTACCCAATCACCGATCGGTTGCCTGTGGGTCAGTTGCACGTAACTCTGCTTGTAGATGTCTTCCAGGCGAGCGTGCCAGACGCCGACCAGGGTGTTGTTGTCGTTGAAGCGGTACTCACCACCCGCAAAGTCGAAGGCACTGCTGTAAATGCCGTTGAAGGACATGCGCTCCATGCTGGCGTCGTTGCGCTGGCTGTTACCGTTGAAACGGCCGCCGTACAGGCCTAGCCCATCGATCTCCCTGGAGGTGAGCTGGCCACCTTTGAATGTTTGCGTCAGGGAGCGACCATCGTCAGCCCACAGCACGGGCAGTGCAGCAGCCCACTCACCAACCTTCAGCTCTGTATTGGAAAACTTCGCCTTGGCGGCCACTGCGAGGCGACCGAAGTCATCGGCAGCACGGCCGTCATCCTGTATCGGCAGCAAATCGCTACCGCTGGCGGTGCCGCGACCGCCGTCGAGTTTGACTGCGTACAAACCCAGCACATCAATACCGAAGCCGACGGGGCCTTCGGTGAAGCCCGAGCGGGCGTCGAGGATGAAGCTCTGCGTCCACGCCTCGGCCCGGTCTTGGTCCGTACGAGGGTGCTCGAGGTAGTTGCGGTTGAAGTAATAATTACGCATGCCCAGGTTGACCTTGGCATCTTCGATGAAGCCTGCGGCCTGGACGCCAACCGAGAGGCTGGAGGCCATGACGGCAATGGCAAGCGTGCAGGGAATGAAGTAAAGCGATGCTTTCATTCTTATTGCTTCCTTTTTTCAAGGTGAAAAGCTCCCCGCCGCGCTTGCGGATAGGCGTTTGCAGAGGGGAGGGTGTTGGCTGTTATAAGATTTTTAGTGTTGCTTGCGGCGTTTCAGCATGGCGCGCCTCGGTCAGGCCAACCTGCGCGTTGCGAGGGTGCCGTTGCGGGGCGGGCAGTCTGGGAGGTCAAGTGAGCGGATTCAATTCGGTTAATGCCTTTTTGTGCGATTAACGAACGCGTTAATGCTGACTGAAGACGCCATAAGAACCGGTCTAGAAAAGGGGTTTCGGGCGATGAGGTCATCACGGAGCGTGCGACCGCTCGGCGGACCTTATGCCGGTCTTGACCTCCCGGTTATTGAACTTATCGACCTGAGGGGACCCGAAAAGCTGTGCCTGCGCGTCCGGCCGTTGCCGGAGCAGGCCGGCATTTGGCGTTTTTTCGGGAGAGGCTCAAATAATGAATTGGGATGTAGTGCTGGACGAATCCTTGTGGATTCGGGTCGCCCTGGTACTGGCCGTTACGCTGACCAGTTACGGGGTGCTGCGCGTTGTACTGTCCTTTGTCACGAAGCGGCTGCAAGAGCGTGCCGGGAAATCCAATGGCCGGTTGACGGCCATCGCGGCGCAGATGCTGGCGCGTACCAGCCACTTGCTGCTGTTCGCCTTCTCGTTGTTGATCGGCCTGAAAGTGGTGGAGCTGCCGGAGCGCTGGCAAGCCATGATGTCCCACGGCTGGTTCATTGCCCTGGCGTTTCAGATTGCGCTTTGGGCGGATGTCGGCGTGCGCCTGTGGATGGACAGCCTGACGCGCGATGGCACCGCGCGCAATCCGGTGACGACCACCCTCATCGGCATCATGGTGCGCCTGGTCGTGTGGACCATGATGCTGCTGTCCATCCTGGCCAATCTTGGCGTCAACATTACCGCTCTGGTGGCCAGTCTTGGTGTGGGCGGCATCGCCATCGCATTGGCTGTGCAGACACTGCTAAGCGATGTGTTCGCCTCGTTGTCCATCGGTATCGACAAGCCTTTCGAGATCGGCGATTTCGTGGTGTTTGGGTCGGTGTCCGGCACCATTGAGCACATCGGGCTGAAAAGCACCCGCATTCGCGCGTTGAGCGGCGAGCAAGTGGTCTGCTCGAACGCTGATTTGCTCGGGCAAGTCGTGCACAACTATAAGCGCATGAATACCCGCCGCATCGTCTTCACGTTCGGCATCGCCTACGACACGTCGAGCGATAAGGCGCGTCAGGTTGGCCAACTGGTAAAGCGCATCATCGACGCTCTGGATGAGGTGAAATTTGATCGCGCCCATCTTCTTGCCTTCGATGAAAGCCGGATGACTTACGAGGTGGTCTACATCATGCAGACGGCCGACTACAACCGGTACATGGATATCCAGCAGGAGATCAATCTGGGCCTGATCGACGGGCTCAAGGAAATGGGCGTGCGCTTTGCCTTTCCGATTCGCCGCGTGGAATTCAGCGGTGGGCGATTGCCCGAGGTCAGAGTCGGCGGGCTGCCGATGGAAGCTCCGCCCGCCAACCAGCCAGAGGGGGACGCGCAGCGGCTTACTCGCCGCTAGTTGCGCGTTGCAGTACATACTCGCCGTGTAGCCGCACGGCGTCGGCGCCACCAGCGGCAGGAATGCGGATGTCCAGGTACAGCCGAGCCAAGCCGCGGCGGCGGTACTGGGCGACGAACTTATCCCAGACGTCATCGGCGGGGGCGGCGCAGATGGCCACTGAATCCTCGGCCACCGGCAGTGGGTATTCAATTTGGCCACCCTTAATGACAATGTGCCCCGCGTCCAGGTCGCTTTCTCGCAGGCGCAGCGTCAGCCAGCCCCAGCCGGCGAGCACGCTGAGGCTATACAGGCTGCCCCCGAACATGGTGCCCTTGTGGTTGCTGTTGGCGGCCAGGGGCATGGCCAGTTGCAGTTCATTGCCGTCCCAACTGCGGACCGTCAGGTCCATGGCACGGGTCAACGGGATGTCTTGATGGATTAGGTCTTCAAGGAAGCGGCATTCGGAGGTCATGGTGCGGGCCTGCGTGTGGTACGTGGGCGCATGATCCTCGCCGGTCACGCAAGCTGCAATGTTCTGTCAGTCGGTGCGGCGCAGGCAGCGGGTGGCAATAGAGTCGTCGGCAGGGTGTATGACTGTACATCCATCCAGATAAAGTCCTTGCCTCAACGCGTCCCTCTGCGCATCCTGTGGCCATCGCAACAATCCAGATGGCAGCTATGCGGCTTTTTTTGTGTGAAAAACCTTCCCAGGCCAAGGACATTGCCAAGGTGCTCGGCGCCAGCCGCCGTGGCGACGGGTGCTGGCTGGGTGCCAATGTCACGGTGACCTGGTGCATCGGCCATTTACTGGAAACCGCGCCGCCGGATGCCTATGACGCGCGCTACAAACGCTGGGCGCTGGCTGATCTGCCGATCATCCCGGCGCAGTGGAAAATGCAGGTCAAGCCCAGGACGGCTAGCCAGTTCAAGGCGGTCAAGCGTTTGCTGGGCGAGGCGCGTGAGCTGGTGATTGCCACGGATGCGGACCGCGAAGGAGAGATGATTGCCCGCGAGCTGGTGGAGCATTGCCGTTATCGCGGGCCGATCCAGCGGCTCTGGCTGTCGGCGCTGGACGAGGCGTCGATCCGCAAGGCGCTGGCCTCGCTCAAGCCGGGTGCCGAGACCTTCAACCTTTACCATGCCGCGTTGGGGCGTTCGCGTGCCGACTGGTTGATCGGCATGAACATGAGCCGCTTGTTTACGCTGCTGGGTCGGCAGTCTGGTTATCAAGGTGTGTTGCCGGTGGGGCGAGTACAGACGCCGACGCTGCGGTTGGTGGTGGACCGTGATCGCAGCATTGCGGACTTTGTACCGGTGCCGTTCTGGGCGATCGACGTCGCGTTGCTGGCAGAGGGGTGTGCCTTCACCGCCCAGTGGCGAGCGCCGGACGATGCCTGCGATGAACAGGGCCGTTGCTTGAATCAGGCGCTGGCGCAGGATGCCGCGAACGCGATGGGCACGGCAGCTCACGCCCGGGTGACGAAGCTGCGCACTGAGCGTGTGCGCGAAGCGCCGCCCTTGCCGTTCGATCTGGGCACGTTGCAGGAGGTCTGCTCCAAGAAGCTGGGACTCGGCGCCCAGGAAACCCTGGATATTGCCCAGGCCCTCTACGAAACCCACAAGCTGATTACCTACCCGCGCAGCGATTGCGGCTACCTGCCGCTCAGCCAGCATGGCGAAGCGCCGGCGATTCTGGCAGCCCTGGGACATGCCGATCCGGGGTTGGCCGCGTTGCAGGCGCATCTGCAGCCGCAGCGCCGCTCAAGGGCCTGGAACGATGCCAGGGTCAGCGCTCACCACGGCATTATTCCGACGGCCGCCGCGGCGGGTCTGGAGCGGCTGCAAGGCCGGCAGCGCGCGGTCTATACCTTGATCCGGGCGCGTTACCTGGCGCAGTTTCTGCCCAACCATGAATACGACCGCACTCAGGCGGATTTCGAGTGCGCGGGACAGGCGTTACGCGCCGTGGGCAAGCAGATTGTCGAACCGGGCTGGAAGCGTGCCTTGCCCGAGGCCTTGGCGCCTGCCAAGGGTCGCGAAGCGGTGCAGCCGCAAACCTTGCCGGCGCTGGCCGAAGGGTTGGATTGCGCGGTAACCCAGGTCACGCTCAAGGACCTGTGGACACAGCCGCCGAAGCCTTTCACAGAGGGTGACCTGATCAAGGCGATGAAAAACGTCGCCAAGCTGGTGGATGATCCTTTGCTCAGGCAGAAACTCAAAGACACCACCGGCATCGGCACCGAAGCGACGCGCGCCGGGATCATCCAGGGCTTGCTGGATCGGGGTTATCTGACCAAGCAGGGCAAGGCCCTGGCGGCCAGTCCGGCGGCGTTCAGCCTAATCGATGCGGTACCGCGTGCCATTGCCGATCCCGGCACCACGGCGATCTGGGAGCAGGCGCTGGACATGGTGCAAAGCGGCGAGATGTCGTTAGAGGAGTTTGTCGCCAAGCAATCGGCGTGGATGAGCAAGCATGTGCAGCGCTGTCTCGGTTTGCGTCTGACCATCAGCGGGCCGGCACATCCGGGCGGGCAGGGCAAAGCACCCTGGAAGAAAAAGCGTACCGCTGGCGCTACAAAACGCACGACGAAACCGGGCCGAAAAACAGCGCGTTGAGCGCTCAGGTGCATCATTCGGCCTGGGATGGTGTAGAGTTTCGCGCCGTCGCGCTCAGCCGCTGTGTGCGCCGCGACGGTTTTTTTGGTGAACGAGAACGGGGATTTATGGGCAAGCAGATTCGCATCGGTATCGTCGGATACGGCAACCTGGGGCGCGGCGTCGAGGCCGCTATCGCGAAAAATCCGGACATGACGCTGGTGGGGATTTTTACCCGCCGCGCGCCGGCTGACCTGAAACCGTTGTTCGCGCACACACCGGTGCATGCCATGGCGTCGCTAAACGAGTTCCAGCAGGCCATCGACGTGCTGATCCTCTGCGGTGGCTCCAAGGACGACCTTCCCGAGCAGGGGCCGGCCCTGGCCGCGCTGTTCAATACCGTGGACAGCTTTGACACCCATGCACGCATTCCCGAGTATTTCGCGGCGGTGGACGCTCCGGCCCAGGCCCACGGCAAGACGGCGCTGATATCCATTGGTTGGGACCCGGGCATGTTCTCCATCAACCGCCTGTATGGCGAAGCGCTGCTGCCCGATGGCGTGACCTACACCTTCTGGGGCAAGGGCCTGAGTCAGGGGCATTCCGATGCCGTGCGCCGGGTGCCGGGCGTCAAGGCCGGTGTGCAGTACACGCTCCCTTCGCCGGATGCCATCGAGCGGGTACGTAGCGGTGCGCGTCCCGACCTGTCCACTCGCGACAAGCACACCCGTGAATGCTATGTGGTGCTGGAAGAAGGCGCCGATGCCGCTGTGGTGGAGCAGGCGATTGTGGGCATGCCGCATTACTTCGCCGATTACGACACCCACGTGAACTTCATCAATGAAGAAACCTTGCGCACCGAGCACAACCGCATGCCCCATGGCGGTTTCGTGATTCGCAGCGGCAACACCAGCGAGGCCCATGCGCAAGTGGTCGAGTATTCGCTGCAGCTGGAAAGCAACCCGGAGTTCACTGCCAGTGTTCTGGTGGCCTATGCGCGTGCGGCTTACCGCCTGAATCAGCAGGGCCAGTTCGGCGCCAAGACCGCTTTCGACGTTGCACCGGGCCTGCTGTCGATCAAGTCGCCGGCGCAGCTGCGCGAAGAGTTGCTGTAACGCGACAAGCCGATCGGCTGTTTTAAGGCTGTCTTTCTGGGACTGCGAGTTGCTTGGGATCAATTTTTGCTTTGTACGGGACGGCTATGGTCTCCCGTACCGTTGCTGATCCGTTCAAGCACATTCGGTGTTCAACCCACAGAGGAAGACAGACATGATTTCCAGTCGTGAAGACGTCACCAAAATGATTCTGGCCGCCAAGGTCAGCAAAGGTCTGAAATGGCGGCAGGTTGCGGAAACGCTCGGTTTGTCCAAGGAATGGACCACCGCTGCCTGCCTGGGCCAGATGACGTTTGACAAGGCCCAGGCGGAAGCCGTGGGCGACCTGTTTGGCCTGTCTGACGAAGCCGTGGCCTGGCTGCAGATCGTGCCCCATAAAGGGTCATTGCCCAGCGCTGTGCCCACCGATCCGCTGATCTATCGCTGGTACGAGATCGTCAATGTCTACGGCAGCACCCTCAAGGAGCTGATCCATGAGGAATTTGGCGACGGCATCATGAGCGCCATTGATTTTTCCATGGACATCCAGCGCGAGGAAGACCCCAAGGGCGACCGGGTCAACGTGGTGCTGTCCGGCAAATTCCTGCCTTATAAAAGCTACTGAGGCGACAGGGCTGACCGGCCTGCCGTGGCCGGTCACGGGGCTGCGTTCGATTGCGTCTCTGGCTTCCTGTTAGAATCGCCGCCCGGCAATTCCACACCAGACGTTATCGAATGCACGCTGAACCCGTTTTGACCTCCGCCACAACGCTTCCCTCTCTGTCCCGGCGCTTCTCCGTGGCGCCCATGATGGATTGGACGGATCGGCATTGCCGGTACTTCCTGCGCCAATTGTCCCGCCATGCTTTGCTCTACACCGAGATGGTCACCACCGGGGCGTTGCTGCATGGCGATCATCCCGAGCGCTTTTTGCGCCATGATGAGTGCGAGCATCCACTGGCGCTGCAGCTGGGCGGCAGTCGGCCGGACGAGCTGGCCGCCTGCGCGAAAATGGCCGAGGCCGCCGGGTACGATGAGGTGAACCTGAACGTTGGCTGCCCCAGCGACCGCGTGCAGAACAACATGATTGGCGCCTGCCTGATGGGCCATCCGGCGCTAGTGGCTGAGTGCGTGAAGGCGATGCGCGACGCGGTTGGCATCGAGGTGACGGTCAAGCACCGGATCGGCATCAATGGCCGTGACAGTTACGCCGAGTTATGCGATTTCGTCGGCCAGGTGCGCGAGGCGGGTTGCCGCAGTTTCACCGTGCATGCGCGCATCGCCATTCTCGAAGGCCTGTCGCCCAAGGCCAATCGCGAAATCCCGCCGCTGCGTTATGACGTCGCCGCGCAGCTGAAACGCGATTTTCCGGACCTGGAAATCATCCTCAACGGCGGGATCAAGACCCTGGATGAATGCCGAACCCATCTGCAGACCTTCGATGGTGTCATGCTCGGCCGCGAGGCCTACCACAACCCTTATTTGCTGGCCCAGGTGGATGCAGAGCTGTTTGGTAGCGAGGCGCCGTCGATCAGTCGCGCTGAAACGCTGGCGCGCATGCGTCGGTATATCGAGCGTCACCTGGCCGAAGGCGGCGTGATGCATCACATCACTCGTCATGTGCTCGGCCTGGGTCAGGGCTTCCCGGGTGCCCGGCGCTTCCGCCAACTGTTGTCAGTGGACGTACACAAGGCGCCTGAGCCGCTGGCGGTGCTCGATCAGGCCATTGAGATGCTGGCCGGGCGCTGAGTTAAGTCGGCCTTAGCGGTAATGCAGGGCCGGTGATCTCCGGTCATCAACTTGCTGATATGCTCCAAAGGCTTGTGCCCTTCGCTACGGCGAAAAAAACGGGAGCGATGAGAATCTCTCATCCATTACCGTGTCAGGGAATGACTCTTTCGATCTGCATATCAGGTACCGCCCATGTCTTCCAAGCTGGAACAGCTCAAAGCCATCACTACCGTCGTCGCCGACTCGGGCGATCTGGAGGCGATTGCTCGCCTTAAACCCGTGGATGCCACCACCAATCCGTCGCTGCTGCTCAAGGCCGCCGCCATGCCGGGTTATGCCGCGTTGCTCGATCAATCGATCGCAGCCAGCGGCGGCGATTTGACCCTGGCCTGCGACCGCTTCGCCGTAGCCGTGGGGCAGGAAATCCTCAAGATCATTCCCGGACGGATTTCCACCGAGGTGGATGCCCGACTGTCTTTTGATACCCAGGCGACCCTGCGTCGTGCCGAACGACTCATCGATCTGTATGAGCAGGCAGGCATCGGCCGTGAGCGGGTGCTGATCAAGGTCGCCGCCACCTGGGAAGGCATTCGTGCCGCCGAGCTACTGGAAAAGGCCGGCATCCAGACCAACCTGACACTGCTGTTCTCATTTGCCCAGGCCGTGGCCTGTGCGGACGCCGGTGTATTTCTGATTTCACCTTTCGTGGGGCGTATCTACGACTGGTACAAAAAAGCCGAAGGGCGAGATTTTACCGGCGCAGAAGACCCTGGCGTGCGTTCAGTGACGCGTATCTACAACTATTACAAAGCCAACGGTTACGCGACCGTGGTCATGGGCGCGAGCTTTCGCAATCAGGGCCAGATCGAACAACTGGCAGGCTGCGACCGCCTGACCATCAGCCCCGAGTTGCTGCAGCAGCTGTCCGAGGATACCCAGGCGCTAGAGCGTCGCCTGCAACCAGGTGCCTCCGCCGAGCCGCGCCAGTCTCTGGATGAAGCCGCGTTCCGCTGGGCCTTGAACGAAGACGCCATGGCGACGGAAAAATTGGCTGAAGGGATTCGCCAGTTCGCCCGGGACCAGGAAAAGCTTGAGGCGTTGCTCAAGGCTCGCGCCGGGCGCTGAAAACGGTGCAGGATGGACAACAACGGTTGTCCATCCTGCACGCTGGCTGTTTCGTTGAGAGAAAAGACGGTAGCCGCGACGCCATCGAAAGGGCACACGCGGCGCCGGTTTATTCCAGTGGCATTTGCAAGGTCGGGATCGCACACTAGCGCCCCTTTTCTGGTCGGTGAGGTTTGAAGTGTCCAAAGGCGTAGTGCTTTCGGTCATGGCGTCGGTGCTGTTTGCCGCTCTGTATTACCTGTCGACCCTGTTGGTTCCGCTGAGCGGGACCGAGATTTTCGGCTGGCGGGTCATCCTCACGTTGCCTTGCTTGATGCTGTTCATCAGCCTGACCGGCGGATGGTCCGCGGTGGCCGAGTTGACGCGGCGCGTTCGCGCCGCGCCCTGGTTGGTGCCTGGCATGGTGCTGTGCGCCTTCCTGTTCGGCGTGCAACTCTGGCTGTTCCTCTGGGCTCCCCTGCAGGGGCGCGGCCTGAATGTCTCGCTGGGTTATTTTCTTTTGCCGCTGAGCATGATCCTGGTGGGCCGCTTACTGTTCAACGAGCGACTGAGCCGGCTGCAGCAGCTGGCAACGCTACTGGCCGTATGCGGCGTAGCCAATCAGATACTGGTGGTTGGCGGCCTGGCCTGGGAGACCTGGTTGGTAGCGCTGGGCTATCCCGGCTATTTTGCCTTGCGCCGCAAGATGGGCACCGATGGATTGGGCGGCATGTGGTTCGAAATGATCCTGATGGTGCCGGTGGCGCTCTGGTTTGCCTGGGCGGGTGGCGAAATGGTGGTGCATTTCAGCGAGCGACCCCGTCTGTTCGGCCTGGTACCCTTGATGGGTATGATCAGTGCCTGGGCCTTGATCAGCTATCTGATGGCCAGTCGCCTATTGCCACTGGGCTTGTTCGGGTTGCTGGGTTATGTCGAGCCCGTGCTGCTGGTGCTGGTTTCGCTGTTGATCGGTGAGCGGATTCAGAGCAACGAATGGCTTACGTATATCCCCATCTGGGCGGCCGTGCTGGTGCTGGTGCTGGAAGGCGCGCGGCATGTCTGGCGCCGGCACGGGGCTGCGCCCAGCACCCAAGCACAGCGTGAGCCAAGGCCCACCCGGCATTAGCCGCGGTAATAGCGTTGCGGCACGAACGGCATCTTGGCCACCGTAACCGCCACACGTTTGTCGCGCACCCGTGCCCAGAGCTGAGTTCCCAGCGTTGCCTGGTCGCTGTCCACATACCCCATAGCCACCGGAGCGCCCAGGCTGGGCGCAAAACCACCGCTGGTAACCTGGCCGATCACTGTGTCGTTGGCGTCCAGCAGGTCGGCGCCTTCTCGAACCGGGATGCGCTCCTGGGGTAGCAAACCAACGCGTTTGCGGGCCACGCCGTCGCGCTGCTGGGCGAAAATACGCTCGGCACCTGGAAAGCCACCAGCCCGGTCACCCTCGGCACGGCGTACTTTGGAAATGGCCCAGAGCAGGCCGGCTTCGGCCGGCGTGGTGCTGGTGTTCATGTCGTGGCCGTACAGGCACAGCCCGGCTTCCAGGCGCAGCGAGTCGCGGGCGCCAAGGCCGATGGGTTGGACTTCTTTTTCGCTGAGCAGATGGCGGGCAAGGGCGTCGGCATGGCTGGCGGGCACGGAGATTTCGAACCCGTCCTCGCCGGTATAGCCGGAACGGCTGGCCAGGCACTCGCAACCGAGCAGTTCGACGGGCGCGATCTGCATAAACGTCATTTGCGCCACCTGGGGGGCCAGGCGGGTGAGCACGGCGGCGGCCTGCGGCCCCTGCAAGGCAAGCAGTGCGCGCTCTTCGAACAGCGGCTCGATGCCGCACAGGGTGCCGAGATGCTGCTGCAGGTGCTGCAGGTCGTGCGCCTTGCAGGCGGCGTTGACCACCAGTAACAGCCGGTCTTCAGCGAGCTTGGCAACCATCAGGTCGTCGAGGATGCCGCCCTGTTCGTCAGTGAACAGGGCATAGCGCTGCTGGCCTACAGGCAAGTCGATAATGTCCACCGGCACCAGGCTTTCCAAGGCGCTCGCCGCCGCACTGCCATGCAACAGAATCTGGCCCATGTGCGAAACATCGAACAGGCCAGCCTGCTCACGGGTGTGCAGATGCTCCTTGAGAATACCCAGCGAGTAGTGCAGCGGCATCTCATAGCCTGCGAATGGCACCAAGCGGGCACCACGTTCTTGGTGCAGGGCGTGTAACGGGGTCTTTGCCAAGGCTTCGGTGGTCATAGGGTTCTCCTTCGGTAGCTAGAAGCTGCAAGCGCCAAGCCGCAAACAGAGGCAGCGAACAGTGGGTGATTTGGACAAGTGGATTTAGCTGTCGCTGAAGCTTGCCGCTGCTTTCAGCATTCGATGATGTTCACCGCCAGTCCGCCGCGAGAGGTTTCCTTGTATTTGCTTTTCATGTCGGCACCGGTCTGGCGCATGGTGCGAATCACCTTGTCCAGCGAGATGGAATGCTGGCCGTCGCCGCGCAAGGCCATGCGCGCGGCGTTGATCGCCTTGACCGCGCCCATGGCGTTGCGCTCGATGCACGGAATCTGCACCAGCCCACCGACCGGGTCGCAGGTCAGGCCCAGGTTGTGCTCCATGCCGATTTCAGCGGCGTTCTCCACTTGCTGTACGGTGCCACCGAGCACTTCGCAGAGCGCGCCGGCGGCCATCGAGCAGGCCACGCCAACTTCACCCTGGCAGCCGACCTCGGCGCCGGATATCGACGCGTTTTCCTTGTAAAGGATGCCGATGGCGGCGGCAGTGAGCAGAAAGCGCACCACGCCGTCTTCATCGGCGCCGGGAATGAAACGTCGGTAGTAATGCAGCACTGCCGGAATGATCCCGGCGGCGCCATTGGTGGGCGCGGTGACCACCCGCCCGCCGCTGGCGTTTTCTTCATTGACCGCCAGCGCGTAGAGGTTGACCCAGTCAAGCACATTGAGGCTGTCGCGCAGGTTGGCTTCGGGGTTTTCACTCAGCTGGCGATACAGCCCGGCGGCGCGGCGACGCACCTTGAGGCCGCCGGGCATGATGCCTTCATGGTGACAACCGGCGGCCACGCAGTCCTGCATGACCTGCCAGATCTCCAGCAGCGCGCGGCGGGTGTCGGCCTCCGCGCGCCAGGCGCCTTCGTTGGCGAGCATCAGCTCGCTGATGGACAGCTCATGCTCAACGCACAGGGCGAGCAGTTCCTGGCCGCTGTGGAAGGGGTAGGGCAAAAGCGTCTGGTCTTCGACGATTCGGTTAGCGCCGGCTGCCTGCTCGTCCACCACGAAACCGCCGCCGACCGAATAATATTCCTGGCTGCACAGTTGCATGCCGAACAGGTCGAAGGCCCGGAAGATCATCCCGTTGGGGTGGTACGGCAGCGGTTTGCGGATAAACGCCAGGTGGTCCTTTTCGACAAAGGGGATGCTTTTCTGGCCCGCCAATCGCAGTTCGCCGCGCTCGCGAATGGTCGCCAGTCGAGCTGGCAGGCTGGCAATGTCCACATGTTCCGGCTGCTCTCCCTCCAGCCCGAGTAAGACCGCCTTGTCGCTGCCATGCCCCTTGCCCGTTGCACCCAGTGAACCGTACAGCTCGACCTTGATGCTGGCGGTGGCGTCCAGCAGGGCCGTGCGTCTAAGTCCCTCGGCAAAGCGTGCGGCGGCTCGCATCGGCCCCACGGTATGAGAGCTGGAGGGGCCGATACCGATCTTGAACAGATCGAGAACGCTGAGGGACATGTGACACTCCGAAGATAACGTTCAATGTAAATCTCAGCTCAGTACAGTTGGCCAGGCCGGGGAATGCCAGCTTCCCCTGGACGCTTGCCGAGCTCAGAGTTTTAGTCCTCATAAGCCTCCATAGGCGGACAGGCGCACACCAGGTTGCGATCGCCGTAGGCGTTGTCAATGCGCCCGACCGGCGGCCAGTATTTGTTGTTTACGAGGCTGGATACGGGGTACACGGCCTGTTCACGGCTGTAGAAGTGCGTCCAGTCACCGACCAGTTCAGCCGCGGTGTGAGGGGCGTTTTTCAGGGGGTTGTCCTCGGGGTCCAGGTCGCCTTTTTCCACCGCCTTGATTTCCTGGCGGATGTGGATCATGGCAGCGCAGAAACGGTCCAGCTCTTCCTTGGATTCGCTTTCGGTGGGTTCGATCATCAGTGTGCCGGCCACGGGGAAGGACATGGTGGGCGCGTGGAAGCCGAAGTCGACCAGCCGCTTGGCTACATCATCGACGCTGATGCCGCTGCTGTCCTTGAGAGGGCGCAGGTCGAGAATGCACTCGTGGGCAACCAGTCCGTGGCTGCCGCTGTAGAGAATCGGATAGTGCGCTTCCAGGCGTCGGGCAATGTAGTTGGCATTCAGGATCGCCAACTGCGAGGCCCGCGTGAGGCCAGCGCCGCCCATCATCTTCAGGTACATCCAGGAGATCGGCAGAATGCTGGCGCTGCCGTAGGGCGCCGCGCTGACCGCGCCTTCCTGGCGCTCCAAATGAGCGTGTCCGGGCAGGAACGGCGCCAGGTGCGACTTGACGGCGACCGGCCCGACACCCGGGCCGCCGCCGCCGTGGGGAATACAGAAGGTCTTGTGCAGGTTGAGGTGCGAGACATCGCCGCCGAAGCGCCCCGGCGCGCAGAGGCCGACCATGGCGTTCAGGTTGGCGCCGTCGATATATACCTGGCCGCCATGCTCGTGAATGATCCGGCAGATTTCGCCGATGCCTTCCTCGAATACGCCGTGGGTAGACGGGTAGGTAATCATCAGTGCCGCCAGTTGGTCTGGATGGGCTTCGGCCTTGGCGCGCAGGTCCTCGATGTCCACATTGCCCTGGGCGTCGCAGGCCACCACCACCACGCGCATGCCGGCCATGCTGGCGGTGGCCGGGTTGGTGCCGTGGGCCGACGCGGGAATCAGGCACAGGTCGCGCTGTCCTTCGCCGCGGCTGCGATGGTACGCGCGGATGGCCAGCAGCCCGGCGTATTCGCCTTGCGAGCCGGCGTTGGGCTGCAGAGAGACCGCGTCATAACCGGTGACCGCGCACAGCATGGCTTCCAGTTCGTCGGTGAGCTGCCGGTAACCCTGACTCTGTTCGGACGGCGCGAAGGGGTGCAGCTGGGAAAATTCCGGCCAGCTGATGGGCAGCATTTCGCTGGCGGCATTGAGTTTCATGGTGCAGGACCCGAGCGGGATCATGCTGCGGTCCAGGGCCAGATCCCTATCGGCCAGCCGGCGCAGGTAGCGCATCAGCTCGGTTTCCGAGTGGTAGCGGTTGAATACGGGATGTTCGAGAAAGCGAGAGGTGCGCAGCAGTTCGCTCGGCAACGCATCAGGCGTGGCTGTAACCAGGGAGGCGAAATTGGGCAGCGTTTTCTGGTCTTCGGCAAATATTGCCCATAGGCGCTCGACCAAACTCTGCGTACTGGTTTCATCCAGGGACAGTCCGATCTGGTCGTCATTGATTTCGCGCAAGTTGATGCCGGCCGCGCGAGCTCTGGCATGCAGCTCACGGGTGCGAGCGCCGCTGGCCAGGGTCAGGGTGTCGAAGGCGTATTCCTGTTGTACGTCCAGGCCCAGCTGGCGCAAGCCGGCGGCGAGGATGGCTGTCAGCCGATGCACGCGAAGGGCAATGCGGGTCAGGCCTTGGGGGCCGTGGTAGACGGCATACATGCTGGCGATATTGGCCAGCAGCACCTGGGCCGTACAAATGTTGCTGGTGGCCTTCTCGCGGCGGATGTGCTGCTCGCGGGTCTGCATGGCCAGGCGCAAAGCCGGCTGGCCGTGACGATCCACCGAAACGCCGACCAGGCGACCGGGCATATCGCGTTTGAAGGCCTCGCGCGTGGCGAAATAGGCGGCGTGGGGGCCACCGAACCCCAGCGGTACGCCAAAGCGCTGGGCGCTGCCGATGGCCACGTCGGCGCCGAACTCTCCGGGTGGGATGAGCAAGGTCAGGGCCAGCAGGTCGGCGGCGACCACCACCAACGCCTGGGCGGCGTGCAGGCGTTCTACCAGGGCGCGGTAGTCGAACAGTTCGCCCGTACTGGCCGGGTATTGCAGCAGGGCCCCGAAATAGCGTCCCGGATCGTCGAGTTGCTGCTCATCGCCAATCACCACTTCAATACCCAGGGGCTCGGCGCGGGTGCGCAGCACATCGAGGGTTTGTGGGTGACAGTGTTGTGAGGCGAAGAACGCATGGCTCGCCTTATTCTTTGAGAGGCGCCGGCAGAAGGCCATGGCTTCGGCGGCGGCGGTGGCTTCGTCGAGCAACGAAGCGTTGGCGATAGGCAGAGCGGTGAGGTCGATGATCAGCGTCTGGAAATTCAGCAGCGCTTCGAGGCGACCCTGGGAGATCTCCGGCTGGTAGGGCGTGTAGGCGGTGTACCAGGCCGGGTTTTCCAGTAGGTTGCGCAGGATCGGTGTGGGGGTGTGGGTGGCGTAATACCCCTGGCCGATGCAGCTGGTGAAAAGTTGATTGCGCGCGGCGATGGCCTTGAGCTCGCTGAGGGCTTCGGCTTCACCCAGGCCTTCTGGCAGTTCGAGCCCTAGGGTGTCCTTGATGCTGGTGGGAATGACGCGGTCCGTCAGGGCATCCAGGGAGTCGAAACCGAGCGAATCGAGCATGGCCGCGATATCGGCTTCGCGCGGGCCGAGGTGGCGATCGATGAATTCGTTACGGGTGTACAAGTCATGCAAGGTGGTCATCGGGCGGTTCCTTTGAGCGGCGGTCTGGCTGCCATGCCGCTCAAGTGTTGACCCCGACGGTGATGCCGTCCAGTAGCCGCGTTGTTCAGCCCACCCGGCGCAGGCTGAGCATGACGATACCGCTGAGAACGATGGCACCACCGACCATTTGTAGCCCACCGAGCATCTGGCCAAGAATCAGCCAGCCCAGCATCAGGCTGGCAATGGGTTCGATGTTCATCACGGGTGTGTTCTGCGCCATGTTCAGGCGGGGGAACAGGATGAACAGCAGCGAAAAGGGCGTGCCATACAGCACCGCCAGTGCGGCCAACCCCAACCAGCCGCTGGTACTGGCTGGCAGGCTCAGCGCGCCGGGCATGAGGTCGCTGACCCCGACCAGCAACATGCTGGTGAACACCACGGACATGGTCAGCATGCTGCGCAGCGCCCCTCGCACGTCGGCCAGCTTGTGATCGGTGACCCAGAGTGCTCCAGCAAACGCACTGGCCGCGCAGAACGCCAGCAGCACCCCAAGCAGCCAGTCACTGCTCGGTGATGCTTCGGCGCTCAAGCGGGCTGGCACATCCAGCGCCAGGACCAGGCCGAACAGAATCAGCGCCATTAGCAGGCTGGTGCGCCGTCCCGGTGCGCTGCCGCCCAGTGCCCAGGTAAGCAGCGCCAGCAGAATGGGGAACACGTTGGCCACCAGTAACGCCAACGCAACCGGGATGCGGGCGACTGCCGAGTACAGGGTCAGGCTCTGGGTCGCAATCAGCAGGCCGAGCAGCAACTGCCAGCCGCGCGTCCCGCCAGGCAGCTGCAGGCGTTGGCGCTGCCAGCACAGAATGCCGATCAACACCAGCAGGGTCAGTCCTGACCGGCACAGGACAGCTAGCAAGACACCCGCACCATCATCGAAGGCGATGCGTGCGGCGATGTGGTTGGCGGCGAATGAACAGGCCAGGCAGGCCAGTATCAGAACCGCGACGGGACGTGAGAAAGGCGTCGCAACAGCAAGAGAACTACGACTGGACATGAACGGAAGAGCGCCTGGGGCAAGAGGGCTGAAAAGCGTTCGAGCATACTCTTTTCTGCCGCTTGGGTGTGCGGACCGGGCGTGGTAGAGCAGCCGCAAAGTGCTCGTCAGCAAGGATTGCCCGCACAGACGAGGCGCTGTCAATTGCCTGTGAAACGGCCGTTCGTCTGCTTTTGCCAAGGAGGCTCTGTGGTACACTTCGCGCCTTTCGTATGCCGCGCGCAGACGGCTTTTGGGGCCGATTTTCGACGTGCCCGAGCCTGAGAAAAACACACGCGTCCACCGAAGGAAACCCATGACGTTCAAGGGGTCGAACAATTTTGCCCGGCTGGCGTTACGCGCTCGTACGCTACGCCGTTTCGTAAACCCGCTGGGTACCTGCGGCCGCCCTTGTTCCGCGCAGAGCGTCGGGGTTGTGCCGGTTGGCGGAGTGCGTCCATGCGCCTGAAGAGCATCAAGCTGGCGGGCTTCAAGTCCTTCGTCGACCCCACCACCGTGAGCTTCCCAAGCAACATGGCGGCGGTGGTCGGGCCCAATGGTTGCGGCAAGTCGAACATCATTGATGCGGTGCGCTGGGTGATGGGCGAAAGCTCGGCAAAAAACCTGCGTGGCGAGTCGATGACCGACGTCATCTTCAACGGCTCCAATACCCGCAAGCCGGTGACCCAGGCATCGATCGAGCTGATCTTCGACAACTCCGACGGCACCCTGACCGGCGAATACGCGGCGTTCGCGGAAATTTCCATCCGCCGCCGGGTGACCCGCGACAGCCAGAACACCTATTTCCTCAATGGCGTGAAGTGCCGTCGCCGCGATATCACCGATATCTTCCTGGGCACCGGTTTGGGGCCACGCAGCTACTCGATCATCGAGCAGGGCATGATCTCCAAGCTAATCGAGGCCAAGCCTGAGGATCTGCGCAATTTCATCGAGGAAGCCGCCGGCATCTCCAAGTACAAGGAGCGCCGCCGCGAGACCGAGAACCGCATTCGCCGCACCCACGAGAACCTGGAGCGTCTGACCGATCTGCGCGAGGAGCTGGAGCGTCAGCTCGACCGTTTGCACCGCCAGGCCCAGGCGGCCGAGAAGTATCAGGAGTACAAGGCCGAAGAGCGCCAGCTCAAAGCCCAGCTGGCCGCCTTGCGTTGGCAGGCGCTCAACGAACAGGCCGGCCAGCGGGAACGAATCATCGGCGACCAGGAAGTCGCCTTCGAGGCGCTGGTGGCCGAACAGCGCAGTGCCGATGCGAGCATCGAACGCCTGCGCGACGGCCATCACGAGCTGTCGGAATCGTTTAACCAGGTGCAGGGGCGTTTCTATTCAGTAGGCGGTGATATCGCCCGCGTCGAGCAGAACATTCAGCACGGCCAGCAGCGGCTGCGCCAAATGCAGGACGACTTGCGTGAAGCGGAGCGCCAGCGCGAGGAAACCGAGTCCCATCTGGGGCACGACCGCACGTTGCTCGCCACCCTGGATGAAGAACTGGCCATGCTCGAACCCGAGCAGGAGGGCAGCATCGCCGCGGCTGAAGAGGCCGCCGCCGCGCTGGAAGAGACCGAAGCCGGCATGCATGCCTGGCAGGAACAGTGGGATGCGTTCAGTCAGCGCAGCGCCGAGCCGCGCCGCGCCGCCGAAGTGCAGCAATCGCGCATTGTGCAGTTGGAACAAAGCCTGGAGCGGTTGGCCGAACGCGAACGGCGCCTGCGCGATGAGCATGCGTTGCTTGCCGCCGATCCCGAGGATGCGGCGATTCTCGAGCTCAACGAGCAACTGGCCGTCAGCGAGCTGCAACTGGAAGAGCTGCAGCTGGAAGAACACAGCCTGGGCGAGCAACTCGATCGACTGCGCAGTGAGTTGCAGCAGGCGACCCAGGCCCAGCAACAGGCCCAGGGCGACCTGCAGCGGCTGAACGGCCGGATCGCCTCGCTGGAGGCCTTGCAGCAGGCGGCGCTCGATCCCGGCAAGGGTGCCGTCGAGTGGTTGCGTGGCCAGCAACTGGAGCAGCGTCCGCGCCTGGCCGAAGGCCTGCGTGTCGAGTCCGGTTGGGAGTTGGCGGTAGAAACCGTACTCGGTGCAGATTTGCAGGCGGTGCTGCTGGATGATTTCGCCGGGCTTGATCTGGCGGGCTTTGCCCAGGGCGAGTTGCGGCTATTGACGCCGTCATCGGGCGCAGCGCGTGTGCCGGGCAGCCTGCTGGACAAAATCGAATCGCGCAGCGATCTGGCGCCCTGGTTGGGTCAGGTGCGGCCGGTGGAAACGCTGGAAGAGGCGTTGGCGCGCCGCAGCCAGCTAGGCGACGGAGAAAGCCTGATCAGCCGCGACGGCTATTGGGTTGGTCGACATTTCCTGCGTGTGCGTCGTGCCGGCGAAGCCGAATCCGGAGTATTGGCTCGTGGCCATGAGCTAGAGCGTTTGCACGCCGAGCGCGAAGAGCGCGAAGCGACGCTTGAAACCCTGGAAGAGCGGCTGCAGCAGCTGCGCGACAGTCAGCTCCAGCAGGAGGAACGGCGCGAACAGCTGCGTCGTCAGCAACAGCATGAAGCCCGCCGCCTGGGCGAGTTGAAGGCTCAGTTGTCCGCTCAGCAGGCCAAGGTGGAGCAGTTGATCCTGCGTCGTCAGCGCCTCGATGAAGAGTTGAGTGAAGCTGCCGAGCAACAGGCTCTGGAGCAGGAGCAACTGGGCGAGGCGCGCTTGCATCTGCATTCGGCGTTGGAGTCGATGGAGCAGGACAACGTCCAGCGCGAAAAACTGTTGAGCGGCCGCGACCAGTTGCGGGAGAGCGTCGAACGCAGTCGCCAGGAGGCTCGTCAGCACAAGGACCAGGCCCATCAGTTGGCGGTGCGTATCGGCTCGCTCAAGGCGCAGCACGACTCCACCCGCCAGGCGCTGGAGCGGCTGGAGCTGCAGTTTGAGCGGGCGCTGGAGCGCCGAGAGCAACTCTCGCTGAACCTGGAAGAGGGTGCCGCGCCGCTCGAAGAACTGCGTATGAAGCTAGAAGAGCTGCTCGAGCTACGCATGGGCGTGGAGGAAGAACTTCAGCGAGCCCGGCTGGCCCTGGAAGACGCCGACCGCGAGCTGCGCGATGCCGAAAAGCGCCGCACCCAGGCCGAGCAGCAGGCGCAACTGCTGCGTGGCCAATTGGAACAGCAGCGCCTCGACTGGCAGACCCTCGACGTGCGCCGCAAGGCGCTGCAGGATCAGTTGGTGGAGGACGGCTACGACTTGCACGGCGTACTTGCCACCTTGACCGCCGAGGCCTCGGAGGTCGCCTGGGAAGAGGAGCTCGAACGTCTGGCCGGACGTATTCAGCGCCTGGGGGCGATCAACCTGGCGGCCATTGATGAATACCAGCAGCAATCCGAGCGCAAGCGCTACCTGGATGCCCAGGATGCCGATCTGGTGGAAGCGCTGGATACCCTGGAAAACGTGATCCGCAAGATCGACAAGGAAACCCGCAACCGTTTCAAGGAGACCTTCGACCAGATCAACGCCGGTCTGCAGGCCCTGTTTCCCAAGGTATTCGGTGGCGGCACTGCGTACCTGGAACTTACCGGCGAGGATTTACTCGATACAGGGGTGGCGATCATGGCGCGCCCGCCGGGCAAGAAAAACAGCACCATCCATTTGCTCTCCGGCGGTGAGAAGGCGCTGACCGCGCTGGCGTTGGTATTTGCCATCTTCCAGCTCAATCCGGCACCTTTCTGCATGCTTGACGAAGTCGATGCGCCATTGGACGACGCCAACGTTGGCCGCTATGCGCGGTTGGTCAAGGAAATGTCGGAGAAGGTGCAGTTCATCTATATCACCCACAACAAGATTGCCATGGAGATGGCCGACCAACTGATGGGTGTGACCATGCACGAGCCCGGCTGCTCGCGGTTGGTGGCGGTGGACGTCGAAGAGGCGGTAGCGTTGGCGGAGGCGTAGGCACGCCGGCTTTCGCAATTCCGTCGAAAGAACGTAAGAGTGGAACGGGGGCGGTACAAAACAGCGGGACAGCGTGTTAATTTATCGGGCCTTTCCAGCTCTTGGAAAGACTTGCAAGAGCTTTCAGCTAACGTCACGACCATTTTTTCGCAGGCCGGATGTGCCTGTTTTTCATCACATTTTCAGGGGTCAAGGATTTCATGGGTATCGGTCTGCGGGAGTGGCTGATCGTCATCGGCATTATTGTGATCGCCGGCATTCTGTTTGATGGCTGGCGCCGTATGCGTGGCGGCAAGGGAACACTTAAATTCAAACTCGACCGGAAGCTTGCCAGCACATTCGCTGATAATCCCGAAGATGAGACGCTCGGTCCGGTACGCATCGTTGAGCCTGGGACTGCGCGTGGCGATGAAAAGAGCCGGCCCGCTGCGGGCAAGCCTGGCGTTGGGAAGAAACGGCTCGAGCCGGAGATCCGCCAGCGCAACCTCGACCTTGCGATTGATGAGCCGGTACCGACCTTGCTAAATCCACTGGATGAAGGCGACTCGGAAACTCAGGCGGCGGAAGGGAGCGAAAGCCCCGTCGAAGAAGTGTTGGTGATCAACGTGGAATGCCGCAATCCGGAAGGCTTCAAGGGGCCCGCACTGTTGCAGAGCATCCTGGAAAGCGGTTTGCGGTTCGGCGAGATGGATATCTTTCACCGCCATGAGAGCATGACTGGTCACGGCGAAGTGTTGTTTTCCATGGCCAATGGGGTGAAGCCTGGCACGTTCGATCTGGACGATATCGATCTGTTCACCACCCGTGCGGTGAGCTTTTTCCTCGGGCTGCCGGGGCCGCGTTATCCGAAACAGGCGTTTGACGTGATGATTGCCGCTGCCCGCAAGCTATCCCAGGAACTTGATGGCGAGCTGAAGGACGATCAGCGCAGCGTGATGACCGCGCAGACCATTGAGCACTATCGTCAACGTATCATGGAGTTTGAGCGTCGGCAGATGACGCAAAAACGCTAAATCCCCATGACAAGGCCTCAAGCTGCAAGCCGCGCGCTTGGCTTGAGGCTTTGTCATGTCTGCAATACACCCGCTTGCTTCAGCTACGAACTGCGCATTGAACTTCGGTTTTTGGTCAAATAGCAGGGACGTCGCCCGGTAAGCGGATAATCATCTGTACGAGAATTTGCAATGACCGATGCTCAATCCGCCGCCGAACGCATAGCCGCGCTGCGCAGTGAAATAGATGCGCATAACTATCGCTATTACGTGCTCGACGAGCCCAGCGTTCCGGATGCCGAATACGACCGATTATTCAGCGAACTCAAGCGCCTGGAAAACGAGCATCCCGAGCTGGTGACACCGGAGTCGCCGACGCAGCGAGTAGGCGGCGAAGCACTGGCGGCGTTTGGTCAGGTGAAGCATGAAGTGCCGATGCTCAGCCTCGGCAATGCTTTTGAAGAGCAGGACCTGGTGGATTTTGATCGCCGCGTGCGCGAGGGGCTGGACCTGCCGGCTGGCGATCTCTTCGGCGGCGGTGCTGAGGTGGAATACAGCTGCGAGCCGAAGCTCGATGGCCTGGCGGTCAGCCTGTTGTATGAGAACGGTCAACTGGTGCGCGGTGCGACCCGCGGTGACGGCAGCACCGGCGAGGACATCAGTGCCAATGTGCGTACGGTGCGCAATATTCCCCTCAAGCTGCAAGGCTCCGGCTGGCCTGTGGTGCTGGAGGTGCGCGGGGAGATTTTCATGCCCAAGACGGGGTTTGAAGCCCTCAACGCCCGCCAGTTGGAAAAGGGTGGCAAGCCGTTCGCCAATCCGCGTAATGCTGCCGCCGGCAGCCTGCGCCAGCTCGATCCGAAGATTACCGCCGGGCGTCCACTGGAATTGTGCGCTTATGGCGTGGGACGCAGCGACGGCGAGCTGCCGGATACCCATATAGGCATTCTCCAGTCGCTTAAGGGCTGGGGCCTGCCCATCAGCCGGGAATTGAAACGGGCCCATGGGGTGGCGGAGTGCCGTGCCTATTTCGATGATATGGGCACTCGGCGTGATGCCTTGGCCTATGAAATCGATGGCGTGGTATTCAAAGTCAACGCGATGGCCCAGCAGCGTGCGCTGGGCTTTCGTGCCCGTGAACCGCGCTGGGCCATTGCCCGTAAATTTCCGGCCCGCGAAGAAATCACCGAGCTGCTCGGCGTGGAGTTCCAAGTCGGGCGCACCGGGGCGATCACACCGGTGGCGCGTCTCAAGCCGGTACAGGTGGCGGGGGTGACGGTATCCAACGCCACCTTGCACAACATGGATGAAGTTGCGCGCCTCGGCGTGATGGTCGGCGACACGGTCATCGTCCGTCGCGCTGGCGATGTGATTCCGCAGATTCTCGGTGTGATTGCCGAGCGCCGCCCGGCCGATGCACGTGCGGTACAGATTCCGCAACAGTGCCCGGTATGCGGCTCGGCGGTGGAGCGCACCCAGTTGATCAAACGCAGCAAGGGCAAGGAGTCGATCAGCGAAGGTGCGGCGTATCGGTGCATCGGGCGCTTGAGCTGCCAGGCGCAACTCAAGCAGGCCATCATCCATTTTGTCTCGCGGCGCGCCATGGACATCGATGGTCTGGGCGACAAGATCGTCGAGCAACTGGTGGACAAGGGGCTGGTCAGTTCGCCGGCGGATCTCTACACCCTGACATTCGAGCAAATTGTCGAGCTGGACGGTTTCGCCGAGCTGTCGACACGTAACCTGCTGGCGGCCATCGAGCACAGCCGCCGGCCGACTCTGGCCCGGTTTATCTATGCCTTGGGCATTCCCGATGTGGGCGAAGAAACTGCCAAGTTGCTGGCACGCGCCCTGGGCACGCTGGCGCGCATCCAGGTGGCCTTGCCAGAGCTGCTGTCCTGGCTGCCCGAAGTGGGACTGGAGGTCGCCCATGAGATTCACAGTTTCTTCCAGGATACGCACAACCTTGAAGTCATCGAGCAACTGCTTGCGCGCGGAATTGAATTGCAAGAGGAAGGCGAGCTGCATCCCGACTTCGCCGGCTGCGTCAGCCTGGCCGGTTTTATCGACAAGCTGAACATTCCCTTTATCGCCGCCACGGGGGCGCAGCGCCTGGCGGACAGATTCGGCAGCCTGGAAAGCCTGATCGATGCAGACTGGCTGGATTTGCGACAGATCGAACGGCTTACCGAAAAAGCTGCGCGCTCGTTGCGTGATTTCTTCGATCAGCCGGAAAACGCAGAGCGCGCCCGCTCTATCGAAGCGCAGCTGCGTGAGTTCGGCATGCATTGGCACAGCGAAAAGCAGCAGGTTGAGGCGCTGCCGCTGGCCGGGCAGACCTGGGTGCTTACCGGCAGCCTGGAAAGCATGAGTCGCGATGTTGGCAAGGCTCGCCTGGAAGAATTAGGTGCCAAGGTGGCAGGCTCTGTATCGGCCAAGACCAACGCGGTGGTCGCAGGTCCGGGAGCCGGCTCGAAGCTGGCCAAAGCCACTGAGCTGGGCATCAAGGTACTGGACGAGGCGGCATTCGTGGCGCTGCTGGCGGAGCTGAATGGCTGATTGCAGGCTACGCAGGCTTTACCAGACAGTTGGCTAAGCCTACTGCTCGCTGATCGGCACCAATGGACCGGTGGAAAGTGGATTTTCCCCGTGTTTTTCGTCAGACTCCGCGCCGTTTTCAACGGTCGCGATGGCTGACGGGAGTTCATGATGAATGCGGTAATTGCAGCAGTCGGCATCATGCTGGTGCTCAGCTTGTGCCGGGTGCACGTAGTGGTGGCGTTGATTGTCGGCGCGCTGGCCGGTGGCCTGCTGGGCGGCCTGGGTATCGAAGGTTCGCTGACCGCCTTTAATAAAGGGCTGGGGGGCGGCGCCACGGTGGCTTTGTCCTATGCCTTGCTGGGTGCTTTTGCGGTGGCAATCGCCAAGTCTGGTGTGGCGCATGTGCTTGCTGACAAGGCGCTGGCTATGGTGGGCCGGCAGGGCGACCGCGGCAGCGCCCGCACCTTGAAATGGATGATGATCGGCCTGCTGCTGGCAGTGGCGGTTTCTTCGCAAAACATCCTGCCCATTCATATCGCCTTCATTCCCCTGCTGGTGCCGCCACTGCTTTACGTGCTGACCAAGCTGCAGATTGATCGCCGGCTGATCGCTTGCACGCTGACGTTTGGCTTGATCACGCCCTATATGTTTCTGCCGGTCGGCTTCGGCAATATCTTCCTCAACGAGATTCTCCTCGCCAACGTGGCGCGTAGTGGTGTGGATGTAACGGGCATCCATATCACCGAAGCCATGCTGATTCCGGCGCTAGGCATGGTGGTCGGGTTGTTGATCGCGATGTACAGCTACCGCAAGCCGCGAGTCTACGATCTGGAACGCATCGAGCAGGCCGAGCAGGTGGATGTGCGTTATAACGCGCGCAGCCTGCTGGTAGCCCTGGTGGCGATTGCCGCCGCCTTTATCGTCCAGTTGTGGGTGGGCTCGATGATCATTGGCGCACTGGTAGGATTCGTGATCTTCTCGGTATCGGGGATCGTGCGTTGGCGGGAGGCTGACGACCTGTTCACCGAGGGCATGAAGATGATGGCGATGATCGGCTTCATCATGATCGCTGCGTCCGGCTTTGCCGAGGTCATGCGGGAGACAGGCGAGATCAAGGGACTGGTAGATGCCTCGGTTGCCTGGATCGGCGACAGTAAGGCGGTGGGCGCGCTGATGATGTTGCTGGTTGGCCTGGTAGTCACCATGGGCATTGGTTCGTCCTTCTCTACCGTGCCGATCATCGCCGCGATCTTCGTTCCCCTGTGCATACAGCTGGGCTTCAGCCCGCTGGCCATCGTCAGCATCATCGGCAGCGCCGGCGCCCTCGGCGATGCCGGCTCACCCGCCTCGGACTCGACGCTCGGCCCTACCGCGGGGCTCAACGTTGATGGCCAGCACAACCACATCTGGGATACGGTGGTGCCGACGTTCTTGCATTACAACCTGCCCGTGCTGGTGTTCGGCTGGGTTGCTGCGATGGTCCTGTAATCTCGTTGCCTGATGCAAAAAATCCCCGGTAGAGAAATCTTCCCGGGGATTTTTTTGTTTGTAGGGGCTGCACGGCTGGCTTCAGACGGTGCGATCCCGCGAACGAACGCAGCAGGTTAGACCGGCATGCTCCAATCATTCAGAGCGAAGCCTTCTGCGCTGAGCTCCTGGCGGGCCTTGTGTAGGACTTTGGCCAGGTGTTCGCTGTCACTGTAATCCTTCATCGAAACCTTGGAGCGGCTGACCACGCTGGAATTGGTACGGTCGATTACACTCAGGCTCAGTTCGCCTGTGTAATCGGCCGCCCAGGCAATGCATTGAAATGGTTGAAAGGCGCGGTCGGCGATGAGAAGTGCTTCGTTAACACGGAGCGGGGCGGTCATGGGGTAATTCTCCAAAAAAGTGCCCAAGGTGTGAGTGCCGGAGCGTTGGCTACGGCTGGGTTACAAACTGATAGATGGTCGAACATTAGCCAAAAGTCACATGGTGTCGTTCGGTTCATTTTTTTTGGCGTGTTTTCATAAGCTCGTTTAAACGAGCAAGGCACGTATGGTTTGCTGAAACTCACACAAGGTTGGGTAGCAGACAGGCGGTAGAAGTTCCTGGAAAAACCTTGCTAACGTTTAGCTGCTACGGGCAACACCCTGTTTTTCTTAATTTTTATAACCAAGGAACGGTTATGCATGACTCTGTTCCAGTCGTCCGCCACCTGTTGATGGTTGATCCCTGCGTGGCCTGTCATGGTTTGTCACCCAGCCTTCAGGCCGCGGGCTGGGAAGTTCGCAGTTGTGTCCTGGAAAACGCCTTGTCTCAATCCTGTCACGTCGGAATGATCCGGCTGCAGCATGCCCATTTGACCAACCTGGAACCTCTGCGTCATATGCTGAGCCGTAGCACCAGCGAATGGATTGCGGTGCTGACAGCAGATTTTCTGCAGCAGCAGAATGTGCGGGATTTTATTTGCGAATGGTTTTTCGATTTTCACACCTTGCCGTTTGACGAGGCCCGCGTACAGGTAGCTATTGGACGTGCTTATGGCATGTCGCGTCTGCGCTCCAGAGTGGAGGTGCAACGCTCGGGTAAGCTGGACGAACTGGTAGGTGATAGCCGTCCCATGAATGAAGTGCGCAAGTTGGTCGGCAAGTTTGCTCCCACGGATACGCCCGTCATGATTCGCGGTGAAAGCGGCACCGGTAAGGAAGTGGTTGCGCGGGCCTTACACCGTATGTCGCACCGCGCGGAAAAGCCCTTCATTGCCATTAATTGCGGCGCCATGCCGAAAAATCTTATTCAATCTGAATTATTTGGCCATGAAAAAGGAGCATTCACCGGAGCTCACCAACGTAAGGTCGGCCGTATTGAAGCGGCAGATGGCGGTACTCTGTTTCTGGACGAAATCGGCGATCTGCCCTTGGAGCTGCAAGCCAATCTGCTGCGTTTTTTGCAAGAAAAACATATCGAACGAGTCGGTAGCAGTGTGTCCTTATCGATGGATGTGCGTGTGCTATCAGCCACCCATATCGATCTTGAAAACGCGGTGCGCGAGGGCAGCTTTCGGGAGGACCTGTATTACCGGCTGAATGTGCTGCAAATTCGCATGGCGCCATTGAGGGAGCGGCTCTCTGACGTGCCCCTGCTCGCCACTCGTTTCGCTCGGTTGTACAGCGGAGAGACCGGGCGACGACCGCGTAGCTTCAGCGAAACGGCGATGCAGGCGATGAGTGAGCACACCTGGCCAGGCAATATTCGCGAGCTTTCCAATCGCGTTCGGCGCGGCTTGGTATTGGCGGAAGGGCGTCAGATCGAGGCGCGGGATTTGGGGCTGGAGATAGTCACGAGTGAGGGCGGAGCAGTGTGCACGCTGGAGCATTATAAGTTGGCTGCGGAGCGGCAAGCACTGAGCGAGGTCATGAAGCGCTATTCCAACAATTTGAGTGAGGCCGCGCGAGTCCTGGGGATCTCGCGTCCCACCTTTTATCGTTTGCTGCACAAGCACGACATCATTTGATCAGATTTACCTGCAACGGGGTTCAGAAGTAATAGGGAAATTTTAAGCTGAAGGTAAAGTCGGGAGCATCCGGAGTCAGGCCCAGGGATAGGTTCGGGACAATCGCTAGATTATTGTTCACCGAATAAGTCATGCCCAAGTTGAGAAAAGCGGAATTGGCATCGCTGCCCACGACCGTGTACCAGCCACTGCCGTCCTGTTTGATGCGGCTTTTCTGACTGATCAATTGTGAATACGACATCGACAAACTCATTTTTTCATTGAGTGCAAACGCCAGCCCCAGGCCATATTGGAACCAGTTGCCCAGCCTTATTGATCCCCCCAGTTTGGTGCCTTGGTTTGCACTGATATCGCTGAAGCTTTCCTCGAAATTATAGGTGTAGGAGAGATTGCCAAAAATCACCGCAGGATCCACGGTTTTCACGAGGGAAATGCCAGGGCTGACGGACCAGACACCGTTACCCGTCGGTATATCTTCGGGCACAGTCAGGCTGTCATTGCCGGCGACCTGTATCAGTTTGATCCCATAGGGGTGAGTACCCGTGGGCGCTTTGACGCGAAGGCTCAATACCGTATCGGGTGTATTGCCATCCTGATCAAGGATTTTGAAGGAAACGCCTGCACTTACATCACCCAGTTCCGGGCCGGTAGTGACATCACTGCCTGACACCTGCACAGATGCATTGCCCGCCCCACCTGATTCATAGGTGACGTTGCGATACAGCATGGGGACGTTCAGATCCACCTGCCAATTGTTGTTCATGTTGTAGCGGCCAGTAACATCCAGGGTGAAGTTATCTGCGCTGATCTGATCAATGTTGATATTGCCCAGAAATATCGAGTCCAGTGCCAGAAATCCGTTAAGGATCAGTTGGCGCGTTTCGTAATGGCTGTAGGTGATCCCGGTTTCGAGGCTGTAGGTACCACCGCCGAAAAAGCCCGACGCTTCGTCATACAGGTTTTCCACGCTGCGTACGGGGGCGGCGTCGTCCTGTAGATCGGCGCCATACCCTTCGCTTTGCGGAACCTTCAGCGTGCGGCTGGGCGGATACTGGCGAGCCACGGTGATTGTGTCTTGGTTCTGCGTCTGTCCAGCTGCGGGCTGTGGCTGTATGGGCGGCGCAGGTGGGGAAGACGGAGGCGCCTGTACAACGGGTGTCGGATGCCTAACAGGTGGAGCGCTGGCTAGCGAAGCGGAGCGGGGTTGCGCCGCAACGGGTGTAACCGGTGCGATTGCGGCTGCGGGAGGTGTCTGCGCAGGCTCGGGCTGGGCTTGGGCAGCGGGTTTGGGTTGAGGGCGGCGCACTGGTGGTGGGTCGCTAGCAGGCGGCTCGACTGATTCCGTCACGAGTTTGATGTCTTGTTCAAGGGCCGCCATTTCTTTTTTATAGGAATCGTACTGCTGACGTAATACTTGGATTTCCTTTTCAAGGATGTCGATTTCAGCTTGGGTGCTGGCCTGTAGTATCGAGGCAGGTAGCAAGGCGCTGAGGCAGATTGCGCCACGTAGCGGTAGCGGACGAAACATGTCTGGCATCCATGTCTGACTAAGTGGGATCAAGCGTAGATCAATATCCGATGGGGCGAAGACCGCGCAGTTGATCCAGATTGCAGTTGAGAGCGTCCAAAGACGTGCGGTTTGCCTGTAGCACTACATCAAGATGGGTCAGGTTGTGCACCTTGTTATTAGAGCTGACAATATCGGCGCTCTGCCTCAGACCACCGCCACCCAGTTGTTGCAGACTGGTGCCTTGCCCATTGGCATGGATGGAAACCTGCAGGCCGCCATTCGGCGTGGTTTGTATCGTGGCGTTGCCCAGGTTGGTGTGCGCCGAGAATTCGCCATTCAACGGCGTACCAGATCTATCCAATGCGGGTGCCTGACCATTGCGGTTGATATTGATGCTGAGGTCATTGCGGGCCGTGTTGAGGTCGCCCGCGGTACGTACGCTCTGGCTGATACCATCTACATTGTTCAAGCCCTGGCCACCGATGATGGTGCCGGAGCCTGCAGCAGGAGCAGGGCCCTGGCCATTACCGTTCGCGGTGACGGTGATTAAAGGGCGAGCCATGCCCTGCTGTGCCTGCAAGCTGACCGAGGCGTCTAGACGCTGGCCGGAGTTTTCCCAGGCGCTGGTCATGGTAATGCCAAAATGCACGACATGCCCCGGCAAGACATAGCGGCCACGCAGCTGCGCCAGCTCATGATCACTGAGCTCCACGGGATTGAAAGCGGGAGCTGCGTGCAAGGTGAAACTGGCCAGCAGGCAGCAGCCAAGCAAGGCACGTGAAATGTTCATCGTGATCTCCAGGTCTTTCTTGCCCGCGGCAGCATCAGAAGAAGTCGCTCTGAATAAAGCCGAACTCCATCAGCTCGGCATCCTGGACGGGACGAAATTGGTTGATGCGATGTTTGGCGGTAAGCGGTTCTGGCGGATCGAGCAGCGCATTTCCGCGGTCATAGCCTGGTCCGATCACGGCAAAAATAATGCCGTTCCAGCCGGATACGAACTCGTCCATGGTGTAGCGCTTATGGCCTAAAACCGGATCGCCGATATAGACCCGATCAGCCTCGCTGCGCATCAGCACAACGAAATGTTTGTAGCCACGTACTTCCTGCAGGACCACCACAGGGACTTTCAGCTGCTGTAGGCCCGCTGGGTCAAGACGGTAACCTCGGGCACGCATCCCCAGGTTTTCGGCATAACGTTTCATGTCCAGCATGGAGAAGCCTTGGGAGCGCACCAGCTCCTGGTCGGCTCCTACCAGCATGCCTTCAATCACCGCCTGTTCATCGAGATCAAGGTTGTAAGCCTCGCGCAGTACCGTCGCTAAAGAGGCGGCACCGCAGCTGAAATCGGTTTTCTGTTCAACGATATTGCTGAAACGTTGCTCGCGAATGCTTGTGACGTCCAGGAAGGCTACGCCCCCGCCCGGTAGAACCGGGAAAGGCAAGCGGGTGGCTTGAGCTTCTAGGCAGATGAACAGCAACAGCGATACGACAAGCAGGCGCATAGAAAAATCCTGTCGCGAATAAAGGGGCTCCGAAGACCGGAGCCCTGTTCAGCGGGGATTACATGGCGGTTATTGCGCAGGGCAAGACATGCAGCCCGCGGCAATCGCCAGCGAATTGGCTTGCTGGTTGCCGGCACCCGCTGCAACGTTGAGACCGACGTTGCCCGACGCGCCGTTGAGCGAGCCGCTGACGGTAGCGTTGTTGACGACCGCTTGCTGGAGCGAAACCAGCGGAATGCTGCCAGTGACGGACCCACCAAGAACAAGCTCGCCTACTTCATCGAACAGCAAGGCCCCGCCGTTACCCAGCTCGTCTTCAGCGCCGAGTACTTCATCGTCGAGATCGATGTGACCGAACTGAGGTTCTAGACCGCCATCATGGTTGCCGGGGGTCCAGACTTCAGGATACTGATTGCCACGCTGGTCGGAAATTCCCGTGTAGGTGCCTGTGACGTTGCCGGTGTCGAAGTCGATCGTCGCGGTAGCCTCGGTTTCCAGCACTGCAAAGTTATTGGTTGCATTGCCGATGGAGGTTTGCGTAGTGGTATTGGTGGCCGTCGCGACGAAGCCGCCCGAAACTGCTGTGGCGAGGTCGTTCTTCTGCTGGTTGAACACGCCGGAGGCGACGTTGATGCCGACATTGCCCGAGGCATTGTTAGCCGAGCCGTCAACGGTTGCAGTGTTACCGGTTGAAAAATTGTTGACCAGGTTCGGGCCGGGCTGCTCCTGGGTCAGGGTCACTGATGCGGTGGCGGCACCGAAGATGAAGCTTTCATCCGCAGTTGCCAGCGCGGCGGCATTGGCCTGCTGGTTGTGATCGCCAGCCGCGATATTGACCCCTATATTACCGGCAGCGCCGTTGAGAGAACCTTCCGAATCATTGCCGGAGCCTGTCAGGCCGCCGATATTCTGAGTGCCTTCGTTATACACTACGTTGCCGACACTGAGTTGGGTGTCGTCCACAGTGGCTTCAGCAGCGGAGTCCGGATTGAGGGGAGGGGGAACTTCTTGTGCCTGTGCTGAGAACGCCAGCCCTGCCGCAATGGCAAATGCCAGAGGTTTGATTGTCCACGTCGCTTTCATGGTGTCTCTCCTGCGGATGCGTGTTTGATTCATGGCTGCCAAGAATTAATCCACAACGGTAAAGCTGAGGTTGTTAACCGAGCGGTTGCCTACCCCAGCGCTCTGATTCAACTGCACCACGCCGCGACTTCCGGTAAACGCGCGGTTGTCGGTAATCACCGCGCGAGTGCCTTTAGCGTCATGAGTTGAGCCGGAGAGGTTTGCAGGTGCCGCCACGTTCTGCTGTGAGAGCACACTGTCATCGAGGGCCTGACCGGGGGCGCCGAGGCGTAGCCGGTAGGCGTTGATCTGTTGGTTGCCGGCGCCGGCAGCTTGATTGACGCCGATCAGCCCATTGCTCTGGCTGAACGAGGCACCGAGGATTTCCGAGTGCGCATCCACTGCAGAGCTCAGTGATTCCATCATGAGTTTTTGCTGCAGTATCAGTTGCGCCGTGGCGTGCTCGCCTATGGCGATGGCCCGCGCATTGATCTGCTGGTGGTCCTGGCCGGCGGCGGTATTGATGGATATCAGGCCGGCGCTCCCCACTCCACTGTCCTGGATTTGCGCCGTTGTCTGAACATTTGCCGGCTCAACGGCCCAGGCCAACGAGGGGAACAGAACAAGAACGATGCGCAAGAGCCGCATTTCAGCGATCTCCCGTGAGAATGCGCAAAGGTGCCAAGCCTTGTTGGACGCCTCGGTTTACTTGATTGGAAATGCTGTTGCCGCCACCGCCAGAATGTCCGGCACTCAGTCCAGGAACTCCTTGGCTGCCCGGATTAGAACCGCTTGTGCTGAAGCCCGGCAAATTCCCATTGGGCACAAGTATGCGGGTCATACGGTTGCCGGTGTGGATTCGAGCGAAATCTCCATCGCTCAGCTCGGCTGTGTCGAGCATTGACTTCACTTGAGACGAGACATTGGGGTTTGCCGTAATCGGATGTGGGTCGGGAACCATGGTCGGGCGAAAGGCCACGCGAGGCTGTACCTCACGCTGAATCACGATGACTCCATCACCAGCGGCATAGGCTTGGGTATTGAGGATAAGGACTGCCAGAAGGGACAGGGTCAGCACGGGAATGATCCGCGAGCCAGTTGCATGCATGTGAAGGGTTCCTTGGCATTACCTTCGAGACATACCACCACTGGCAGAAAGCGTGCCTACCTTAAATTTCTTTGTAAAATCAAGTGGTTGAGGCAATGGAGTCGGGGCTCTTGTGAGCGCGTGTTAAGTTGATGAAACACATGTACCCATACTTAGCTGTTTCATTAAAGAAACAGGTGTTCATTGCGATAGCAAAATCGTGGGATAGAGCAAATGGGAGAGGTTCGTAGTGTTACGTAAATGAAACAGTGCCGGCCCGCTGGGTACTCTGACGCGTCCACGAACGGTGCTGTGCTTGTTTAGGGGGGTAGCCTGGGGCAAGGCAGGGTAGGTAAGTCGAGACAGCCGCTGGGTGTCGTGGCAAGGGAGTATCTAGTGGGTTGGAGAGCGGAGCGTGGCGGGCCTGCTTTAACTGCATCACTTGCTTTGCAGGCGGCGCACAAAGTTGTCAGCCTCGTCTATGGCGCGCTGCATGTCGCGCAGCAGTTGATCGACGTTGCCTTGCAGGCTCTGGTATTCGCCTTTCAGTGCGTTAATGGCGCGGGCATTGAGGTTGTGCTTGAGGAACAGTACCTGATCGCGCAACACGCTGAGGACGGGTTCGATACGCCGTTCGGCTGACTGCATGTGCTGCAGAAGTACTCTGTACTCGGCACGGGTGCGTTTCAGCTCCGCAGCACTGCTGGCGCGCAGGCTGGCGTTGCTGTACAGCTTAAGTTCGCTTTCCCATTCGGCGAACAACGCTTCAGCAACATCCTCGATAGCTTCGATGCGTGCGCGTACCTCCTTGGCGCTGGCTTCGCTGGCCAGGTATTCCTTGTTCAACGCCTGGTAGCGTTCTTCCAGTTCGCCCCCTTGCACCTGCACCACACTGCGGTAGCGTTCAAGCGCATCCTTGAACTGCTCTTTGGCTTCCTGCTGGCTGTCGCGGGCTGCTTCCACGCGGTCGACCAGAATATCCCGCTTGTGCACGCCGGCTTTTTCCATGGCGGCATAATAGGCACTTTGGCAGCCAGCAAGAGCCAAGAGGGCGGTCAGGGTAAGCATCAATAATGGGCGCATGGCATTTCCTCGAAACGCCCTCACTGTAGCGCAGATCAAAAAAAGCGTTTAGGCGGAGCGGCGAGTTGGCTTTTGCGGATGAATGAAAAAAATCCCTGGGGAAGAGACTTCCGCCAGGGATTTTTTTGTCGAGGGTTCTGATCAGCGCAGGCGGCGCAGCGCCTCGATGCGATCTTCCAGTGGAGGGTGAGTCATCAGCAGGCCGGCCAAGCCGTTCTTGAGGCCGCCATTGATGCCGAACGCAGTCAGGCTGTCAGGCATTTGCACCGGAACTTGAGATTCGGCGCGCAGGCGCTGCAGGGCGCCGATCATGGCGCTGGTACCGGCAAGGCGTGCGCCCGCTTCGTCGGCTTTGAATTCACGCTTACGCGAGAACCACATGACGATGATGCTGGCCAGGATGCCCAGAACCAGTTCAGCGAAGATGGTCGCGATGAAGTAACCGATGCCGTGGCCTTCTTCGTTCTTGAGTATGACTTTGTCGACGAAGTTGCCGAAGATGCGCGCGAAAAACATCACGAAGGTGTTCACCACACCCTGGATCAGCGCCAGGGTGACCATGTCGCCATTGGCCACGTGGCCGATCTCATGCGCAAGTACGGCGCGAACCTCATCCGGGGAAAAACGCTCCAGCAAGCCCTGGCTGACGGCGACCAGCGCATCGTTCCTGTTCCAGCCAGTGGCGAAGGCATTGGCCTCGTAGGCCGGAAAAATACCGACTTCCGGCATTTTGATACCGGCGTCGCGGGACAGTTGCTCGACGGTTTGCAGCAACCATTGTTCATGGCGGGTTTGCGGCTGGCTGATGATTTGCGTGCCGGTGCTCATCTTCGCCATCCATTTGGAAATGAACAGCGAAATCAGCGAGCCGGCAAAGCCGAACACGGCGCAGAAAACCAGCAGGCTGCCGTAATTTTGCCCCGTGAAACGATCAACCCCGAGTAGTTTTAGGGTGATGCTGGCAATCACCAGGACAGCAAGGTTGGTGGCCAGGAACAGGAAAATGCGCATCATGTGCGGCGGACTCCAAAACGGGAAATAAGACGAAAGCCTCGGTTATATAAGGGGCGCTTCGTTGGTATTCAACCGAGGGACTATTGCAAACTGTGTCCCTTGCGTTCGGTGTGTGGAACAAACAGCCATGGTTAGTGCTGACCCAGTAGTTCGCCCAACAGCAACGCCAGGCGCTCGCCGTCGCGTTCGCTGAAGGCTTCACGCAGTTGGTTGGCCAGGCTCGCCCGGCTGCGACGAATGCTGGCGGGCAGATCGGTGAGGGATGAGTCCAACGGGGATAGGACACGGCTCAGGCGCACGAAGGCTTTTTCGGTCAGCACGGCCTGGTCCAGGGCCTCGAAGCGTATCAAGGCGTCGTAGCGAATGTAGCCTTCATCAGCCAGCCACAGCAGCGCACTCAGACAACTCTGATGGCGGATGCTGGGCAGCCCGAACTCATCCGGTTCCTCGCGACCGATCAAGTCCTCGATATACAGGGCCACTTTGCGTGGGAAAGCCTGGTACAGCCGTGCCAGGCCTGCCGCCGCGTCGTGGTGGAAATCGTCGATCTGCAGATCCATTACTGACGGTAAGTCTTCATGAAATTGCCGATGCGCCGAATCGCCATGTCCAGATCATCCACGCGAGGCAGGGTGACCACGCGGAAGTGGTCCGGCCATGGCCAATTGAAGGCGGTTCCTTGAACCACGAGGAGCTTTTCCGACAGCAACAGATCGAGCACGAACTTCTCGTCGTTGTGAATCGGGCAGATCTTGGGGTCGATACGCGGGAAGGCATAGAGCGCGCCCATCGGTTTCACGCAGCTAATACCGGGAATATCGTTGAGCAGCTCCCAGGCACGGTTGCGCTGTTCCAGCAGTCGGCCTTGCGGCAGCACCAGGTCGTTGATGCTCTGATAGCCGCCCAGAGCGGTCTGGATGGCGTGCTGGGCGGGTACGTTGGCGCACAGGCGCATGTTGGCCAGCATGTCCAGGCCTTCGATATAGCCCTTGGCCAGGTGCTTTGGACCGCTGATGGCGATCCAGCCGGAGCGGAAACCGGCGACCCGGTAAGATTTGGAGAGGCCGTTGAAGGTCAGGCACAGCACATCCGGGGCCAGCGAGCCGGTGGCGATATGCTGCGCCTCGTCATACAGGATCTTGTCGTAGATTTCGTCGGAGAACAGGATCAGCTTGTGCTGTCGCGCCAGCTCGACGATGGCTTCCAGGCACTCCTTGGAATACACGGCGCCGGTCGGGTTGTTTGGGTTGATCAGCACCAGGGCTTTGGTATTGGGCGTGATCTTGGCCTTCATGTCCGCCAGGTCGGGGAACCAGCCGGCCTTTTCATCGCACAGATAATGCACTGGCTTGCCGCCGGCCAGGCTTACGGCGGCGGTCCAGAGAGGATAGTCGGGCGCTGGCAGCAGCACTTCATCGCCGTTGTTGAGCAGCGCCTGCATGGACATCATGATCAACTCGGAGACACCGTTGCCGAGGTAGATGTCCTCAATGCCCACGCCTTCGACCTGCTTCTGCTGGTAATACTGCATCACCGCCTTGCGGGCGCTGAACAGGCCTTTGGAGTCGCTGTAGCCCTGAGCGGTGGGCAAGTTGCGAATGACGTCCTGGAGAATTTCCTCCGGGGCTTCGAAACCGAACGGTGCCGGGTTGCCGATGTTCAGCTTGAGGATGCGCTGACCTTCGTCCTCCAGGCGCTTGGCGTGCTTGAGCACCGGTCCGCGAATGTCGTAGCACACGTTGGCGAGCTTGTTCGATTTACTAACCTGCATGATCCTGGTTGTCCCGAATAGAAGTGCCGCGAGGATACGCCTTGGCAGCGCCGGGGGCGGCTGCCAGACTGGCAGTTGAAAGCCACGCATGATACGTCCGGCCCGTGACCGGGGAAAGGCACCGGGCCGGCTTTTCCGCAGGAGTAGTTCATGGACAAGCTTGAAAAACCCCTTGAAGAATGGCGCGAAGCGCTTTCTGCCGAGCAATTCGAGATTTGCCGGCTGGGCGGCACAGAACGCGCCTTCACCGGTGAGTACTATGCGACCAAGACGCCAGGTGTTTATCTGTGCGCCTGTTGCGCTACACCATTATTCGACTCGGAGGCCAAATATGACTCAGGCTGTGGCTGGCCCAGTTACTTTCAGCCCGTCGATGAGCAAGTGATCGCTGAGAAGGAAGACTTCAGCCATGGCATGCAGCGCATCGAGGTGCGTTGTGCCCGCTGCGATGCGCACCTGGGTCACGTGTTTCCGGACGGCCCACGCCCGACCGGGCTGCGCTATTGCATCAACTCCGCTTCACTGAAGCTGGTACCCAGGACGGAATGAATAAGCAGCGGCGCGGTGAGCAGGACTTGCGTGCTGTCGCCGCTGCGTGCATGACCTGCTGTACCATCTACCACAGGAATACCGGGCCTTGGGGTCCGAGAAGACAAGGGATTATTCATGAGCAATGCGCTTTTCCAGGTTCCCCTGATCACGCTGGACGGCCAGCAGAAAACTCTGGCTGACTTCGAAGCCAAGGCAGTCCTGGTGGTCAATACCGCTAGCCAATGCGGTTTTACGCCGCAATATCAAGGGCTGGAACGTCTCTGGCAGCGTTACAAGGACCGCGGTCTGGTGGTGCTGGGGTTTCCCTGCAACCAGTTCGGCAAGCAGGAGCCGGGTAGCGAAAGCGAAATCGCGACGTTCTGCGAGCTGAATTTCGGAGTCAGTTTTCCGTTGTTTCGCAAGATCGAGGTCAATGGTGCTGGTACGCACCCGCTTTATGCGCATTTGAAGCGCCAAGCGCCAGGCCTGCTTGGCAGTCAGCGCATCAAATGGAATTTCACCAAGTTTCTGCTTAGCGCCGATGGCCAATCCATCAAGCGTTTTGCGCCAACCACCAAACCGGAAGCATTGCAGGGCGAAATCGAAGCGCTGTTGGAGTGACGCATCGAATGAAACTGCCACTGGAGCGGTGGTTACTCACGGTCTGGGTAACCACCGGTTGATCAGCTCCGTCAGCTCTTCGCGATGGAAAGGTTTGGCCAAGTAGTCATCCATGCCCGCTTCCAGGCATCGATCACGTTCTTCAGGCAAGGCATTGGCGGTCAGCGCAATAATTGGCAGGTTCGGCCAGCGTCCGCTGCGGCGTATTCGCTGGCAGGCTTCATAGCCGTTCATGACCGGCATGTTGCAATCCATCAGCACCAGGTCCATTGCCTGTCCTCCCAGGCAGTCCAACGCCTCGCGGCCATGGGCTGCTGTGATCACCTCGCAACCCAGTTTACTCAGCATGCCTTTGGCAACCAACTGATTGACTGCGTTGTCCTCCACCAGAAGTACGCGAGCCTTGCGTTGGCTGACTTGCGGCTGGAGCGACGCCTCGCCCACGTTCTTTTTCTGCGAGCCCAGCAGGTGCGAAATAGCCTGATAGAGCGCAGTACGCGAGAGCGGGCGAGCGAGTTGCTCCAGAGGCATCAATGCATCGGCCTGCTCTGCTGGCAAGAAGCTGCCGTATGCGGCGACCAGCAGAATCGGCGTGGTGATCTGCGGACGCAGGCTGAACAGGCATTCGGGGCTGTCGGTAATCAGCAAGGCGGCTGAATGCTGGGCAAGACCCTCGTCACGGTCCAGACGTCGATAGTCGAGACCCCAACGAGGTAGCCAGGTGGCCAGGAGTTCGCTCAAGCCACTGCTTGCGGGGGTCCAGGCGATGATCTTGCCGTGCAACGGGGGACGCTCGAGGATGTGCCCCGCATGGGGTAACGGCAGCCAGGCGGTGAATTCGCTGCCGTAATCTTCCCGCGAGTGAAGTTCAAGCCGTCCCTGCATCGCTTCACACAGGCGACGGGTCAGCGCCAGTCCCAGGCCGGTCCCCCCATACTGACGTGAGATGGCGGCATTGCCTTGTGTAAAGGGCTGGAAAACCCGTGCCTGAGCTTCGGCTGGAATGCCGATGCCGGTGTCGCGAACCCGAATGGAAAGCCCATTGGAGTGGGTTTCGACGCGCACATCGACACGGCCAAAACGAGTGAATTTCAGTGCGTTGGACAGCAGGTTAGAGATTATCTGCCGGACTCGCATGGGGTCGCCCATGACCTGCGCAGGTAGATTCGGACTGATCAGGCACGTCAGCTCCACACCGGGCGCGGAGTTCTGCGAGAGCAGGCTGGCGGTATCCTCGATCAGCGTGCCGATGTCGAAGGGGATCTGTTCCAGCTCCAGTTGTCCGGCATCGAATTTGGACAGGTCGAGTATGTCGTTGAGCAACTCGACCAATACCTTGCCTGAGTCGTGGGCGATGGACAGTTGCTGGTGCTGCTCGACGCTCAGTTGGCCGTCCAGAGACAAAGAAAGCATGCCCAGCAAGCCATTGAGCGGCGTGCGGATTTCATGGCTCATGTTGGCAAGAAAGGCGGAGCGGGACTGGGCCATTTCCAAGGCAGTGCGCCGGGCGTTTTCCAATTCCCGGTTGGACTGCAGGAGGCGGGTATTGGCAGCCTCCAACTCGGCGGTGCGTGTGGAAACGATCTTCTCCAGCTCGCTCAGATACTGGGTTAGGCGATCTTCGGCGTTGCAGCGCTGCTGGATTTCCAATGCGGTGAGTTGCAGTTGCTGATTCGTGACATCGACAAGTACGCCAATTTCGTCGCGCTCGTGGTTGGCAGGGTAGTTGAGCTTGTGCTGATCAATCAGCGGGTCGCGTTCGCTGAGCGCGCGAATCAGCGATATCAGCGGTTTGGTCAGCATGATGTAAAAGCCCACCAGCAAAATCATTGCTATCAACAAGTTGCGGGCAAATCCTGAAATCAGGGTGACCAGGCTGCGCTGCAAAAAGTCGCTGCCGAAGGCGAAGGTATCAACCTCAAGGTGCAGGGTGCCGATGTTTTCCTGGGGGGCGTGCTCGACGAACAGGGCGGTTTCGAATTGCCGGCGGGCGCCGAACAGATAATCGCTGAGCCAGCGATAGTCATCCGTGACCGCCGCACGGCTGGCTTGTGCCAACGGACGACCATGGTTGTCGATCAGGCTGGCGCGGACCACCGCCGCCGACTGGATCAATCCTTGAGTCAGCTCGCGGGCCAGTTCGGCATCGATGTTGTACGCCACGCGTGCCGCCGGGTTGCGACTGATCTCCAGCAGCGCGGTGATTTCACGATTGATACGCGGCTCTTGTTCGGCATAATCGAAGGCGATTTGCCATAAGCTGAGCAGTGTCCCGAGCACAATCGCCACGAGCAGTGTGAAATGTGCCTGTTTGAATGACAGGCGATTGGTTAGCGGTATTTCCATCGTGGCATAACGGCCTTGTTCCATGCGCGGGCAAGCATATCTCATTGCCCAGGCAGCCCGCGTGCCTGGTTGACTTTCGGAGAGCATTTTGGATTCTCGATTGACTGGCATGCTTGAGCGTGTCGATGACTTCATGCAACGCCTCGAACCCTTGTTGCCGGCAATACGTTCGGCGATCGACTGGCAGACCACTCTGGCGGCGCGCTGGCAGCGCGAAGGCCGGACTGGCTATCTGCTGCCCCTGAACGTGAGTCTGGATTTAAGTCTCAGTGATCTGATCGGGATCGATACCCAGCGCGAACAGCTGGCGCGCAATACCCGCCAACTTGTCGCTGGCCTGCCTGCCAATCATGCGTTGCTATGGGGCGCACGAGGCACCGGCAAGTCGTCGCTGGTGCGAGCACTGCTGGCCGAACAGGCCGGCGCTGGCCTGCGCCTGATCGAAATCGAACGGGATCATCTGGCCGATCTGCCGCGCATCGTCGAGCAACTGGCCGAACTCGAGCAGCGCTTCGTGTTGTTCTGCGACGATCTGTCGTTCGAGGCTGGGGAGGGTGATTATCGCGTGCTGAAGAGCGTGCTGGACGGCTCGCTGGAGCGAGCACCGGACAATGTACTGCTGTACGCCACGTCCAATCGCCGTCATCTGGTGCCGGAGCGCCAAAGCGATAACGAGCACTGGCAGATGATCGATGGCGAGCTGCACCCCAATGAGGCCGTGGAAGACAAGATTGCGCTGTCCGATCGTTTCGGCCTCTGGCTTTCGTTTTACCCCTTTAGCCAGGAGCATTATCTTGCGGTGGTCCGTCATTGGGTGACGGCTGTCGCGCGGCAGGCCGATCTGGAGTGGGAATGGAACGATGAGCTGGAAAAGGCTGCGATCCGCTGGGCGTTGGCGCGCGGCAATCGTAATGGCCGTTGCGCATATCAATTCGCCCGGCAATGGGTGGGCTTGCGGTTGCTGGAGGCTTGAACGATGGAAAACCTGCGGAGCATCTGCTCCGCAGGAAAGTCAGAAGCTGCCTGGGCGGACTAGTACTTGATCGGCTTGAAGCCCGGGTCGGCGAAGTACGTACCGTAGTTGTCGATCGCACCGAGCAGTTTGACCGCACCGGCCCTACGGGTTTCGGAAGGCACCTTGCCGGCCATGCTCTCGGCGCCGTCGAGCATGGCGGCAATGATCACGTGCAGTTGCGCATCGGCTTCGGGCGGCAGCGCGCAGTTCTCCACCATGTAGGCGACCTGGGCGTTGACCTGTTCAGACAGCTTGACGTAGCCCGCGTCGGCGAGGGTATTTTCATGGATCGCCGGCAGAGCGTCGCGCAGGGTGTCGCTCAGCTCGCCCATGGCTTTGCGCAGCGGCGCATCGGTGGCCCATTTCTGCCCGGCGTTGAGCTGCAGCCCATGTTGGGCGTGGCCATGGTCATGGTCTTGCGCGGTGGCGGCCAGGGCGCTGCCGGTAATGCCCAGTGATAGGGAGCCGAGGGCCAGGGTGAGAAGCAAACCGCGAGACGTAAAGGACATGTCAAAACTCCAGTGAGAGGGTAGGAGCCGCCGTTACGGCGGGTTCTACTGCATGAAACGACGCCGGTTGGAATATGTTCCATCCGGCGTCGTTTTATTTATGTCATTCGCGGTGCATGCGTTCGAAACCGGACGGGCCAATGGGGTCTTGCATCAGCAATTGAGCGAGTTTCTCGCGTTGCTGGGCATCGAGGATGTCCCGTTCGCGCAGCAATTGTTCAATGACCAGCTGTTGCTGGCGGTTTTGCAGGTCGGCAATGCTGGCTTGCGCGCGGTCGATGCGGGCGCGGTCGACGTCGCCGCTGAAGATGGCCTGGATCAGTTCGTCGCGGTGTTTTTGAATGTCGGCGCCGGAGGCGTGCAGCAGCGCCAGAAACGGCGCCTCGGCATCATGCCAGCGCTGCAGCTGTCCCGGGCTAAGTTGCAGCTCGCGGGACAGGGTGGTCTGCGCACCGGAAGGCTTCGGCAGACCGTCCGAGGCGAGTTTCTGCCAGCCAAGGGCGGCGAGTACGCCAAGGTTGATCAGTACGGAAAACGCCAGGGCGCTGCGGAGTGTGGAGGGGCTCATTGCCGATTTTCCTTCAGAAAACACAGTTCGGGGCGCGTGCAGAGTGCGCCCGGTGGAGCACTGCCCAGCACGGCGAGGATACTGGCCTCGGCCGGGATGGCGGTGGCGGGGGCAGGTTGCAGGGCCGTGCCGAGAAACAGGCCGAGCATGATCGACGCCGCGGCGCCGAAGGCTGCCGGCAGGCGCTGGCGCCAGTCGGGACGAATCCTGCGCGGTGGCTGGCTGGCCAGCAGGCTGTCGAGGCGCGCGCTGATATCGACTGGCGGTGCGTCGATGGCCAGGGCCTGCAGGCTGAGGCTCAGGGTGTGCAGTTCGTTCAGCAGCGCCCGGCATTGCGGACAGTCGGCCAGGTGCCGGGCAGTACGCGCGGTGTGCGCGGCATCCAGTTCACCGTCCAGATAGACCGAAAGCGTTGTCATGTCTGGGTGATCAGTCATGCGGGAGTCCCCCCCGTTGCGTGACGGTAACGCGCCAGCAGGGCTTCGCGCGCCCTGGCCAGACGTGATTTGACCGTGCCCTCGCTGATGCCCAGGGTTTCGGCCAGTTCGATGTAGGACAGCCCCTCGACCTCGCGCAGCAGCAGTATTTCGCGGTGTTCCAGCGCCAGGTGCGCCAGGTGCTGTTCCAGATGCGTGAGGCGCTGGGTGTTTTCCAGGTGGCGCAGGGGCGAGGCGCAGGGAGCGATCAGCAGGTCGTCGCTCTCCAGGGGTTCCAGCGGCTGGCGTTGACGACGGCGCAGCGCGTCGATCGTGGTGTTGCGGGCGATCTGCAGCAGCCAGGTGTGAAAGCGGGCCTCGGGGCGCCAGCGCTCCAGCGCCAGCCAGGCCTTGAGAAAGGTTTCCTGACTGATGTCCAGGGCCTCGTCGCCGCCGCCCTGCAGGCGCCGGACGAAGTGAAATACTCGCGCCTGGTGGCGCCGTACCAGGGTGCCGAAAGCCTGTCGATCGCCGGATTGCGCCTGGCGGACAAGTTCGTCGTCGGGGTTGTTCATGCATGCTCGCTGGCCGGAATACGGGAGACTGTGCATTGAACGTCCCGCGCTCGGAAAATGTTCCCTTGTTTATGTCACCGGGGGATTTTTACCCGGTCGTCGTCAAAGTCGCCGCGTTCTGCATCGCGGTGGCAGGCGACGCAGTTGGCTGGGCCGCCGACCGACTCTCGCTGGAATTTTTCCGTGCTGACCTTGTCGTGTTTGTCCTCGAACCAACGGGGATGTGGCTCATCGGGCCAGGGCCATGCCGTCGCAACTGTCTGGGGGCGAGCAACAGCGTGTGTCGATTGCCCGCGCGCTGATCAACCGTCCACCGGTGATTCTGGCTGACGAGCCGACCGCGCCACTTGATAGTGAGCGGGCGATGGCGGTGATGCGTATCCTTCAGCAGATGGCACGGCAGTATGAAACGGCGGTGATCGTGGTAACTCACGATGAGAAGATCATTCCGACCTTCAAGCGCTTGTACCGCATCCGTGATGGACGCACCGAGGAAGAGGCAGCGGAAGGGCGCACCATTCCTTAATGGATGCGAGCTGCAGTACTGGCCCGGCAACGTGGTGCAGCGAAACGGGAGCAATGGCCTATTTAGTCGTAGACTTGCTTCTTCTTCCACGGGTCGTCGATTTCTTCCTGACTCAGGCCGACGGTCAATTCATCCGGCTTCTCAACGGTTGGCTCGCGCTCCAGTGCGAGGTCATTGGCGTGTGCCAAGTGCTGGGCCAGGGTGCGCAGTTCGGTGCGGTAACGATCCTGGTCGGTCTGCTTGCGCAGGAACTGCACGGCGCGCTCGAAGGCCAGGCGGGCTTGGCGGGGCTTGTCGTGCTGCAGCAGTTGCACGCCGATGTTGGTGAAAAAATCGATGTGCAATTGCACCAACATATGGCGAACCTCACCCACCCAATGGCGCGCCTCACTGATGCTCAGTAGATTTTCCTTAGCCGCGCGGGAGATCATTCCGTGTAGGCCCTCAAGCAAAAACCGCACTTCCTTGGCCTTGTTTTCATTGAGGATCTGCTGCGGGGGATTACGTACCGTGATGCTATCCCCCTGGCCAATCAGTATTTCCAATTCTTCTATGCGCTCGCTCAGCGTCTGGTTGTCAGGGTCCATGGGCTGTAGCCGAAGGCTGAGCTTCAGCTCTACCAGACTCATCATCAACTTGAGCGCGGGCGTCATCATCTGGCCGGGCAGAATTTCACTCAGGTCAGCGCAGCGGCGTATACGCTCGGTGAGCTCGGCTTTACGGCGTGCCTTCTCAAGCTTCCGATACTCGACCTGCTGGCTGACGTAGACCAGGATGATAATGATAAACAGGGCGCCGAGAACCAGAGCTGTGATCATGAGAGTGGACAACGCGGACTCCTCAATTGATGGCTAGTTGCCTTAGGTTAATGTATCTGGCTTACGGGGCGCATTTTTTTGCTACTACATAAGCGGTAGTGGAGGGTGCGACCCATTGGTGGGCTCAAGGCTTGCCGTCTTGCTATCAAGCTATCGGCTATCGATGAGGCGGCTTGAGTGAGGCGTTTGGGTTGAGTCGTCCATCTTTCTGCCTTGGGCGCGGGATAGCTGTGATCGCAAAAATATGCGGCTGGTGTTTTTTTAACCAGAAGTCATTGATTTAAAAAAAGTTTTATTCGGGTGTTGACGACTTTCGAAAGCGCCAATAGAATGCGCACCACTTCCGGAGCAGACCTCACGCGACGCACCGGAAGCCGGACAAAAGATGTAGGTTCCGGGCTGCGTCCCCTTCGTCTAGTGGCCTAGGACACCGCCCTTTCACGGCGGTAACAGGGGTTCGAGTCCCCTAGGGGACGCCA
>NZ_JBQPXM010000018.1:0-67153 GCF_052245235.1 Pseudomonas sp. B392_1p
ATGGGGTGCTCCTTGCGGGTGGTGATGAATCGCTGTGTCGATTCGGAACCCGGAGCCAGGCGAATTCAGTGCCAGATTTAAATTTGCCTTAAATATCAGCGAGATATGCCAATCACCCAGCACCTCTCAAAACATTCAGGCCCGTTCTCTCGCAAGAAGCTGCGCACTGCAGGCAATCGCTTGCGCATCACCCTAAATGACAGCCCACCGAGGCAGCCCGCCCTAGACCGCTCGGGTTACCCCGAACGGCCAGGCAACAAGTGGCGCAACCGCCCGGCCGCTAGGGCAGCGTGCTCAGCGCCTGCCGCTCCAACTGGCCGCTGTACCAGGCCAGCAGCGCCGCCAGCGAGGCGCAGCCGGCAATCACCATTGCCATGGGCAGCACGCTGCCGTCGTGCAACACGCCAACCAGGGCCGAGGCCAGTCCCGCTACTGCAAATTGCAGACTGCCCATCAGGGCCGAAGCGCTGCCCGCCTGGTGCCCCTGACGAGCCATGGCGCAGGCCGCCGCATTCGGCGCAATACACCCGAGGCAGGCCATGCTGAGAAACAACGGAATCATCAGCAGCCACAGCGGCACCGCGTCCAAATTGGCCAGCGCGAGCAGTGACAAGGCGCACAGCAGATACAGCCCGCTCAAGCGGCGCAACCAGAACCCCGGTCCGCGAAAACGCATCAGCCAGGCATTGATCTGGGCAGCGATGATAAAACCCGCCGCGTTGGTGCCGAACAGCCAGCCATAGTGCTCGGCCGGAATGCCGTACAACTCGATGAATACAAAGGGCGAACCGGCGATATAGGCGAACATGCCGGCCATGGCCAGGCCCCCGGAGAGCCCGAAGGCGAGGAATTCATGATCCCCGAACAACCCTACGTAGCGCTTCAAGGTACCGCCCAGGGGCGCGCGGGGCAGTTGGGTCGGAAGGGTTTCCGGCAACCACAGGGCAATCCCCAGCCCCGCTAGGATACTGAACAGGGTGAGGCTGATGAAAATCGACCGCCAGCTGAACAACTCGAGCAACAGCCCACCGAGCATGGGGGCGAGAATCGGGGCCAGGCCCATGACCAACATCAGCTGGGAAAATACTTTGGCGGCATCCACCGGCTCGCACAGGTCACGCACCACCGCGCGTGAGACCACCATTCCCGCGCACCCACCGAGCGCCTGCACAAAGCGCGCAGCAATCAGCCATTCCAGGCTAGGCGCCAGGGCGCAGGCCGCAGACGCCAGGGTAAACAGGCTGACGCCGAACAACAGCGGCCCGCGGCGGCCAAAGCGGTCGGCCAATGGTCCGTAGATCAATTGCCCCAGAGCCAGGCCGATGAAGTACACGGCTAGTGACTGCTGGACATGCTCGACATCCGTCGCAAAATCACGGGCCAGCGCGGGGAAACTCGGCAAATAAAAATCAATGGCCAGCGGCCCGAACGCGGACAACGCGCCGAGCACCAAGAGCAAGCGTAAAGGCATGTGGGGGCGGATCTCCGAGCGAACCGGCAGCGAAGCGCTGTCAAAAAAGAGAACAAGCGGGCTGGCGACTTTCTTACATACATTGACGTTTGTAAATAGGGGGTCGACAATGCTTGCTCTATGACATCCCCTGGCCAGGTTTTCTCCAAATATATCTATGCGCCGCACCAAAGAAGATGCCGAAAAAACCCGCACCTCCATTCTTGCCGCAGCTGAAGTGCTGTTTATGGAGAAAGGGGTTGCTCATACCAGCCTGGAGCACATTGCCCGCGCCGCGGGAGTGACGCGGGGCGCGGTGTATTGGCACTTTGAAAACAAGGCGCACCTGTTTAACGACATGCTCAACCAGGTGCGTTTGCCGCCTGAGCAATTGGCGGAAAAGCTCAGCTCCGATCCGGAACTCTCCCTGCAGTCACTGTGCAACCTGTGCATTGCCGGGCTGAAGTTGCTGACCCAAAGCGAGCAAAAACGCCGCCTGCTGACCATTCTCATGCATCGCTGCGAATTCACCGAAGAGCTGCGCGAAGCGGAAGATCGCAACAACCTGTTCATCCAGCAGTTCATCGACATTTGCGAACGCCTGCTGACTGACTGCCAAACCCGCGGGCAATTGCACCCAGGTATCAGTGCCTTCCAAGCCTCGCGCGCCGTACATGGCATGCTGATCGGGCTGATCAGCGATTGGCTGCGCGCCCCCCACTTGTTCGACCCCGAGCGCGATGCCGCCCCCATGTTCGAGGCGCTGTTTCGCGGGCTGATTCGCGACCCACTGCCTAAAGCTTGACCTTGCCACGAGGTCAAGCTTGAGCATAGGGTGACCTTTCAGGAGGACACCTTATGTCGGCCACTGTCGATTTCCCCATCAACGGCATGACCTGTGCCAGCTGCGTCGGCCGCGTCGAACGCGCCTTGGAAAAAGTCCCCGGCGTGCAACACGTCCAGGTCAATTTGGCCAGCGAGCGCGCCCATGTCGAGGCTGAAGGTGTGGCTCTCGATCAGTTGATCGATGCCGTGGACCGCGCCGGCTACAGCGTACCCAGCCAACATGTCGAGCTGGCCATCGAAGGCATGACCTGCTCCAGCTGTGTCGGCCGCGTCGAACGCGCCCTGCTCAAGGCACCCGGTGTGCGCCGTGCCAGCGTCAACCTGGCCAGCGAGCGTGCCCACGTCGAATTGCTTGGTCAGCCCGATCCCGCTGCGCTGATTCAGGCGGTGAACAAGGCCGGCTACTGGGCCAACCTCATCGGCGAGCGCCAGCCGGCCACACACACTGCCGAACAGCGCTTGCGCCGCGAGCGCTGGACAGTAATCGCCGCCCTGGTCCTGGCCGCCCCGCTGGTGATCCCCATGTTCGGCGACCTGTTCGGCCAGCACTGGATGCTGCCGGCCTGGGCGCAGTTCCTGCTCGCCACCCCAGTGCAATTCATCCTCGGCGCACGCTTCTACAAGGCGGCCTACAAGGCGGTGCGCGCCGGTACCGGCAACATGGATCTGCTGGTTGCCCTGGGCACCAGCGCCGGCTACGGCCTGAGCCTCTATCAATGGTGGGCGACCCCGGCCGGACAGATGCCCCACCTGTACTTCGAAGCCTCGGCGGTGGTTATCGCCCTGGTGCTGCTGGGCAAATACCTGGAAAGCCGCGCCAAGCGCCAGACCAGCGCGGCGATTCGTGCGCTCGAGGCCCTGCGTCCGGAACGCGCCCTGCGCCTGGTGGAGGGCCGCGAGGAAAATGTCGCCATTGCGGCTCTGCGCCTGGGTGACATCGTGGTGGTCAAGCCCGGCGAACGCTTCCCGGTGGATGGCGAAGTAATTGACGGCGAAAGCCAGGCCGACGAGGCGCTGATTTCCGGCGAAAGCCTGCCCGTGGCCAAGCAGCCCGGCAGCCCGGTGACCGGTGGGGCCATCAACGGCGAAGGCCGGCTGATCGTGCGTACCACCGCCCTGGGCGGGGAAAGCGTGCTGGCGCGCATTATCCGCCTGGTGGAAGACGCCCAGGCGGCCAAGGCGCCCATTCAGAAACTGGTCGACCGGGTCAGTGAAGTGTTCGTCCCGGCGGTGCTGGTCATCGCCCTGTTCACCCTTGGCGGCTGGCTGCTGGCCGGCGCTGCGCTGGAAACCGCGCTGATCAACGCCGTGGCCGTGCTGGTCATTGCCTGCCCTTGCGCCCTGGGCCTGGCCACGCCTGCCGCGATCATGGCCGGCACCGGCGTGGCGGCGCGCCACGGCATTCTGATCAAGGACGCCGAAGCCCTGGAAGTCGCCCACGCCGTTACCTCAGTGGCCTTCGACAAGACCGGCACCCTGACCTCCGGCAAACCGCGCATCGTCCATCTGCATGCTGTCGATGGCGATGAAGCCTCGCTGTTGCGCCTGGCCGGCGCTCTGCAACGCGGCAGTGAACACCCGCTGGCCCGCGCCGTGCTGGATGACTGCGCCGAACGCCAATTGGTGGTACCCGAGGTCCAAAACAGCCAGGCCCTCAGCGGCCGCGGCATTGCCGGCGCATTGGAGGGCCGTCAATTGGCCCTGGGCAATCATCGTCTACTGGTGGAAAGCGGCCTGCAGCCAGGGGATTTAGCGCAGCGTGCAGCCGACTGGGAAGCCGAAGGGCGCACCCTGTCCTGGCTGATCGAAACCGCACCGAGCGCTCGCGTGATCGGCCTGTTCGCCTTTGGCGACACGCTCAAGGACGGCGCAGCCGAAGCTGTCGCCGCCTTGCATGAGCGCGGCATCCGCACTCATCTGATCAGCGGCGACAATCGCGGCAGCGCCAACGCCGTAGCCCAGCGCCTGGGCATCGACGATGTGCATGCCGAAGTGCTGCCGGCCGACAAGGCCGCCGAAGTGGGCCGGCTAAAAGAGGATGGTGGGGTCGTGGCGATGGTTGGCGACGGCATCAACGATGCGCCCGCACTGGCCGCCGCGGATGTCGGCATCGCCATGGGCGGCGGTACCGACGTGGCGATGCACGCCGCTGGCATTACTCTGATGCGCGGTGATCCACGCTTGGTGCCCGCCGCGCTGGAAATCAGCCGGCGCACCTATGCGAAGATCCGCCAGAACCTGTTCTGGGCGTTCATCTACAACCTGATCGGCATTCCGCTGGCTGCGCTGGGCTTCCTCAGTCCAGTGGTTGCTGGCGCGGCCATGGCGCTGTCCAGCGTCAGCGTGGTGAGCAACGCGCTGCTGCTGAAAACCTGGAAACCGAAGGAGTAGACCCATGAACATCGGTCAGGCAGCCAAACAGAGCGGTCTTTCCGCCAAGATGATCCGTTACTACGAATCCATCGGCCTGTTGATGCCGGCCGGGCGTGGCGACAATGGTTACCGCCGCTACAACGCCACTGACCTGCACCGCCTGGCCTTTATCAAGCGCGCCCGTGACCTGGGTTTTTCTCTGGAGGAAGTCGGCAAGCTGCTGACCCTCTGGCAGGACCGCCAGCGCGCCAGCGCCGACGTCAAGGCGCTGGCCAGTGCCCATGTCGCCGAGCTGAACCGCAAGATCGAGGAATTGACCAGCCTGCGCGACACCCTGCAAGAGCTGGTTGAGCATTGCCAAGGCGACGATCGACCGGATTGTCCGATTCTCAAGAGCCTGGAAACCGGAGGTTGCTGCAGCGGGCATTGACGGCAGCATAGTTCGCGTGGGATGGCATGGTTCGGTGCAGGCTCATGGTGGACGAGAAAGCGTCTTCCACGGGTTAATGCTTGCCCTTGGAGCCAGCGTACTGGCGAAGCTTCTAACTTCGGGTGATCGCGAGCAAGCTCGCTCCTGCATAAGCAGGTAGGGTGGATGTCGTTTTTTACATCCACCATGACCCCGCAGGGTGGGGATCAGAATAGCGCGATCCACCCCGCGAAAAATGCAGCGTAACCCATCGCCGTCAGAGCTGCGCCTGCAGGTAGTTCTGCAGGCCGATACGTCCGATCAAGCCGAGCTGCTGCTCCAGCCAGTACGCGTGGTCTTCTTCCGTGTCCTTGAGCTGGGCCTTGAGCATGTCGCGGCTGACATAGTCGCCGTGCTGTTCGCACAGCTCGATGCCTTTGGCCAGCGCCGCACGCACCTTGTATTCCAAAGCGAGATCGCTGCGCAGCATTTCTTCCACCGTCGCGCCAGGATTGATCGCATCGGGGACCATGTCCGGCGTGCTTTCCAGGAACAGGATACGTTTCAGCAACGCGTCGGCGTGCTGGGTTTCCTCTTCCATTTCATGATTGATGCGCTCGTAAAGCTTGCTGTAGCCGAAATCGTCGTACATCCGGGAATGCAGGAAATACTGATCCCGGGCCGCCAATTCGCCCTTTAGCAGGCTTTTCAGATAGTCGACGACCTGTGCGTGCCCCTGCATCTCAAACTCCTCGAACCGATACGAACTAACAAGCGACAAGCTTCGGCGCCACGACAGCGGCGGTCAAGTTTTCCCGCTGATTCAGGCGATTCGCCGCACCCGTGACGGATGTTTATTGCATCCAGGGCGGCGGCGGTTCCATATCGCGCGGTGCATCCTCGGCATTGAGCATCGCCTCACGGCGCGCCTGCTCGGCCAGAGTCGCCTTGATCTCGCGCATGACCGACTCGACATCAGCCTCTTCTTCCGGCTCTTCGAACTCGCCGGTGAGCACCGTGTCCGGCGTCAGCTCGCCGACCTCGTAGAGTGCCCACATTTCCTTGGCGTACTTGGTGTAGCGCAGCTCGGGCGCGAACTGACCAAAGTATTCAGCCATGTTGCGCACGTCACGCTCGAGCATGGCGAAGGCATGATTGTTGCCGGCGGCGTCCACGGCTTGGGGCAGATCGATGATCACCGGACCGTAGGGATCGAGCAGCACGTTGAACTCCGACAGGTCGCCGTGCACCAGGCCTTCGCAGAGCATCTTGACGATCTCGCCGATCATGAAGGCATGGAATTCGCGAGCGTCTTCGGGCAACAGATCGACGTCGTTGAGCCGCGGCGCGGCATCGCCGGCGCCGTCGGACACCAGTTCCATCAACAGCACGCCGTCTAGGAAGTCATAGGGTTTCGGAACGCGCACGCCGGCGCCGGCCAGCCTGAACAACGCGGCCACTTCAGCGTTTTGCCAGGATTCCTCCTGCTCCTTGCGACCGTATTTAGAGCCCTTGGCCATCGCGCGCATCGCTCGGCTGCTGCGTACCTTGCGGCCTTCCTGGTATTCGGCGGCCTGGCGGAAGCTACGCTGGTTAGCCTCCTTGTACACCTTGGCACAGCGCAACTCGGAGCCACAGCGCACCACATACACGGCGGCTTCTTTGCCGCTCATCAGCGGGCGTACTACCTCGTCGATCAGGCCATCCTCTTGCAGAGGGAGCAATCGTTTTGGGGTTTTCATCGGCGTTTCTGCACTTCCTTGCCAGGCAGTCAATCGGCGGCACGCAGAGTACGGCAAAGCAACGTTGGCCGCCATGCATGCGCATGGCATTCATCGCTCTGTTTACAAGACAGGCTCACCGAGAGCGTTATCAAGGCGCTGCGCTTACCCCCAGAATGGGTGGATGAACCTGTGCATAACCTGTAGAGCGAGAGTTCCAGGCCAGGCCTGACAAGCCTTAGGAAGTGGCGTTCATTTTTCAGTCAGTGGCAAATGGATCGTGCACAGATAATGTGCACGAGGCTGTGGACAATCTGTTCAACCCTGCCTGGACGCCAGCATTGACGCGCTCTGACGCCGTACGCTCAGTATTTGAGCAGCCCGGGCTATCAGGCCGACAGCGAATGTGCAGATTTATACAGCGGAGCGCTTGCCCACAGTAACCGGGGATGACCCTGTGGAAAAGCTGTTCAGACCACTCCCCGAGCGTGGCAGTCGCTGGCCTTGCCGCCGTCGAACAATTCTTGACCGGTTCTGGAAACTTAGCCACAGACGCTGGGCAACACCCTGTCCAAAGGCTGTGGGTAAGCGCAGCCAAACCACACAATCCGTGGCTTGGCGCGCAGCGTTCAGTTTTTGTTCAACGCTCCAGAATGGCCACCACGCCCTGCCCACCCGCCGCGCAGATGGAGATCAGCCCGCGCTTGCCCTCACCCGCCACGCTGAGCAGCTTGGCCAGGTTGGCAACAATACGACCGCCCGTAGCGGCAAAGGGGTGCCCAGCCGCCAGTGAGCTGCCCTTGACGTTGAGCTTGCTCCGATCAATGGCGCCCAGCGGCGCGTCCAGCCCCAGGCGCGCTTTACAGTAGTCCGCATCCTCCCAGGCCTTGAGCGTGCACAGCACCTGGGCGGCAAAGGCTTCATGGATTTCGTAGTAATCGAAGTCCTGCAGAGTAAGGCCGTTGCGCTCCAGCAAGCGGGGCACGGCATACACCGGCGCCATCAACAGTCCTTCCTGGCCATGCACGAAATCCACCGCCGCCGCTTCGCCATCCTTGAAATACGCCAGAATCGGCAAACCACGCGCCCTCGCCCAGTTCTCGCTGGCCAACAGCACCACAGACGCACCGTCGGTCAACGGGGTCGAGTTGGCGGCCGTCAGCGTGCCCCGGGCACTACGCTCGAACACCGGTTTTAGGGTGGCGAGCTTGTTGAGGTCGATATCGGGGCGCAGGTTCTGATCGCGACTGAGGCTGAGGAACGGACTGAGTAGATCGCTCTGCCAGCCCTCGGCATAGGCTGCGGCCAGTTTTTGATGGCTCTCGTAAGCCAACTGATCCTGTTCATCGCGAGGAATCTGCCACTGCTGGGCCATACGCTCGCAATGCTCACCCATGGACAGCCCGGTACGCGGTTCGCCATTGCGGGGAATGCTCGGGGCCAGATGACCAGGACGCACCTTGAGCAGGGCCCTGATCTTGTCGCCGGTGGATTTGGCCCGGTTGGCCGCCAGCAGAATCTTGCGCAAGCCTTCGTTGACGCCGATTGGCGCGTCGGATGTGGTATCCACGCCGCCCGCGATGCCACTCTCGATCTGCCCGAGGGCGATCTTGTTGGCCACCAGCAGCGCTGCTTCCAGGCCGGTGCCACAGGCCTGCTGCAGGTCATAGGCTGGGGTTTGCGCCGAGAGGCGCGAACCGAGTACGCATTCTCGTGTCAGGTTGAAGTCCCGTGAATGCTTGAGCACCGCACCGGCCACCACTTCACCAAGGCGCTCGCCGTGCAGGTTGAACCGCTCGATCAGGCCTTCCAGGGCCGCGGTGAGCATGTCCTGATTGCTGGTGGTGGCGTAGGCGGTATTGGAACGAGCGAACGGAATACGGTTGCCGCCGACGATGGCGACCCGGCGAAGCTGGGCCATACAGACTCCTGTGCGATAAACGTGCAATGAACATTGGCTACAGGCTAGCCTGCGCTACATCCCTGGCATTGGCCGCCTCGCCGTTTCCACGTTAATACCGGTCAATGCAAGGTGCCGCTCAGCGCGTAGAGTGTTTCGCCATTCGTCCTCAGGGAGACCATCATGTCTGACCGCTATATCGACTTTGCCAACTCCTCGCTCGGCCGCCAGGTGGTGCGCCGCGTCGGCCTGCCCGCGCCGCTGCGCCTGCAACGCTGGATAAGCGGGCAGTCACGCCCTGTAGACGGCGCCTTGCTGGTCGGCGGCGGACCGCTGCTGGCCCAGGCATTGCCGGCGCTGCAGCGTCTGGGCAATGAACTGTATGCCAGTGGCGAAGGCGTGGCTCTGCCAGCCTGGAATGCCGCGCTGACGTCCAAACTCAAGGCCCTGGTATTCGATGCCAGCGACCTGCAGCGTCCCGAGCAACTGATCGCGCTGCGCAATTTCTTCCAGCCTGCCCTCGGCCACCTAGACAGCTGCCCGCACATTGTCGTGCTCGGTCGCGCGCCCGAATCGCTCAGCGATCCGTTCGCCGCCAGCATCCAGCGCAGCCTGGAAGGATTTACCCGCTCGCTAGGCAAGGAAGTGCGCCGTGGCGGCACCGTGCAGTTGCTGTATGTCGGTGAAGGCGCCGAAGCGCAACTGGAAGGCGCGCTGCGCTTTTTCCTATCGCCCAAGAGCGCCTATGTATCGGGCCAGGTGCTGCGCCTCAGCCGAACCGCTGCCGAGGTCAAGGACTGGACACGTCCACTGGCCGGCAAGAAAGCTCTGGTCACGGGGGCGTCACGGGGCATCGGTGCCGCCATTGCCGAAACCCTCGCACGCGACGGCGCCGAAGTGACCCTGCTCGACGTACCCGCTGCCACTACCGCACTTGAAGCCGTGGCCGCGCGCCTGGGCGGGCATAGCCTGGCCCTGGACATCTGCGCCGAGGATGCCCCGCAACAGTTGGTGCAGGCGCTGTCCGGCGGCGTGGATATCGTCGTGCACAACGCCGGCATTACCCGTGACAAGACCTTGGCGAAGATGAGCGAGGCGCTGTGGAATTCGGTAATCGACGTCAACTTGCTGGCCCCGCAGCGCCTCACCCAGGCGCTGCTCGACGCCGGCACGCTGCGCAATGACGGCCGCGTGGTGCTGATCGCCTCGATCAGCGGCATCGCCGGTAACCTGGGGCAGACCAACTATGCGGTGAGCAAAGCCGGGCTGATCGGTTTGGCCCAGGCGTGGGCGCCGGTTCTGGGCGAGCGCGGCATTACCCTCAACGCCGTGGCGCCGGGCTTTATCGAAACGCAGATGACCGCTGCCATTCCGTTCACCATCCGCGAAGCCGGTCGGCGCATGAACTCCATGAGCCAGGGCGGTCTGCCTCAGGACGTCGCCGAAGCCGTGGCCTGGTTCGCCCAGCCGAGCAGTGGTGGGGTCAGTGGCCAAGTCTTGCGGGTGTGCGGGCAAAGTCTGCTGGGGGCGTGACTGTTGCAATCAGCGGCCTGCAATTGCAAGGCGATTCTTAGCATTGAATTCGCCCTGTTGCCGCCCGCTCGGGAAAGCAGGTGAGCGAAGCCTTGTACCGTGTCAGTCGACACTGACCGTGGGCGCCTTGGCCCTGTTTTGCCGACCCTTGCGACGAAACTCCACCGGCGTCTCGCCGATCCAGCGCTTGAAGGCACGATAGAAAGTGCTCGGCTCGGAGAATCCGGTGCGCTCGACGATCACCTCGATGCGTTCGTCGGTATTGAGCAGTAGTTCCTTGGCCAGGCGGCAGCGGTAGTCAGTGACCAGGTCATTGAAACGCACCCCCGCCATGGCCAGGCGTTCACGCAGTCGCCGCGAAGGCATGCTCAGGCGCAAGGCGACCTGCTCCAGGGTGGCGCCACCGTCCACTAGCAACACGGCGATCAGCTCACGCACCTGGCGTACCAGATCGAGGCGCTCCACTTCATGCAATTGCCGACGCGCCAGCGACTCATGCATGCGCAACAGCTCCGGCGCCGCATGGCGCGAGGGTTTTTCCAGAACGCCGGCGCTGAACACCAAGGCATAGCGTGGCGCATTCAGGCGCACCGGACAGCCGTAGACATCGTGGTAGCGCTCGGGCGTCGCGCCTTCGGCATGCATCAACTGGACTTCAAGAGGGGTGAATTCACCGTCGGTGAGCGCACTGAACAGACGAATCGCCGCGCCCATGAGCATTTCCGGAAAATGCCGCACGGCCCCAGCATCCATGCCCAGCACCAATGTGGCGCGCTCGCCGTCGAGCTCCAGGCTGCCGGCTAGCAGGTCGGATAACAGTCGCGTATAGCGCAAGGCATGGCGCAGGCCTTCACCGAAGGTGGCGCTGGACAGGAACAGGTATTCAAGCAGCAAGCCATGGAAGGCGGGTAAATACCCGGCCAGGTGCAGGCCGACATCCTGCTCTTCGCAAGCCTCGGCGCAGGCCTGCCAGAATTGCAGTTGCGCCGTATGGGGGAAACGGCTCGCCGGTAACGCGCCTTGCGGCAGGCCGACTCGCGTCAGAACCCGTTCGGGATCAACGCCACTGGCGCGCAACGCCTCGATTACCGGGCGCATCAGCGCCACATCGTCGGTCAGATCTTGCATCATTATTTTTAGTTTTTCTTGTTGAGCGTGGCGCAGTCATCTTAGTCAGCTTTAGGGGCGATACTCAAGAACGCCAGGCATTGAGGCAGGCAGAGCGATTGGCTGCTTTGTCATGGCCTCTCGTCGCGCGGCCAATGTACCCCGGCGCCGGGACGATAAATCTGTAGGTAATCGGAACAAGGGAGATAACCGATGCTGATCCAAGATCTGCCCCATCTGCCAGCCTTGCCCAGCCTGTTCGCCCGTGCCGTGCTGCGCCGTGGCACCCGAGGCGCGACGCTGCCCTTGCGGGGGCTGAGCTGTACGCTGATGGTCGACCCGCATAACCTGGCGCGCTATCGGCAGTTGTGCGGCTTCGCGGACGATGGACTGCTGCCCTCCACCTATCCGCATATCCTCGCTTTCGCCTTGCAAATGAAACTGCTCACGGCCGATGACTTCCCCTTTCCGCTGCTGGGCCTGGTGCATCTGGAAAATCGCATCAAGGTGCTGCGCCCGCTCGGCGGCCTCGGACCCTACCGGGTGAGCGTAACGTTGGACGCCCTCGCCCCCCATGACAAAGGCACCACCTTCGGCCTGATCACCCGCCTCGAAGACCAGCTCGGCCTGCTCTGGGAAGGCGACAGCCGCATGCTTTATCGCGGCCTGCACATCGACGGCCCGGCCGTGGAACGCACCGAACACGCATCGTTTCCGCTGGAAGAAATCGCCCGCTGGCGCGCGCCAGCGAATATTGGCCGCCAGTACGCGCGGGTCGCCGGCGATTACAACCCGATCCACATGAGCGCCATCAGCGCCAAGCTGTTCGGTTTTCCCCGTGCCATCGCCCACGGCCTGTGGAACAAGGGTCGCGCCCTGGCTGCCCTTGGTGATCGCTTGCCCAGGGCCGGTTATGACGTAGAAGCGCGCTTTCAGAAGCCGGTCCTGCTGCCCAGCGACGTGCGCCTGCTGGCCAGCCCGCCGGCCGACCATGGCCAGTTCAGCTTGCGTAGCACCCAGGACCTGCCGCATATGGCCGGCCAATGGAGTCTGTGGAAGTCATAGACCGCAGACTGACTGACAATGAGTTCGCCCCGGCGCGCCGAGATCCGGGATAATCCGCAGGTTCAGCCCTGCGGAGCCACCATGAACCTCGAAGCCCTCACCCAACGCCTGCACGCTATTCGCGATGCCAACGACTGGCGGCAGTTCCACAGCCCGAAAAACCTGACCATGGCCGCCAGCGTGGAGATGGCCGAGCTGGTGGAAATTTTCCAGTGGCTGAGCGAAGCGCAGTCCCGCCAATTGCCGGCCGACCAACTGGAACACGCCGGCCAGGAAATCGGCGACGTCGTGCTTTACCTGTTGCTGCTGTGTGCCGAGCTTGGACTGGACATGAACGCCGTGGTCAGCGCCAAGCTGGCCGACACCGAACGGCGCTACGCACGATGAACGACCGGCATTTCGATGAGCTAGCGGTGCGTTTCGCCGAAAAAATCTACGGTGGCGCCAAGGGCGCAATCCGCCTGGCCGTGCTGCAGGCGGACCTCAGCGAAATTCTGCCGCAACGCCCGCAACGCCCGCTACGCGTGCTGGATATCGGCGCCGGCCTGGGCCACATGTCGCTGTGGCTGGCTCAACAAGGCCACATCGTAACGCTCGCCGAGCCTGCCGCACCGATGCTTGAGGGTGCGCGCCAGCGCTTCGCCGAGGCCGGACAAACAGCCACCTTCATCCAGTCGCCTTGGCAGGAACTGGCCGAGCAGTTGCATGAGCCCTATGACCTGGTGCTCTGCCACGCCGTGCTGGAATGGCTGGCCGAACCGGCTGCCATCCTGCCGGTGCTGCACCGCCTGACGGCCACCCACGGCTGGCTGTCCCTGGCCTTCTACAACCAGGACGCCTTGATCTACCGCAACCTGCTCAAGGGACACTTTCGCAAACTGCGCAAACAAGAGTTTGCTGGGGAAAAACAAAGCCTGACGCCGCAACGCCCGCTTGATCCTCGCGAACTGGCGGCGCAACTCGCCGCTACCTGGACAGTTGAACACACCAGTGGCGTGCGGGTGTTTCACGACTACATGCCGATGGAATTCCAGACCAAGGCCGAGGGGGCCGCGCTGGTCGAAATGGAACTGGCCTATCGTCGCCACCCGGCCTTCGCCGGCCTGGGTCGCTATCTACACTGGATATGTCGGCCCCACTAACAAGCGTAAATACCCTCTGGCAGGAGCGTCACATGATCCGCCCCGCCCTTCTCACCCTCAGCTTCGTGCTGGCCGCTTGCCAGGGGAACAATCCCTACACGGCCAGCTCGGCTCCGCTGCCTCCGGCGCCGAATCTGGCCGCCACCGGCGTCGATGTCAGCGCCTACCCCGCCGCGCCCCGCGATTATGGCCGTTACCGCTCCTGGGCCTGGCAGCCAGGCCTACTTCCGGCGGGCACGACAGAGGCCAGCCCGGAGCAAGTCCAGTCAGCGATTGCCGCAGGGCTTGATCAGGTCGGCCTGCGTCCGGCACGGGACAACCGGACCGCCGATCTACTGGTCAGCGCCGACCTGCGAGTCGAGCGCCGTCTGCAACGACGCTATGACGACTACGGCTATGGCGGTTATGGTTATGGTTATGGTTACCATCCAGGGCTGTACCCCTACGGTTATCACTCGCCTCACCATTCTGGCTATGGCCTGGCCATGAGCGTACCGCTGGTGCGCACCTTCGAAACCGAAGTTCTGGTGGTGGATATTCAATTGCACGATGGACGCGACGGCCAGCCCGTCTGGAGCGGCAGCGCCGAAGCGGTACGCGGCAGTGATCGCCACACGCGCAGCGACAGCCTGCACGATGCCGTACGCCAGGCACTGGCAGGTTATCCGCCATACTGATCAGGCACCTCTCTCGTTTCGGAGAAGCCATCATGCCGTACCGACTCTTGCTGTTACCGCTGCTGCTGGTGCTCGCAGCCTGCCAGACGACCCGTCTGGAACGGGATTTTGACGCTAGCCGCGATTTCGCCGCCTACCGCAGCTGGAGCTGGCAGGAGCCGGCCGTGCAATACGTCCCGGCCGACCCGCGCTTGCACAGCGACCTGACCACCCAGCGCGTACGAGAAGCCGTAGCTGAGGAGCTCGACCAACGCGGCCTGCGCCCGGCCCAAAGCAACCCGGACCTCAAGGTGCAGGTCTGGATGCTGGTTGAGCAGCGCCAGGACCAAGTGACCACTGTCTACGGCGGTGGCGGTTACTGGGGCAACCCGTGGGGTTTCTGGGGCGCGCCGGGTTACGCCGAGACCAGCTCGTACAACTACCGTGTTGGCACCCTGCAAATCGACCTGTTCGACGGCCGTGACGGCAAGCTGGTATGGCGCGGCAGTGCCGAGCAGGTATTGCCGAGCCGTTCGCGAACCCCAACCGAGCGCCGTCTGGACATCTACGAAACGGTGACCAAGGTCCTCAGTCAGTACCCGCCCTATTGAGGTAATACGCATGGAAGCCCAATCGCAACAAGTGCTCATCCTGGTAGCCAGTGGCCCCAGTACGCCGGCGCGTTGCGCCGCACCGTTTCATATCGCCACGCTGCTGGCCTGCATGGACGCGCAAGTGACGTTGTTTCTAACCGGTGAAGCCGTGCGCCTGGCGCAACAGAATATTGCCAACACACTGCGGGCAACCGAGGACGGCGAGCCGCTGCTGCATTTCATCCGTCAAGCCAAGGACGCCGGAGCACGGCTGTTGATGTGCCGCCAGCCCGGCGTACCCCTGGATGAGTCCGCACTGATCGCCGAACTCGACGAAATTTCCAGCGGCGGCGAACTGGCGCAACTGATCCTGGAAGCCGAACGGGTGCTCACGCTATGAATCTGCATGGACTGGAGTTTCCCGATGCGCTGTTCTATGCCCCCGCCCATGGCCTGTGGCTGCGCGAGGAAACCGATGGCACAGTCACGCTGGGCCTGAATGCCTACGGCTGCGCCCTGTATGGCGAAATATTCGCCTTTACCCCCAAACGCATCGGCGCGCGCATCGAACGCGAGCGCAGCTTCGGCGTGGTGGAGTTCGCCAAAGCCGCCACTTCCGCCCGCAGCCCGCTGGCCGGCAAGCTGCGGGCGGTCAATACGCAATTGCTGGAACGCCCGGGCTTGATCAACCGCGACTGCTATGGCGAAGGCTGGATGATCCGCCTGCACCCAGACGATTGGCTGGCCGTGCGCCATGAATTCCCCCAGGGCGAATCGGCGCTGACGGCCCTGGCCGAACAGATGCGCCTGGATAATTTCGACCCGGAGGACCGCCATGTGCAGGCGTTGAAGTGGAAGTAGATCTGACAAGAAGATCAACAGGAAATGGCGGAAGGCAGTAGGAGTCGAACCTACCCGGGAGCGGCTGCCGCCCCCAACCGGGTTTGAAGCCCGGCCGCAGCACCGGCTGCGATTGCCTTCCAATAGTCGCGAATTCGGCCTCGAACGCGCCAGCCCTCAACCCTAGGTGCTTTCCGTGTCCTGCGCCAATGCGCTGTCGCTGCGCACCTTGCGTTCGTTGCCGAAGCGCCGAGTAAAGCCGATGCGGTCGAAGTGTTCCAGCAATTGAATGCTGCGTTTGCGCCCCAAGCCAACGCGGTCACGAAATGCCGCCGCACGAATCTCTCCAGTTTGCTGATGCAGGGCCAGCACATGCCCAGCCAGCTGGCGCAGCGTAGTTTCCGGGTAGAACAGATCCTTGACCACCTGCTGCACCAGCCCCAGGCGCGCCAGTTTGCGCAGCAGGTGGCGCATCACCGCTTCGTCTACTGCCGTTACCCGTGCCAGATCGCGCACCCAAGGCGGGTTGAAACCGCCCGCGACCAACGCTGGCCAGATGCGCGTTTTCAAGCGCTCTTCCGCCTCGCTCAAGCGCACCTGATGTTCGGGACGGTGCAGCCAGGGCCCGCTGGCCAAGATATGACCCGCAGCCATTTGCTGTTCCAGCAAGGCGATAAATACCGGGCGTTCCAACTGTGGCAACGCGTAGCGGCGCAGGCGATCGCGGTCGGGGCCGAGCTCATCCGGCTGCTGCTCGTGAAAACGTTGCAGGGCAGCAGTCAGGCTTTCACCCAGGGCCTGCCATTGTTCGCGGCTGAACACGCGCGGACCGAGCCGGGTGGTGATGTTGAGTACCTGCTCAGGCAACTGCCAGCTCGCCTGGGGGCGGTTGAACTGGCGTGCCAACACCTGTGGATCGAGACCATTAACGGCTTGGGCAAGCAATTCCGGCAGTGCCTGCTCCAGACCACCCTCACGTAAGGCGCGCATTTGCTGCAGTCGCGCCGCACTGCGCCGATAACGCGCTGGGGCAAAGGGATCGAGAACCTGTCCGCCGCCCAGCGTGCGCTGCGCCGACTGGTCACGCAGCACCAGACGGTCGCCATGCACGGCATGCACGGGAGCGTTAATAAGCAACTGGGCCAGCATGCGTTCACCTGGAGCCAGGCACTCACTTTCCAGCAAGGCAACACGACCGGTGACATCCTGGGCCGCGAGGTGTACGTGCACAGGCGTCCAATGGCGAAGCTCACGGGCTTCGCTTGGCAACAACTGCAGGTCGATATCGATGCGTGTGGTTGGCGCGTGCAACGGCGGCGCCAGCAGCCAGTCGCCGCGCTGGAAGCTGTCGACACTCAGACGTTCGCCAGCCAGATTGACGGCTACCCGCTGTCCGGCAAATGCCGCCCGCGCCTCGCGATTCTGCGCATGCAGACCACGTACCCGCACGCGCTGGCCGGCGGGACTGAGCACCAGCTCGTCACCAACCTGCACCTGTCCGGCAAAGGCCGTGCCTGTCACCACCACACCGGAACCGGTAACGCTGAAGACACGGTCGATGGCCAGACGGAAATACCCATCGCGACTGCGTGCTCGACACTCAGCGGCAGCGCTCACTAACGCGCCGCGCAGATCTTCGATACCTGCGCGGGTGATGCTGGACACCGGAAAGATCGGCGCTCCGGCCAATGGCCCATCGGCCAGCAGTTCGACAATCTGCTGGCTGACCTCGGCGAGACGCGCTCCCTCCACACGGTCGATCTTGGTCAACGCCACCAGAGCGCGGCGAATACCCAGCAGCTCGACGATGGCCAGGTGCTCGCGGGTCTGCGGCATCACACCGTCATCGGCGGCCACCACCAGCAGTACCAGGTCAATGCCGCTGGCGCCAGCCAGCATGTTGTGCACGAACCGCTCGTGCCCCGGCACATCGATAAAGCCGGTCAGGTTGCCTTCACCCAAGTCGGCGTACTGATAGCCGAGATCGATAGTAATGCCGCGTTCGCGCTCTTCGCGGCGGCGGTCACCCGCCTGGCCGGTCAACGCCTTGAGCAGTGCGGTCTTGCCGTGATCGATATGGCCGGCGGTGCCGACAATCATCCCAGCGCCTCGCGCAGTTGCGGTAATTGCTCGGTAAACGCGGCCTCATCATCGAGCTGGCGTAGGTCGAGCCACAGAGCGTCATCGTCGATCCGACCGAGCACCGGAATGGGCAGCTCACGCAGCGCCGTTTCCAGCTGGCGCAGGCTCCGTCCGCGCAGGCGTCTGGGCTGTTGCGGACGCAGGCACAGGGCCGCACTGGCCAGGCGCGCCACCGGTTGTGCGCCGCTGCCGATCATGCCCAGCGCATCGCTGGCCGTGACGCTCCAGCATTCATCCATCACCGCTGCCAGTTGCGGCGCCAGACGCTGGGCCTGGTGGCGGATCTCAGCCTGCGGACGCGTCAGCAGACGCAGACTGGACAGACGCTCGGCCAGGCGATCCGGGTCGCGGTACAGGTTGAGCACCGCTTCCAGGGCCGCGAGAGTCAGCTTGTCGACACGCAGGGCACGCTTGAGCGGGTTCTTCTTGATTCTCTGAATCAGCTCTTTGCGCCCGACGATCAATCCGGCCTGAGGCCCACCCAGCAGTTTGTCGCCACTGAAGGTGACGATATCGGCACCATCACGCAGCGCCTCCTGCACGGTCGGCTCCTTAGGCAACCCCCAGCAGCTCAAATCGACCAGGCTGCCGCTGCCCAGGTCCTCCAGTAGTGGTAGACCATGCTCATGAGCAATGGCCGCCAGTGCGGCGGTGGGCACGCTGGCGGTAAAGCCCTGCACGCTGTAATTGCTGGTGTGCACTCGCATCAGCAGTCCGCTACGGGGGCCGATCGCGTTTGCGTAGTCGTGGGCATGGGTGCGGTTGGTGGTGCCCACCTCATGCAATTTCACCCCGGCGCGGGCCATGATGTCGGGGATGCGAAAAGCGCCACCGATCTCGATCAGCTCGCCACGCGAAATAATGCCTTCCTTGCGCGCGCCCAGGCTGTTGAGCGCCAGCAGCACGGCAGCCGCATTGTTGTTGACCACGGTGACCGCCTCGGCACCGGTCAGCTCGCGAATCAACCCCTCGATCAGGTCGTCACGGTCCCCACGTTTACCCGTGGCCAAATCGAACTCCAGATTGAGCGGGTAACGCGCCGCCAAGCAGACCGCTTCGACCGCCTCTTCCGGCAGCAGCGCGCGGCCCAGGTTGGTATGCAACACCGTGCCGGTCAGGTTGAAGACGCGGCGTATCCGGCTGCGCTGCTGGTTGGCCAGCCGCTCGCCGGCGCGCCCGGCGAGGACTGCTTCACTGAGTTCCTGCGCTGTCAGTTGGCCGTTGCGAGTAGGCGTGCGCAGCTCATCAAGCAAGTCGCGCAAGGTAGCGAGCAGCGCCTCGCGCCCGTAACGCTGCTGCAGCGGCTGACAGGCCGGCGTGCGCAACAGACTGTCCACCGAGGGCAGCCGCGCGCTGGTCATGTATCACCCCCCGGCGCCAGCAGCAGATTAGGTGCACGGCGCTGGAAATCCTGTTCACTCAGCAGCAGATCGAGGTCAAGGGTGGCCAGGTCAGCGGAAAGACTTTCACCGTCCGGTTGCAAGTCCAGGTAGAGCAGCTTGAGGTACGTACGGCACTCCGGGCAGGCTTCGGCCTTGACCCCCTGGGGAGAATTTTCCAGGTGCAGGTAATCGATTTCCCGCGTGCTGCGGCAGTGACTGCATTTCAGTCGGGTGTAATGCCATTCGCAGGCGCACAGTGAGCACACCAGGTAGCGCAGGCCATTCATCGCGCCACGATGGCGGATCACGCCAGCCATCGGCAGTGCGCCGCAGCAGGGACACTGGCCCTGATCCTCGCGTTCGCGCAGGTCGGACAAGCCCAGCCCCAGTAGCCAATGACTCCAGGCAAGTTGCAGGGCAGCACCGAGGAACGGCACCAGTGCCGCCGGCAGGCTCGAGAACTGCCCCGTCAGCAAGGATAAGGCCCACACCTTGCGTTGGCCGGCATCAACGCTGCGCAGTTGCTCCAGCGCTAACGCCACCGAGGGCGTGACTGGCGCATCGAACGTCGCAAGCCATGCATCGAGCATCGGCAACCAATGACCTTCGCGCACTAACGTGTCTGCCGCCAGCGGCGGCATGCCATGGTTGATGCATTCACGGCTGCGGTGCTCATCCAGCGGTTCCAGAGTGGGTGGCAGGTCGAGCACCTGCTGCTGAGCCCGGCATACCGCCGCCAGCAGGTGCAGATAATCGGCCAGGGGGTGCTCTGCGGCGATCTGCTCCAGGCGCGCCGCACGCCGCGCAAACAGGTCGCGTGGCGGTAACTGGATGAAGGGTGGTTTGTTTGCCGCGGCTTCAATCTGCCCGGGCTCAAGAATGTTGCCTGCCACGCCCTGCTCCTTTTATAGAGTGTTCAGAGCAAGCGTAGTTGGCTTCGCCCGTATCGTGCGATACGGGCGTTTTTGTCTTCCCCCTTGTGAACTATGCCGCCTTTAACGATAAGGCTGTCGGCGGGGCGGTGTGCGTTCCAGATCGCTCTCAGACTCGCCATTGACCTGCCGGTACCAGGCCAGATGATGCTTGCGCGCCCAGGCACGGCTGACCCAGCCGTGGAACATGCCGTACATGGACCCTTTGACCCAGATTCCGGAATACACATGGACGATGATGCTGAGGATCAGCACGAAGGCGGCGAAGGCATGGAGCAAGCTGGCCCAGCGCGCCGCCGTTACCGGGAAATAGTCCCCGAAGAACTCCTGCCACATGAGGATGCCCGTTACCAGCAGGACCAGCAGGCACAGCAGCAAAACCCAGAACAAGACTTTCTGTCCGGCATTGTAGCGCCCCACTTCCGGCAGACGCTCCTCGCGGTTGGCGACAACATCGTTGATCTGTTTCAGCCATTGCCGATCATTGCGGTCGAGCAGGTTATGGCCGGCGAAGCGCACCGCCATAAACAGGAACAGGATGAACATCACCACACCGAAAATCGGATGCAAAATGCGCGTCCAGGTGCCGCCCCCGAACAGCCCCGACAGACCGAACAGCCAAGGGTGGAACAAGGCCAGACCGGACAGGCCCGCGCAGAGAAACAGAATCGCCACCAGCCAGTGGTTGGTCCGGTCCAACCGCGTGTAACGCAGGATTTCTTCTTTCATGGTTGCCTCCAGGGGCAATCGAACACCGGCGTGCCGGGCGGGCACGCCGGTGCGCGTCAGGCTTTCGGATCGCGCGGGTCAACCACATGCACGCTTGGATCGACCTGGTGCACCACCGTTTCGCCGCCGGGTCCATTGTCGTGATCGTGTTCGTCCTCTTTCACACGGTTCGGGCCGACCCCCACATAGTGGAAGAACCCACCGAGCACTGCCGCACCCATGGCCAGCAGCGCCAGCGGCTTGGTCACGCCCTTCCACAAACTCACCAGCGGACTGATCGTCGGCTCGTTGGGCAGGTTGCTGTACAGCATCGGCTGGTCGTTGTGATGCAGCACATACATGACGTGGGTGCCGCCAACGCCCTCCGGATCGTACAGACCGGCCTGGTCGAAACCCCGCGACTTGAGATCGGCGATGCGCCCGGCGGCGTGCTCCTTCATGTCCGCCTTGCTGCCGAACACAATGGCGCCGGTCGGGCAGGTCTTCACACAGGCCGGCTCCAGGCCGACGGAGACCCGATCAGAACACAGCGTGCATTTGTAGGCCTTGTTGTCCTTGGCCGAAATGCGCGGCACATCGAACGGGCAGCCGGTAATGCAGTAGCCACAGCCGATGCAGTTGTCCTGATTGAAATCGACGATGCCGTTGGCGTACTTGACGATTGCCCCAGGGCTCGGACACGCCTTCAGGCAACCGGGGTCGGCACAATGCATGCAGCCGTCCTTGCGGATCAGCCACTCGAGGTCGCCGCTATTGGGGTTTTCGTATTCGGCAAATTTCATCACCGTCCAGGAATCCGCCGTCAGGTCGATCGGGTTGTCGTAGGTTCCATGGTTGGTGCCGACTTCGTCGCGTATGTCGTTCCATTCCGAACAAGCGACCTGGCAGGCCTTGCAACCGATGCACTTGGAAACATCGATCAGTTTGGCCACCTCGCCAATCTCACGAATCGACGGCATTTGCGTGGTGGTGGCGGAGCGGGCAATTACGTCTTGGGTAGCCATGTCATGCCTTCTCCACGTTGACCAGGAACGATTTGAATTCCGGCGTCTGCGTATTGCCGTCGCCCACAAATGGGGTCAGGGTGTTGGTCATGTAGCCGTTTCTGGCCAGCCCCGAGAATCCCCAGTGCAGCGGAATGCCGACGTGGTGCACCGTGCGTCCGTCCACGGTCATGGGCCTGAGACGCTTGGTCACTACCGCAACCGCCTTGATGAAGCCTCGGTTGGACGACACCTTGACCCGTTCGCCGGCGGCGATGCCCAGCTCGTTGGCCAAAGCTTCGCCGATTTCGACAAACTGCTCGGGCTGAGTGATCGCATTCAGGCGACAGTGCTTGGTCCAGAAGTGGAAATGCTCGGTCAGTCGGTAAGTCGTTGCCGCATAGGGGAATTCCTCTGCGGTGCCGAACAATTCCATATCGTTCTTGAACACCCGCGCTGCTGGGTTGCTGGTGGCCTGCGGGTTGTCCGGATGCAGCGGGTTGCGCCCGATGGGTGTTTCGAACGGTTCATAATGCTCAGGGAATGGCCCCTCGGTCATCATGCCCAGGGCGAAGAAGCGCGCCACGCCTTCGGGGTTCATGATGAACGGGTTCATGCCCGCCTCCGGCGGCGAGTCGACTACGAAGTCGGGCACGTCGGTACCGGTCCACCTTCCACCGTCCCACCACACCAGACGTTTCTTCACCGGGTTCCACGGCTGACCCGCGGGATCGGCGGAGGCACGGTTGTATAGAATCCGCCGGTTGGCCGGCCAGGCCCATGCCCAGGCCAGGGTTTGCCCCATGCCGAACGGGTCGGCGTTGTCACGGCGCGCCATCTGGTTGCCTTGTTGAGTCCAGGCGCCGCAATAAATCCAGCAACCGCTGGAAGTCGAGCCATCGGCGCGCAACTGACCGAAACCAGCCAATTGTTCCCCCGCCTTGGCCAACACCGCGCCGCTGGCCGGGTCGACAAGGTCGCTTAGCGCACGGCCGCTGTACTCCCGGGCAATTTCTTCCGGGGTCGGCTCTTCCGGCTGCTTATAGGCCCATTCAAGGTTCAGCAGCGGCTCGGCATAAGCACCACCTTCCGCGCGATACAGCTCGCGTAGCCGATGGAACAGGCCACCCATGATCGCCACATCGGTTCGTGCCTGGCCGGGCGGCTCGGCGCTCTTCCAGTGCCACTGCAACCAGCGACCACTGTTGACCAACGAGCCGTCTTCCTCAGCAAAGCAGGAGGTGGGCAAGCGGAACACCGTGGTCTGGATGCTGGCGGTATCGACGTCGTTGTGCTCACCGGCATTGCGCCAGAACTCGGCGGTTTCGGTGTGCAGCGGGTCCATGATCACCAGGAATTTCAGCCGCGCCAGCGCGGCGCTGACCTTGGCCTTGTTGGGGAAGGAACCGATGGGGTTGAAGCCCTGACAGAAATAGCCGTTGACCTTGCCCTGGTACATCATGTCGAACACCTGAAGCACGTCGTAGCCGGGAATATCCAGCTTGGGCAACCAGTCATAACCCCAGTTATTTTCTGCCGTGGCGTTGGCCCCGTACCAGGCCTTCATCAGGCTGACGTGGAACTTCTCATAGTTCTGCCAGTAGGACAGCTGCCCGGGGCGCAACGGCTTGCTGGCCCGTTTCTCGATGTAGGCGGCGTAGTCCTGTTCCGAGTCGAGCGGCAAGGTCAGGTAGCCGGGCAACAGGTTCGACAGCAGACCCAGATCGGTCAGACCCTGGATGTTGGAATGTCCGCGCAGGGCGTTCATGCCACCCCCGGGCATGCCGATATTGCCGAGCAGCAATTGCACCATGGCGCCGCAGCGAATCATCTGTGAGCCCACCGAATGCTGGGTCCAGCCCAGGGCGTACATGATGGTCATCACCTTGCCTGGCGCCGAGGTTTCGGCTACAGCTTCCCAAACTTGGAGCAGCCGGTCCTTGGGTGTGCCACAGATGCTGCTGGCCATATCCGCCGTGTAGCGGCTGTAATGCTGCTTGAGCAGGTTGTATACACAGCGTGGATGGCTGAGCGTCGGATCGACCAGCGCGTAGCCGTCCTCGCCGGTTTCATAGAACCAGCTGCCCTTGTCCGGATAGGCGCGCGCTTCGGCGTCGTAGCCATTAAACAGGCCGTTAGCGAAGCTGTACTCCTCCTTCACGATGAACGGCAAGTCGGTGTAGTTGCGCACGTACTCGTGCTGAACCTTGTCATTCTCCAACAGGTAATTGATCAGCCCGCCGAGGAAGGCAATGTCGGTCCCGGTACGGATCGGCGCGTACATGTCAGCGACCGCGGCGGAACGGGTAAAGCGTGGATCGACCACGATCAGCCGGGCCTGGTTGTGGGCCTTGGCTTCGGTGACCCATTTGAAACCACAGGGGTGGGCTTCAGCAGCGTTGCCACCAATAATCATCACCAGGTCGGCATTCTTGATGTCGGTCCAGTGATTGGTCATGGCTCCTCGGCCAAACGTCGGGGCAAGACCTGCCACCGTCGGGCCGTGTCAGACACGTGCTTGGTTGTCGAACGCCAGCATGCCGAGGGAACGGACCACCTTGTGGGTCATGTAACCCGCTTCGCTGGAAGCAGCCGACGCGGCGAGAAAACCCGTACTCAACCAGCGGTTCACCGTCATGCCCTGGTCGTTCTTCTCGATGAAGTTGGCATCGCGGTCGTCTTTCATCAACCGGGCGATGCGGTCCAGCGCCTCGTCCCATTCGATGCGTTTCCACTCGTTGCTGCCAGCTTCACGCACTTCGGGATACTTGAGGCGATGGGGGCTGTGGACGAAATCCAGCAGACCCGCGCCTTTCGGGCAGAGCGTGCCACGGTTGACCGGATGGTCGGAGTCGCCCTCGATGTGAATGATTTCCTGCACGACGTTCTTGCCGCCACTGCCCTGGCTGTAGAGGATCAGGCCACAGCCGACCGAACAGTAGGGGCAGGTGTTGCGTGTCTCGCGGGTATTGGTCAGTTTGAAATGGCGGATCGACTCGGCGAAGGCCGGCGGAGGCGCCATGCCCAACGCCGCCATGCTCGACGCCCCAAGGCCCACTCCGCAGACCTTGAAGAATTGCCGACGGTTCATGTCCATCGAAGTTCTCCTGATTCAGGCTAGGCAGACCGTTTTGGCCTTGAGCGGCGCGACGGCCTCTGTGGCATGCGTGCGACTGACGTCACGCTGTGCCACTGCTTCTAACCCTAGTCAACGGGGTGAAATTGGCAATGTTTGCCCCCGCTGCTCTTAACATGCGGACCGTTTCCTTTCCCCGTCTGCGGCATAATGCCCGCCCCTCGTTGTCTGGAGTTCGCCATGCATCCCTGGTGGTTACTCGCCCTGCCTTTTATTGCGGGTTCGTTGATGCCCTTGCAGGCCGGAATCAATGGCCAGGTGGCCAGGCAGTTATCCAGCGTGATGACCGCAGCCCTGCTGTCTTTTAGCGTCGGCACCCTGGCCTTGCTCTGCATCGTGCTCATGCAACGGGGCATGCCCGGCCTCACCGCTTTACGCGAACTGAGCGGGTATCACTGGCTGGGTGGACTATTCGGCGCCGTGTTCATCGCCGTTGCCGCCTTCGCCGCGCCCCGCATTGGCGGGCTGGTGATGATGGTGCTGATCCTCGCCGGCCAACTGGGCATGGCGCTGCTGCTTGATCACTTCGGCTGGGTCGGCTATCGCGAGGCGCCAGTGAGCGCCGGCAAGCTTGGCGGCCTGGCGCTGATCGCCGCGGGCATCTGGTTGATTCAGCGCGGCTGAGCCTTGTGTAGCGAGGTGGTGCTAGACTGCGCCGCTTCAACTTAAGCAAGGCTCAGCGCATGCAGGCAGAAGGTTTTTTCGAAGGGCTCGGCGAAGTGCTGGGGACGATTCTGCGCGTGCTGATCGACAGCCTGTACGGAGTCTTTGCCTGGCTGGCCGGGGCCGGCGCCAGCTTTCTCAACGGCCTGTCGAAAGCCCTGGGCATGGACCCGTCACTGCTCAGCCTGGTGGCCGTGGCGATCGGCCTGCTGGTTCTCATTTCCGCATTCCGGGCGCTGTTTCGGCGCGCGCTATTTTCCGGAGTTTTGCTACTGTTGCTGGCCCTGTGGCTGTTCAGCCTGGTCATTCACTGAGCATCGCTTGCCCCTCTCTGAAGGGCCGCTTGGGTCGCCAAGCCCGCATCGGGTAAACTCCGCCGACTTTTACACCTATAAAACGATCAGTCTGATGCCCAAGACGTTCCATGAAATCCCCCGCCAGCGCCCTACCACGCCTCTGCTCGACCGCGCAGCGACGCCCGTCGAGTTGCGCCGCCTGGGCGAAGCGGAACTGGAGCAACTGGCCGATGAGTTACGCCAGGAGCTGCTCTACAGCGTCGGGCAGACCGGCGGACACTTCGGCGCCGGCCTCGGTGTGATCGAGCTGACCATCGCCCTGCACTACGTGTTCGACACCCCGGATGACCGCCTGGTGTGGGACGTTGGCCATCAGGCCTACCCGCACAAGATTCTTACCGGTCGCCGCCAGCGCATGGCCAGCCTGCGCCAGAAGGACGGCCTGGCCGCCTTCCCGCGCCGCACCGAGAGCGAGTACGACACCTTTGGTGTAGGCCACTCCAGCACCTCTATCGGCGCGGCACTCGGCATGGCCATCGCCGCCCGCCTGCAGGGCCAGAAGCGCAAGTCGATTGCCGTGATCGGCGATGGCGCACTGACTGCCGGCATGGCCTTCGAGGCGCTCAACCACGCCCCGGAAGTTGGCGCCGACATGCTCGTTGTGCTCAACGACAACGACATGTCGATCTCGCGCAACGTCGGCGGCATGTCCAACTACCTGGCCAAGATTCTTTCCAGCCGCACCTACGCCAGCATGCGCGAAGGCAGCAAGAAGGTGCTGTCGCGCCTGCCCGGCGCCTGGGAAATCGCCCGCCGCACCGAGGAGTATGCCAAGGGCATCCTGGTGCCTGGCACGCTGTTCGAGGAACTGGGCTGGAACTACATCGGCCCCATCGACGGCCACGACCTGCCCACCCTGGTCGCCACCCTGCGCAACATGCGAGACCTGTCCGGCCCGCAGTTCCTGCACGTGGTGACCAAGAAGGGCAAGGGCTTCGCCCCGGCCGAACTCGACCCCATCACCTGGCACGCGATCAACAAGCTGGAACCGGTGGATGCGCCCAAAACGCCCAAGGCGCCGTCTGGCCCGCGTTATTCGAACATCTTCGGTCAGTGGCTGTGCGACATGGCTGAGGCCGACCCGCGCCTGACCGGCATCACTCCCGCCATGAAGGAAGGCTCGGACCTGGTGGCCTTCAGCGAGCGCTTTCCGGAGCGCTACTTCGACGTCGCCATCGCCGAACAACATGCCGTAACCCTGGCCGCCGGCATGGCCTGCGAAGGCGCCAAGCCGGTGGTGGCGATCTACTCGACCTTTCTGCAGCGTGCCTACGACCAACTGATTCACGATGTGGCAGTGCAGAATCTCGACGTGCTGTTCGCCATCGACCGCGCCGGCCTGGTGGGCGAAGACGGCCCGACCCATGCCGGCAGCTTCGACCTGTCGTTCCTGCGCTGCATCCCCGGCATGCTGGTGATGACACCCAGCGACGAGAACGAGCTGCGCCGCATGCTGACCACCGGCTTCCTGTTCGACGGCCCTGCGGCCGTACGGTACCCGCGCGGCACTGGCCCCAACGCCACCTTGGAACCGGGCCTGCAGCCACTGGAAATCGGCAAGGGCGTGATTCGCCGCCAGGGCAATAAAGTTGCCCTGTTGGCGTTCGGCGTGCAACTGGCCGAAGCGCTCAAGGTCGGCGCAACGATGGATGCCACCGTGGTCGACATGCGCTTTGTCAAACCACTGGACCAAGCCCTGGTGCGCCAACTGGCCGACAGCCATGAGCTGCTGGTGACCATCGAGGAGAACAGCATCATGGGTGGCGCCGGCAGCGCGGTGAGCGAATTCCTCGCCAGCCAAAACCTGGTCATGCCTCTCCTCCACCTCGGCCTGCCGGACAGCTATGTCGAACATGCCAAGCCCAGCGTCATGCTCGCCGAGTGCGGGCTGGACGAAGCCGGCATCGAGGCGGCGGTGCGCGCGCGGTTGAGTCTGCTGCAAGCATGAAAAGCTGTGGGTGAAGGTGATTCCAACCTCACCTACAGGCCCGTTCATCCTTGTCTTTCCGCGCGCGACGCCGTAAGGTGCGCGCGTTTTACTTATCCGCCCAGGTGTGCGTGACCGCAAGGTGCGCATTAAACGGGAAGCCGGTGCGTTCGATCCGAACAATCCCGGCGCTGCCCCCGCAACGGTAATCGACCGCGATCCCCGAGATCGCCGTCCGCTCAAACGCCACTGTATTTGAAATATGGGAAGGCGAGCGCGATGAGAGTCGAGAGCCCGGAGACCGGCCAGAGCGGATTCGACTGGTGTTGCGGAGGGCAGCACCGTCAAGCGCTGTGCCTGCAATCCAGACTCCGTGCTTGTTCCTGCCCTCCTCAAAAGTGTTGTTCTTTTGAGGAATCTCCTGATGAAATTGTCCCGTTTGGCTCTGGCCGTGGCCCTTGCGCCGATTACGGCATTCGCCGCCAACGAAACTCCGCGCTTCGATGAACAACTGAAACTGCCTAATGTGGTGGTGACGGCGTCGCGTATGGCTGAAGCCGCCAGCGACAGCAGCGCGTCGATCAGTGTATTTACCCGTGCCGATATCGACCGCCTGCGCCCAGCCAGCGTGCCGGAACTGCTGACCCATGTACCCGGTGTCCAGGTGGCCAATTACGGCGGTCGTGGTGCCAACTATGGCCTGTACATCAGAGGCACAAGCACCGCACAGACTCTGGTTCTGATCGACGGCGTACGAGTCGGCTCGGCCACTATCGGCGGCGCCAGCCTGCAATTTTTGAGCGTTGATCAGATTGAGCGCGTCGAGGTCCTGCGTGGCTCGCGCTCGGCCATCTACGGTGCCGATGCCATGGGTGGCGTCGTGCAAATTTTCACCCGCCGCAGCCAAGGTGAAGGCCTCACCCCCTACGTTCGCCTGGCAGCCGGCACGGATAACGCGCGGGAGACCAGCCTGGGGCTGTCAGGTGGTAACGCGCTGACGCGCTTCAGCCTTAACGCGAGCCTGGAAGAGACCGACGGTTTCGATCGTACACACGCCTCCTTCCCCAGCGATGCGGATGATGATGGTTATCGCAACCGCTCCTTGTCCATGAGCCTGAGCCACCGTCTCAGCGACAAGGTAGAAGCCGGCTTAAACGTGCTGGATCAGCGCGGCAAGACCGAGATCGACAACCCGTTCGGGCGTTGGGACGACACCCTGTACGCCAGTTTCCCGGCCGAGCCCTATGATGAATTCACTATCAGCAGTACGTCTGTTTATCTCGATGCGCAGCTCACGAATGCCTGGAGCAGCCGCCTGGAATTGGGCCACAGCGAAGACAAACAGGAAAACTTCGACAAGTTGTTCCCCGGCAGCTCGGTGAACAACACCTACCGGGACTCCGCCAGTTGGTTGAATACCCTACACCTGGACGACGCCCACAGCCTGCTGATCGGGCTCGACTATCTAAATGACAAAGTCGGCAGCAGCAACGAATACGATCAGACCAGCCGCTGGAACCAGGCGGCCATCGTCCAACATCAGTTCCATGGCGAGACATTCTCCACTGAACTGGGGATGCGCCACGACCAGAATGAGCAGTTCGGCCATGAGAACACCTTCAACGCCGCGCTGAGCCTGCCGGTGAATGCCGACCACCAGGTGATTCTCTCTTACGCCGAAGGCTTCCGCGTTCCCACCTTTGCGGATCTGTATTGGCCCGATGAAGGCTGGACCAAAGGAAATCCCGACCTTGAGCCAGAGCGCTCAAAGAGCTATGAGCTGAAGTGGCGTGCGCGTCTGGCCGCTGAGACCCGCCTGGAGGCCTCCATCTACCGTACCGACTTCCGTGACCTGTTGGCTTATGTGAGCGACCCCATCACTTGGGTTGGCAGCACGCAAAACCTTGGTGTAGCTCGCATCAACGGTTTTGAAGCCCACCTTGAGCACGACCTGTTTGGCTGGCAGGCCAATTTAGGCGTCAGCATCATTGATCCACGCAACCGCGAAACCGGCGGCATCCTGCCCAACCGTGCCAAACGTACCCTGAGCCTGGATCTGGATCGCCACTTCGGAGCCGTGGGCGTCGGCGCCAGTTGGCGGGCCGTGAGCCGCAGCTTCAATGATGGCGCCAATACTCAGGAAATCGCCGGTCACGGCGTCCTCGACCTGCGCACCAGTTGGCAAGCCAGCGATGAACTGGGCTTCGACCTGAAGTTGGCCAACGTTCTGGACAAGGACTACAGCCGCCTGCTTTACAGCTACGAGGGCCAACAACGCGGCTATCAGGAAGCACCGTTCAGCGTGATGCTCGGCCTGACCTGGACACCCTCCCTGTAGCACCCCCTGCGGTTGCCGGCCAGCCGGCAACCCGCCATATTCCGCAAACGCCGCCGCTGTGGCGTTTTATCTGATCAGACGAGGCGATTTCTGGTGCTGCGTGTCCTGCTGATGCCCTTGCTCCTGTTGCTGGCCCTGCCCGGGCCAGCCCGGGCCGACAGTACGTCGGCGCAGCGCATCGTCTCACTCGATCTGTGCCTGGACTGGATGGTCGCCCATTACCTTCCGCCTGAACGCGTGGCCGCCCTGTCGCAGATGCAGAAGCGCTACCCCATCGACTGGATCGGCCCGCAATGGCCGAGTCATGACGGCAGCCTTGAACAGATCTACGCCCTGCAACCAGACTTGGTGGTGGTCGGGCAGTACGCCGGCACCTTGCTGCGCCAGCGCCTGCAAGCGCTGGGCAAGCGGGTAGAGATTTTCCCATTGCCGCAAAACCTGCAGGATGTGGCGAATTACGAAGTGCACTTCCTGCGAGCCGTGGGCCTTCCGGTATCCCTGGCCAGTCGCCCGCCGCTGGCCAGTTTCACGCCCACACGCGAGCAACGTCTGTTGCTGCTGGGCGCCAACGGCATCGGCACCGGGCGCGGCACGCTGGAAAACGAAATCCTCGAGCGCGCTGGCTGGACCAACTACCTGCGTGGCAACGGCTACCAGCGGCTGGATCTGGAGCAGGTCGTCGCCGATCCGCCGGATGCCATCCTCTGGGCTGCGCCGGAACACCGGGCGCTGGCCAACCAGTTCGCCGAACATGCGGCGCTCAAGCACGCCGTACCCGCCGAACGCTGGCTGACCACCGACTACTGGCGCTGGCAATGCCCCGGCCCCTGGACCTGGGATCTGATAGGACAACTGCACCAATGGCTCGACTGATCACCCCCCTCCTGGCCTTGCTGGCGCTTGTCCTGGCGCTGCTGTCGCTGAGCCTCGGCTCCACCCAGGTGGCGGTATTAACCGGGCTGCTCGATTGGCTCAGCGGCGGCAACGGCCCGGACGCCATTGTCATCGGTGAAATTCGCCTGCCGCGCACGCTGCTGGCCCTGGCGGTGGGCGCGGCGCTGGGGCTGAGCGGCGCAGCCTTGCAAGGCCTGTTGCGCAACCCACTGGCCGATCCGGGTCTGACCGGTGCCAGCCAGGGCGCTGCGCTGGGGGCAGCCGGAGTGTTCTATTTCGGTTTGCTGCCGTGGGCCGGAGCCTTTGCGCCGGCGCTGGCCGGGCTGTGCGGGGCCGGCATCGCCCTGACCCTCATGCTGGGCCTGGCCGGTTCCAGCGGGGCCGGCATGGTGATTCTCGCCGGTCTGGCCATCAGCACCCTGAGTGGAGCGCTGCTGGCCGCCGTGCTCAACTTCGCCCCCAATCCCTATGCCATGCAGGAACTGGTGTTCTGGCTGCTGGGTTCGGTGTCCGAGCGCGGACTGGAGCATCTGCTGCTGCTTGGCCCGGCGTTGTTGATCGGTTTTTTGCTGATCTGGGGCCAGCGCCGTCTGCTGCTGGGCCTGAGTCTGGGCGAACAAGTCGCCCAAAGCCTGGGGCTGGCCCACAAGCGCGGCAGCCGCCTGGTCGTGCTGGGCTGCGCGCTACTGGTCGGCGCTTCCGTGGCCGTGGCCGGCGGCATCGGTTTTGTCGGCCTACTGGTCCCGCACCTCATTCGTCCGCTGGTGCGTCACCGCCCCGACCGTTTGCTGATTCCCTCGGCGCTGGCCGGTGCCTGTCTCGTCTGCCTGGCCGATATGGCTGTACGCCTGTTGCCGGCCGGGCGTGAATTGAAACTGGGCGTGCTCACGGCGCTGATCGGTGCCCCGCTGTTTATCTGGCTGGTGTGGAAGGAGCGCAAGCAATGGATCTGATTCGCCTCGAACGCGTGAGCGTACCCGGCCGCCTCGAACCTGTGCGCTTCTCGCTCGCCGCCGGCGAGATGCTGGGCCTTATCGGCCCCAACGGCGCGGGAAAATCCACCCTGCTGAACGCGCTGGCGGGCATTCAGCCTCACACCGGCAGCCTGAGTTACTTCGGCTTCGACGCCGCTCACCTGAGCCCGAAGCAACGTGCCCAGCGCATCGGTTTTCTGCCGCAGAGCCATCACAGCGCCTGGTCCCTGAGCGTGGAGGATGTGGTCGCCTTGGGCCGCCTGCCATGGGGCGACGAAGACGCTGCGCTGATCACGTCTGCCATGCAACGTACCGGCGTGCTGGAGTGGCGCACACGCAAGGTTGCGGAACTCTCCGGTGGCGAACAGGCGCGCGTCTGGCTGGCTCGCGTCCTCGCCGGCCAACCCGTGTTACTGCTGGCCGACGAGCCGATCGCCAGTCTCGATTTGCGTCACCAGCGCAAGGTGATGGAGCTGCTGCGCGATCATGCGCACCAGGATCGCTCGGTCGTGCTGTCTATTCACGACCTGGGGCTGGCCGCGCGCTACTGCGACAAGCTGTGCCTGCTCGCTGAAGGACAGGTGCTGGCCTATGGAACCCCGCAAGAGGTGTTGACCGAGGCCCATATCACCGCTGCCTTCCAGGTGGATGTGCATATCGACCTCACCACCAATCCACCCATCATCCTGCCCAAGTGAGCACCATGCTGAAGCTGAGTAAGAACCTCGATGAGGTCTGTTATCCCTTTATTCAGGACGCCTCGTCATTGTGCGATTTCGAGGTCGTTACCGATGAACTATGCGCGCTGATTGGTGGGGTGCTCGCCTACCTGCCGGACGACATGCCCGACCTGCGTGCCGACCTCGAAAAGCTGCAACCGCTGGCGTTTCACGTCAACGGCTCGGTGCGCGGGCGCCTGGCGATCGAAGAAGATGACCTGAGCTGGCTAAGTGCGCGCATGGCGCACTATCGCGAAGAGGTGTCGGAGCGTTTGCAGGGGTTTGTCCTGCCCCGCGGGCACGCGCCGGTGCCGCAACTGCACCAGGCGCGCTCGGTGGCGAAGAAAGCCATCCGCGCCTTGGTGCGTGTGGATCAGGAAGGGATTGAAGTGCCGCTGGTGCTGCCGCGAATGTGCAACCTGATGTGCAATTTCTTCTTTGTGCTGACACTGGTGGTGAACCAGCGTCGCGGTTTTGAAGAGACGTACTTTGTCAGCAAGAGTTACGGCAAAAGCACCTGACGCGGAATGCGGTAAAGCGCAAAAATCATCACGCTGCCGAAGATCAGCAGCAGGCACGCAACGCCTTCCAGACCCGACAACGTACCGAGGGCGGCCATCCAGGCCGGCAGGCTGGCCCAATAGAGTCCTTTGCCCTGTGCTTGTTGCAGAGCGCCCCAGCGGGCCGATTCGTCGGCGTCCGTCTGGCCCATGGCCCAAAGCGCCCGTTTAAAGGCGGGGAAGAATTTCAGGGTGAGAAACAGGCTGAGCAGGCCGGCGATAAAAAACGCCATGGGCGGCAGGCCCCAATCCATGTCGACCTGCGCCAGCACCAGCCAGGGCAGCACGCACAGGGCCAAGCGGCCCCACCAGATCAGGTTCAATCGGCGACGGGCGTTGGCGCGATTCATGGCTGTTCGACTTCGTCCTGATGCAGGCTGCCGAGCATGTGCCCGAGCTTGCCGGCCTTAGTCGCCAGGTATTTGCGATTGTGTGGGTTGAGCCCGGTCTTCAGCGGCTTGCGCTCAGTGACGGGAATGCCGAAGCCTTCCAGCGCCTTGACCTTGCGCGGGTTGTTGGTCATCAGCTTGAGTTCACGGATGCCCAGGTGTGCGAGCATCGGCAGGCAGATGCCGTATTCACGCATGTCGGCAGGGAAGCCCAGGCGTTCGTTGGCTTCCACCGTATCGGCGCCGCCGTCCTGCAGTTCATAGGCACGGATCTTGTTCAAGAGGCCGATGCCACGGCCTTCCTGGCGCAGGTACAGCAGCACGCCACGACCTTCATCGGCGATGGCGCGCAACGCTGCTTCCAGTTGAAAGCCACAGTCGCAGCGCAGGCTGAACAGCGCATCGCCCGTCAGGCACTCGGAGTGCACCCGGCCCAGCACAGGCTGGCCATCGCCGACATCGCCCAGGCTCAGCACCACATGCTCTTTGCCGGTCGCCTCGTCGAGGAAACCGTGCATGGTGAATTCGGCAAAAGGCGTAGGCAGTTTGGATGCGGCGACGAAAACGACGGACACCGGAGAAACTCCAGAAAAAATAAAGCGCGGAGTATAACCGCAGTGAAGCGGCTTGCGGGCGTGGAAAGCCACGAACGGACTGACTGAAGAAGGTACGCGTGACGACCTACAACTTGGATTCCAGTACCAGTACGCCCTGCTCCTCGCGCCAACGTACACGGCTGAGAAAGCTCATGCCCAGCAGGGCTTCGGTCGGCGCATCGCCTTCCAAAATCACCGTATCCACACCGAGCACTTCCAGGCTACCGACCTTGACCCGGTCGACGCTGAGCTTCCAGCCCTTGGCCGTGCCACTGGCCGTACTGGCCAGCATCGGCCGTCCCTTGACCCGATAATCCAGCCCGAGGCGCTTGGCGTGCTGTTCATTGATCGCCAGCGACGTCGCCCCGGTGTCCACCAGAAACTGCATCGGATGGCCGTCCACCGAGCCGGCGACCCAGTAGTGCCCACCCAACCCTCGGGCAATGCTGATCTGCTGCTTGCTCGGCGCGCTGAAGCCCTCACTGTATTCTCGGCCCAACTCGAACCGACGCGTCTGGCCATCGATGCGCAACACCGCGCCGCGACTGTCGGCGCTGACCACTTCGACACCGCCCGGCCCTACCTGGCCAACCTTTACCAGCTTGCGCTGGCCGTCGACATTGAGCACGGCGGCATTGGGGAACAAACCGACCACCAGCACCTGCTCGGGCGCGGCCTGGGCCAGGGAAGCGGCCAGCAACAGGCTGACCAACGGAAGGAGACGACGCATCGGCACTGGCGGCTCGCTAAAAAGATACGGGCGATCAGAATAGCCATCGGCGCGCACGGCGAACCGTGGCCAGGTCACAGCTGAGGGAATTCCAGGGGGAGTGGAAACGGGATAAGCGGCCCATGACCTGATGTCAACGCCGCGGCTGCATCCAGCCTGACCGCCGCCCGGTGGATCGATAAAGCGTGATCCACCCATGAAAGCGCGACACGTTTTTCGTCGCCGGCAGGGTGGATGTCGCTTTTTACATCCACCACAGCACCACTCAGTGGATCGTGATTCACCTACGAAAAGAGCTGAGTGCCGCCGTTAAGCCAGGCCCAGATGATGCCCTGCATGGCCATCCAGGCGAACACACCGGCCAGCACGTCGTCGAGCATGATGCCGACGCCGCCATGCACATTGCGGTCGACCCAGCGGATCGGCCAGGGCTTGAGGATGTCGAAGAAGCGGAACACCAGGAACCCGACCAGCAACCACTGCCAGCCCTCGGGCACCAGCCACAGGGTGATCCACATGCCGACCATCTCGTCCCAGACGATGCCTTCGTGGTCGTGCACGCGCAGGTCGTTGGCGACCTTGCCGCACAGCCAGAAGCCGAACAGCATGGTCACGCCGAGCATCAGCCAATAGCCCCAGTCCGGCAGCATCTGCCAGAGCGGGATAAACGGCAGCGCCACCAGCGAGCCCCAGGTGCCCGGCGCCTTGGGCAGGGTGCCGGAGCCAAAGCCGAAGGCCAGGAAATGCCAAGGATTGCGCCACACCGAAGGCGGTACGGGTTCGGAACCAGAGAGCTCAGTCACGGGAAGGCCCAAAATGTTGATAACCACGTTCGGGCAGCGAAAGTTCGCCTCCCTGTTCATCGTACAGGTGCACGCCCTCACCTATCGCTACCCGGCCGATGACCGCCACGTCCGGCCAGTGCGCTTGCACGTCGGCCAGATGCCGCTCCGGCAGCGTGAACGCCAGCCGGTAGTCATCGCCGCCAGACAACGCACACTGCTCGGCCGCTTGGCGTCCCCCAAGGCTCAGCAATGCCTCGGAGAGTGGCAAACGCGTCCGGTCGATATGCAACGCGACCTGTGACGTCTTGGCGATATGCCCGCAATCCGCCAACAAGCCATCGGATATATCCAGCGCCGCGCTGGCCTTGCCGCGCAGCAGCAGGCCCAACTCAAGCTGCGGTTGCGGCGACCAGTACCGCGCCAGCAAGGGCTTGGCGATAGACGCCGCTGCGACTCGCTCGCCCAGCACCAGCGGCAACGCGCCGGCTGCATCACCCAGGCTGCCGCCCACACACAACAGCTCGCCGGGTTGCGCGCCGGCACGAGTCAGCGCCGAACCACGCGGTACCCGGCCGAACACCGTCATGCCCAGGCTCAACGGCCCGCGCGTGGTATCACCGCCCACCAGGCGCAAAGCGCACGCCTGCGCCATGTGATTCAGGCCACAGGCGAACGCCTGCAGCCACGCCTCGTCAGCCGCGGGCAGGGTCAGGGATAAGGTAAACGCAAGGGGGGTGGCGCCCATGGCAGCCAGATCACTGGTCGACACTGCCAGGGCACGCTGGCCCAGCAGAAAGGGATCGCACGGATCAGGAAAGTGCACGCCGGCCACCAAGGTGTCAGTGGACACCGCCAAGTGTTCGCCGGACGGCACGTCAAGCAAGGCGCAATCGTCGCCGATGCCCAGCGCCACGCCCTCGCCGCCTTGCGCACAGGGCGCGGCGGCGAAGAAGCGGCGGATCAGCTCGAACTCACCCATGTGGGCGGATCATCAGCGCTTGTTGCTGCGCACTTCGGCGGTGCGCAGCGTGGGCGCCAGCTTGTCCAGCACGCCGTTGACGAACTTATGCCCGTCAGTGGCACCATAGGTCTTGGCCAGCTCGATCCCTTCGTTGATCACCACGCGATACGGTACATCGACGCGGTAACTCAGCTCGTAGGTGGACAGTCGCAGGATGGCCAGTTCGACCGGGTCGAGCTCCTCCAGCGGGCGGTCCAGGTGCGGTTCGATATGCCCGTCGACCTCGGTCTTGTTGCGCGCCACGCCAGTGAGCAGTTCATGGAAATACGCCCCGTCGACGCCGGCGAAATCGTTGTCGACGCGAAACTGCGCCTCGATTTCGTTCAGACTCTGGCCAGCCATGTGCCACTGATACAGCGCTTGCATGGCCAGGCTACGCGCCACTCGGCGCGTCGCGATCTTGCCCTTGGCCGGCTTGGCCGGCTGGGCATCGGGACTGTCGTCGCGATTCAGGCTCACTTGACCTCCAGGGCGGTCAGCAGGCTGACCATTTCCAGGGCGGACAATGCAGCCTCGGCGCCCTTGTTGCCGGCCTTGGTGCCGGAGCGCTCGATGGCCTGCTCGATGGAATCTACAGTCAGCACGCCGAAGGAAACCGGCACGCCGTATTCCATGGACACCTGGGCCAGGCCCTTGGTGCATTCACCGGCGACGTATTCGAAGTGCGGCGTGCCGCCACGAATGACCGCGCCGAGGGCGATGATCGCCGCGTACTCGTCCATCTGGGCGACTTTCTGTGCCACCAGCGGGATTTCGAAGGCACCCGGCGCGCGGATGATGGTGATGTCGTCTTCGCTCACACCATGGCGAACCAAGGCGTCAACAGCGCCGCTCACAAGGCTTTCGACAACAAAGCTGTTGAAGCGGCCGACCACCAGGGCAAATTTTCCTTGGGGGGCGATGAAGGTACCTTCGATGGTCTTCAGGGTCATGGACTGGCTTCTCTTCTCTTAAAGAACGAAGGCGCCGCGTTCCGGCGGCGCCTCTGGGCATTATTCAGCGGGCAGGTATTCTACAACTTCCAGGTCGAAACCGGATATCGCGTTGAACTTCATGGGCGAGCTCATCAAACGCATCTTGCGCACGCCCAGATCACGCAGGATCTGCGAGCCCGCACCCACCGTGCTGTAGATCGCCGGCGTCGGGGCCGGGGTCTGCTGGCGGTTGAGCTGGGCGAGCAGTTCGGGACCGGTCAGCGGTTTGCCGAGCAGCAGCACCACCCCGCTGCCGGCCTTGGCCACCTCAGCCATGGCCGCGCGCAGGCTCCAGCGTCCCGGCACGTTGACCAGCAGCAGGTCGCGCAGCGGCTCCATGTTGTGCACGCGCACCAGCGTCGGCTCCTCGGGACTGATCTCGCCCAGGGTCAGCGCCATGTGCACGTTGTCTTCGACGCTGTCGCGGTAGGTGACGAGGTTGAACTGCCCCAGTTCGGTATCCAGCGGCTGCTCGGACACGCGCTGCACCGTACGCTCGTTGACCATGCGGTAATGAATCAACTCGGCGATGGTGCCGATCTTGATGCCATGCTGCTCGGCGAAGGCTTCAAGCTCCGGACGACGGGCCATGGTGCCGTCGTCGTTCATGATTTCGCAGATCACGCCGCTGGCATCGAAACCGGCCATGCGCGACAGGTCACAGGCCGCCTCGGTGTGGCCGGCACGCGACAGCACGCCGCCGGGCTGGGCCATCAGCGGGAAAATGTGCCCCGGGCTGACGATATCCTCGGCCTTGGCGCCCTTGGCCACGGCCACTTGCACGGTGCGCGCACGGTCGGCGGCGGAAATGCCGGTGGTCACGCCTTCGGCGGCTTCGATGGATACGGTGAAGTTGGTGCCGAAGCCGGAGCCGTTACGCTGCGACATCAGCGGCAGATCGAGGGCTTCGCAGCGCTCGCGGCTCATCGGCAGGCAGATCAGACCCCGGGCGAAACGCGCCATGAAATTGATGTGCTCGGCCTTGCAGCATTCGGCGGCCATGATCAGGTCGCCTTCGTTCTCGCGGTCTTCGTCATCCATGAGGATGACCATCTTGCCCTGGCGGATGTCTTCGACCAGCTCTTCGATAGTGTTGAGTGCCATGCTGGCAAATTCCTTACTTGAGGTAGCCGTGTTCGGCCAGGAAACCTTCGGTGATGCCGGATGCCGTGGGCTCGGCGGCTTTGTCGCCGAGCAGCAGACGCTCGATATAACGCGCCAGCATGTCGACTTCCAGGTTGACCCGCCGCCCGGGGCGGTAGTCGGCCATGATGGTTTCCACCAGGGTGTGCGGCACGATGGTCAGCTCGAACTCGGCGCCATTGACCGCGTTCACCGTCAGGCTGGTGCCGTCCACGGTGATTGAGCCCTTGTGGGCGATGTACTTGGCCAGTTCGCGCGGCGCGCGAATCTTGAATTGCACGGCGCGGGCATTGTCCTCGCGGGACACCACCTCGCCGACGCCATCGACATGACCACTGACCAGATGGCCGCCCAGGCGGCTGGTCGGTGTCAGGGCCTTTTCCAGGTTGACCGGGCTGCCGGTTTTCAGGTCGATGAAGCCGGTGCGCGCCAGCGTTTCGCGGCTGACGTCGGCCCAGAAGCCGTCGCCGGGCAGTTCCACGGCGGTCAGGCACACGCCGTTGACGGCGATGCTGTCGCCGAGCTTGACGTCGCCCAGGTCCAGCTTGCCGGTGGCCACGTAGACGCGCACATCTCCACCCTTGGGCGTGATCGCGCGAATGCTGCCGATGGCTTCGATTATTCCTGTGAACATGGAGCCTCCGTGACGAGGCAGGTGAAGCGATGCATATGACGAACTCCTGTTTGTAAAAACAGGGCACTGCAGATCGAAAGGGATTGGACCGACGCACGAACGGCGCCCGTCGAGGCATCCCGCTCTCTCTCATCCGGACTATACCGTCGGCTCCGGGATCGCACCGGATCTGCTGACCTTGCTCGGGTGGTCCCCTGACAAGCGCTCGCGGGCTAGGCCATCAGCCATCACCGCCGGTGGGGAATCACACCCCGCCCTGAGAACGTTGCGCGCCACCTTGGTCGAATGGCGCACGCCGGCGTTTTAACACAAAAGCCCGCGGCGTGCAGCCGCAGGAGCGCTATGGAGGCGTGGCGCGAATATCTGTTTTTGGGGGTCCACCGCACTGCGCGTGAGGATTCGCCCCCTATCTAGCCACCCAGACACGCTAATCCATACTCTCGTTTCCGCCTCGCGGGATCTCCAAGTGGGCTTCTCAAAGCGGCTGGCTTGGTGCTGACAACGTAACAGTTACTCCAAGCGTAACTATTGCCTCCCCTGCTTGATTGATGACCAGCGGGGCACTGCCTACTGTGAGTCCACTAAGCGGAAACCTGTGGAGTCATTATGACAACAACAATATCCCCACCGCCGCAATGGTCGCGTCGTCGCGCAGAAAAAGCCCGCCGTCTCGATCAGGTGCGTAGCCTCGCCGATGGGGTGGTCCTGCCTAGCGACAAGATCGTCGCGGCGCTCGAAGCTCTGATCGCGCCAGGCGATCGCGTGGTGCTCGAAGGCAACAACCAGAAGCAGGCTGATTTTCTGTCCCGGTCGCTGGCCAAGGTCGATCCCGGCAAACTGCATGACCTGCACATGATCATGCCCAGCGTCAGCCGCGCCGAGCACCTGGACCTGTTCGAGCGGCAGATCGCGCGCAAGCTCGACTTCTCCTTCGCCGGCCCGCAGAGCCTGCGCATCAGCCAGCTGCTGGAAGATGGCCTGCTGGAAGTCGGCGCCATCCACACCTACATCGAACTCTATTCGCGCCTGTTGGTGGACCTGATCCCCAACGTCGCGCTGGTGGCCGGCTTCACCGCCGACCGCGAAGGCAATATCTACACCGGTCCCAGCACCGAAGACACCCCGGCGCTGGTCGAGCCCACCGCCTTTTCCGACGGCATCGTCATCGTTCAGGTCAACGAAATCGTCGATGACCCGCGCGACCTGCCGCGCGTGGACATCCCGGCGAGCTGGGTGGATTTTGTGGTGCAGGCCGACAAGCCGTTCTACATCGAGCCGCTGTTCACCCGCGACCCGCGCCACATCAAGCCGGTGCACGTGCTGATGGCGATGATGGCGATCCGCGGCATTTACGAAAAACACAACGTGCAGTCGCTCAACCACGGCATCGGCTTCAACACCGCGGCCATCGAGCTGATCCTGCCGACCTACGGTGAAGCACTGGGCCTGAAGGGCAAGATCTGCCGCAACTGGACGCTCAACCCACACCCGACGCTGATCCCGGCGATCGAGACCGGTTGGGTCGAGAGCGTGCACTGCTTCGGCACCGAGCTGGGCATGGAGAACTACATCGCCCAACGCCCGGACGTGTTCTTCACCGGCCGCGACGGATCGATGCGCTCCAACCGCATGATGTGCCAACTGGCCGGGCAATACGCGGTGGACCTGTTCATCGGCGCCACCCTGCAGGTGGACGGCGACGGACATTCCTCGACCGTCACCCGTGGCCGGCTGGCCGGTTTCGGCGGAGCGCCGAACATGGGCCACGACCCGCGCGGTCGCCGCCATCCGACGCCGGCCTGGCTGGACATGGCCAGCCCCGGCGGCGAAGGCCCGGTCACCATGCTCGAGCGCGGCAAGAAGCTCGTGGTACAGATGGTCGAGACCTTCCAGGAAGGCGGCAAACCCACCTTCGTCGAGCAACTCGATGCGGTCGAGGTGGCGAAGAAGAGCGGCATGCCGCTGGCACCGATCATGATCTACGGCGACGACGTTACTCACCTGCTCACCGAGGAAGGCATCGCCTACCTGTACAAGGCCCGTTCGCTGGAAGAACGCCAGGCAATGATCGCCGCGGTGGCGGGCGTTACCCGCATCGGCCTGCGCCACAACCCCAAGGACACCGAGCGCATGCGCCGCGAAGGGCTGATCGCGCTGCCGGAAGACCTCGGCATTCGCCGCACTGACGCCACCCGCGAGCTGCTGGCGGCCAAGAGCATTGCCGAGCTGGTCGACTGGTCCGGCGGTCTCTACAACCCGCCTGCCAAGTTCAGGAGCTGGTGATGAGCGCCCTCATTGCAAGGCAGGTACAGCCATCACTGGCTGAACGCCTGGCGGACGTGGCGGTGCAGGCGCTGATCGACGAGGCGGACCTGTCGCCCAAGCCGGGGCTGGTAGACCGGCGCGGCAACGGTTCGCACGACGACCTGCACCTGGACCTGATGCACGCCTCGGCCAACGCGCTGTGGCCGACCTTCAAGGCGATGGCCGAGGCCGCGCTGATCGCCGGTGAGGTCAGCCAGTCGCTGCGTGAAGCCCTCGGCCAGTTGGGCCGCGATGGCGAGGTCGCGATGCTGCGTGTCACCGGCGGGGTCAACACCCACCGTGGCGCGATCTGGGCGCTGGGCCTGCTCTGCGCGGCGGCGGCACTGCACGCCGGTAGCGCCGCGCCCCGACATATCGCCGCAACGGCTGCGGCGCTGGCTCGGCTGGACGATCCCGGCGCACCCGCCAACCCCGACAGTCATGGCGCGCGGGCGTGCCGCACCTATGGCGTACTGGGCGCTCGCGAACAGGCACAGCACGGCTTTCCGGCCGTTATCGAACAGGGCTTGCCGCAACTCGTGGCCAGCCGTCGTGACGGCGAGCAGAACGCTCAGCTCGATGCGCTGCTAGCCATCATGAGCCAGTTGACCGACACCTGCGTGCTGCACCGTGCCGGCCTCGAAGGCCTGACTCGCATGCAGGCCGGTGCCTGCGCCGTGCTCGCAGCCGGTGGTGCTGGGAGTCTTGCCGGCCGTCGGCAGTTGCTGGAGCTGGACCGCGACATGCTAGCGCTGCGCGCCTCGCCCGGCGGCGCCGCTGACCTGCTGGCCGCCACTCTTTTCCTCGACCGCCTGGCACCCGCCGCATCGGCGCCGATTGGGAGCAATTGATCATGGAAACCCTGTCTTTCGAATTTCCCGCCGGGCAACCCGCCCGCGGCAAAGCTCTGGTCGGCGTGGTCGGCTCGGGTGATCTGGAAGTGCTGTTGGAGCCCGGCCAGGCCGGCAAGTTGGCAATCCAGGTGGTCACTTCGGTCAACGGCGCCGAGCAGCGTTGGCAGCAGCTGTTCGAGCGGATGTTCCGTGAGCACACGCCGCCAGCGCTGAACATCGATATTCACGACTTCGGTGCGACCCCCGGCGTGGTACGCCTGCGTCTGGAACAAGGGCTTGAGGAGGTTGGCCATGACTGACATTGCACGTCTGCTGCAGTCACGCAGCTTCGTCGAACTCGGCGCTCGCCAGCGTGCCCGTGCACTGCTGGATGACGGCAGCTTCCGCGAATTGCTCGACCCGTTCGACCGCGTCACCTCGCCCTGGCTGGGCAAGCAAGGCATCGTCACTCAGGCCGACGACGGCGTAGTGGTGGCCAAGGGCACCATCGATGGCCAACCCGCGGTGATCGCCGCCATCGAAGGCGCCTTCCAGGGCGGCAGCATGGGCGAGGTCGGCGGCGCGAAGATCGCCGGTGCGCTGGAACTCGCCGCCGAGGACAACCGCAACGGCATCCCCACCCGCGCCGTGCTGCTGCTGGAGACCGGCGGTGTGCGCCTGCAGGAAGCCAACCTGGGCCTGGCGGCCATCGCCGAGATCCAGGCGGCCATCGTCGAACTGCGCGACCACCAGCCGGTGATCGGCGTGGTCGCCGGCTCGGTCGGCTGCTTCGGCGGCATGGGGATTGCCGCCGGACTATGCAGCTATCTCCTGGTCACTCGCGAGGCGCGTCTGGGCCTGAACGGACCACAAGTGATCGAGCAAGAAGCCGGCATCGAGGAATACGACGCCAGCGACCGGCCGTTCATCTGGAGCCTGACTGGCGGCGAGCAGCGCCATGCCAGCGGCCTGGCGGACAGCTACGTCGCCGACGATACCGATGCCATCCGTAATGAACTGCATCGGCTGTTCACCCAAGGCAAGCCGGCGCAGCCGCGTAGCCGCCGCCATGCCTGGTTCCTGCAACGCCTGGCTGACGCCGACACTCGCACGCAGCCCGATGCCGCGGCGGTACGTGCCCTCTATCAAGGAGATGCCCAATGAGCCGTGGACTGAATTGGTTGCAAGCCCTGGCCGGCGGCCAGGCCCTGGCCGGCTATCCGGCCTCGGTAAAGGTTATCGACGGCTCGCTCGGTGGGCGTGCCGCGCGCTATATCGCCGTGGTGCCGGATGCCGAGAATCCATATCCGCGGGCGCGCAATGGTGAAGTCGGCCTGCTCGAAGGCTGGGGCCTGGGCAAGGCGGTGGATGAGGTGATCGAAGCCGACCGCGAGACGCGCGACAAACGCGCGCTGGTTGCCGTGGTCGACGTGCCGAGCCAAGCCTATGGCCGGCGCGAGGAAGCCCTGGGTATTCATCAGGCGCTGGCCGGCGCGGTGGACGGCTATGCCCGAGCTCGTCTGGCCGGCCACCCGGTCGTCGCGCTGCTGGTGGGCAAGGCCATGTCCGGCGCCTTCCTTGCCCATGGCTACCAGGCCCAGCGGATCATCGCCCTGCGCGATCCGGGCGTGATGGTGCATGCCATGGGCAAGGCCGCCGCCGCGCGCATCACCCTGCGCAGCGTCGAGGAACTGGAGGCGTTGGCCGAGTCGGTGCCGCCGATGGCCTATGACATCGACAACTACGCGACCCTCGGGCTGCTCTGGCAAACCCTCTCAGTGGAAAACATCGAGCAGCCGGCCGGTGAAGACTTGGCCCGCGTGCGTGACTGCCTGCAACAGGCCATCGCCGACATCGGCGCCAGCACTGACCTGCGTGGCCGCCTCGGCGCGCCGAATCGCGAGGCGTCATTGCGGGTGCGGGAGATGCTCCGAGCCCAGTGGTGATTGAAACTCGCCCCTTCCCGTCAAGGAGAGCGGCGGGAAGGGGCCAATAGCGAGCCCCCAAGCTTCACCTCCACAACAACAATCACGAGGAGGCTGCAGATGAACGACACTCCACGCCCCCACGACCTGCTCTGGGGTATGACCCCGACGCAGTTGCCCACTGACGCGCCGGCCTGGGCGCGGCAGGCATTGGCCGCTGGCCAGCCGGTGGTGGTGCGCCGCGCGCTCGTCGCGCCGGGTCAGGTTGCGGTCGGCGTGCGCGGCACCCGCCGCGATCAGCGTTATGCCACGGTGATGAGCGTGAGTCGGATAGTGCGTTGCATGAGTCCCGAGCAGCTGGTCGCGCAGGTTACCGCTGGTGATTTGCCGGCCTTTAGGGCACTTGCCGTGCTCAAGCCGGTGTTCGACGGTCTGGAGCGCCCCTGGGGCGTCACCGGTTCGGTCGGTTTCCAGTTGGCCACAGGTGTTGCCGTGGCGCGTGTCGAGAGCGATCTCGACCTGCTGCTGCGCACGCCCTACGAGCTGCCACGCACCGAAGCGCGCGAACTGCAGCAGCTGCTGGACACTTCGCCCTGCCGCGTAGACCTGCAGTTGGAAACCCCGGCCGGTGCCGTCGCCCTGCGCGAGTGGGCCGGCGGCTCGCCCCGTATCCTGCTCAAGTGCGCCACAGGTGCTCGGCTGATCGAGAACCCCTGGGCTCCCGGGGAGATGGCGGCATGAGTAGCCTGTTCGCCTTTCCCGGCCAGGGGGCGCAAAAGCCCGGCATGCTGCATCGCCTGCCGGATGAGCCGGAGATCGCCGCTACCCTGATCGAGGCCAGCGAGGTGCTTGGCGAGGACGCACTGGCCCTGGATTCGGCTGAAGCGCTCGCCTCGACCCGCGCCGTGCAGCTCTGCCTGCTGATCGCCGGGGTGGCTGGGGCGCGTTTGCTGATGCGTGAAGGCCTGCACCCCGACTATGTCGCCGGGCTTTCCATCGGTGCCTATGCCGCCGCGGTTACCGCCGGGGCGCTGGACTATGCCGATGCCCTGCGCCTGGTGGCGCTGCGCGGCGAACTGATGCAGAACGCCTATCCCCAGGGCTATGGCATGACGGCCATTCTCGGCCTCGATCTCGGGCAGGTTGAGGGCCTGCTGGCGCAGGCCCACGGCCCGCACACACCGGTGCATCTGGCCAACATCAACGCCGACAACCAGATCGTCATCGCCGGCAGCGATGCGGCCATGGCGGCGGTCGCGCAGCATGCAAAAGCCTTGGGCGCATCTTGTGCCAGGCGCCTGGCGGTGAGCGTGCCATCGCACAGCGCGCTGCTGGAAACGCCCGCCGCGCAACTGGCCGAGGCGTTCGCACCCGTTACCCTGCGTGCGCCGCGCCTGCGTTATCTCAGCAGCACCACGGCACGGCCCATCACCGACCCCGAGCGGCTGCGCGATGACCTGGCCTTCAATATGTGCCGCGTCGTGGATTGGCACGCCACGCTGCGCACCGCTTACGAACGTGGCGTGCGCCTGCACATCGAACTGCCGCCGGGCTCGGTCCTGACCGGGCTGGCGCGACGGGTAATCGAGCAAGGCACGCTGGTCGCTTTCGATGGCGCCCGGCTCGATACGTTGGACGCCTTGCTGCGTCGGGAGGTAGGTCGAGCCGAGTAGCACAGCAGGAGGGAGGGTCGCGGTGCCGCCTTCCGCCCTACCCGAAATGGGTGCCCTGCAGGTGTGCCTTACCGAGGCGTTCAACACCCCATTGGGCAGCTGTTTCGGCCCGTGTTCGAAGATGCGCGGACTGCTGACTGATGCCTCAGCAGTTCCGCTGATACTCAACGTAACCCGCAGCGCGCCTCTATGGGCGCGTTCGCGCTTCTCAGGATTACCGAACAATGAATATTCTCAAGGTCAGCCACAAACTGGCTCTAGGTTTTGCAGCCATTCTTACGCTGACAGTGGCCGTAGCTTTAATCGGTATCTACGGCATGGATGCATTGATCTCACGCAGCGATAAGGCGCAGGATGCCGCCATTCTGCTGGATGAGGCCAATCAGATCCGCTACGCGCAGGTCAGCTTCGAAACCCGAGGCGACAAGCAGTATGTGGAGGCGGTGGACCAGTCGGTGGCTCGGATCGTCCAGCTCGTAGAGGAGCAGAAGGCCGCCTTCGTCGACCCAGAGGATCTGCAGCGGCTGGATGTCATTGCCAGTGAGGCACAGCGTTACCAGCAGCACTTCCAGGAGCTGGCCGCACTTTGGCAGCTCAAGGTGACCACGCGCAGCGGCTGGGTGAACGCCGGCAATACCTCCGATGCATTGATCGCGGAACTGGAAGAACGCTGGGCGGGCACTGCGGATGATCCAATTGTTCACACCAGCCGTAAAGCCGCCACCATCGGCCTGCTCGCCGGCGAGGTGTCCAAGCACAACCGGCTGGTGCGCTTCATGGTACGCGGTTACCTGATGACCGAAACCGAGCAATCCCTGCAGCAGTTGCAGCAACAGTTCAAGAGGCTTCAGGCCGCCGTCGACAAGCTCGACAGGCACCTGGCTGGCGCTTCGGCGGAACTTCTGCAGCCCTTGCATGGGTCCGTCGGCACCTACATCAGCCAATTCGCCAAGCTGCCACCGATCGTGGCCTCCCAGGTGCAAGCGCGGCAGGAAATGCAGCGCATTTTCGACAATATCTATCGCAACACTAACGAAATTGTGCAGTCCCAGACAGAAAAGCGCAGCGCTGAAGCAGGAGGAAGACAAGCATTGCTGTTGGGGATCACATTGCTGGCAGTGGCGCTTGGGTTGATCATCAGCTGGCTGATCGTGCGGCAGATTACCAGCCCGCTGGCTCAGGCCGTGCGCGTCGCCGAGCGCATCGGTGCGGGCGATATGACGGAACAGCCGCGCCAGCAGCGTGGCGACGAATTCGGGCAGTTGCTCGATGCGCTGGACCTTACGCGCGGCAATCTGCGCGATATGCTCGCCCAGGTGGCCGGCATTACCAGCCAGCTGGCCTCGGCCGCCGAGCAGCTCTCCACAGTGACCGAACAGACCAGCGCGGGTATCCAGAGCCAACGCAAGGAGACCGATCAGGTCGCCACCGCCATGCACGAGATGGCCGCGACGGTGCAGGAAGTGGCGCGCAATGCCGATGAGGCGTCGAGCGCCGCTCAGCATGCCGAGCGCCAGGCAGCCAAGGGCAATGTCGTGGTGGAGCGGGCGCTGGCCCAGATCGACAGCCTGTCTTCGCAAGTTGGCCTGTCCGCCGAAGCCATGGATCAGCTCAACAAGGAAGCCGCCGGTATCAGTACCGTGCTCACCGTAATCCATGGCATCGCTGAGCAGACCAACCTGCTGGCGCTGAATGCGGCGATCGAAGCGGCCAGGGCGGGTGAAGCCGGTCGCGGTTTCGCCGTGGTGGCCGATGAGGTGCGCGGTCTGGCGCAGCGAACGCAGGAATCGACGGCGCAAATCGAAGGGCTTATCGACACGTTGCAGCAAGGCGCACTGAATGCTTCGTCGATGATGGACAGCAGCCGTGGCCTGGCCGCCGAGACCGTGTCGCTGGCCCGTGACGTCGGTGAAGAACTGCAGGCGATCACGCGCAGCATCTCCACCATCCAAACGATGAATTTGCAAATCGCCACGGCCTCGGAGGAACAGAGCTCGGTGGCCGAGGACATCAACCGTAGCGTGCTCAACGTGCGTGACGTAGCTGACCAGTCGGCAGCTGCAGCGGAGCAGACCGCTGCTTCGACGGTGCAACTGGCAAGGCTGGGCAACGAATTGCAAGGCCTGGCTGCACGTTTTCGAGTCTGACTCGCTTCAATCGGTGTTTCAGCGTGAGGGTCGCTCCTGGGCCTTGAGACACACCGCGCCGATGTGCTGCTGCAGGCGACACCTTCGCCTGCAGCGGAATGAACGTGTCCTGCGCTTAGACGGCGAATCTGCCCGAGCCGCCAGCGCGATCCTCGCGGCGAAGCAGGCCCTTTCCCGGTATGCCGTGCCCTGGCAATCGTTCGCAGCGAACTGCCCAGGTTCGCCCCGCGTGACCGGCAGCGCCGCGTTCGAGCGCGTGCCACTGACATCGCGTAACCCACGCCGGCTACTCTCGACATGCTGCTGCGCATATTCCAGCCTTTTCGCCAGGTCACACGCGAACTTTGCGCCCTGATGTGCATATGCGCTGTCGGGTCGACGTGCAATTTACACACATCTCGCCACGGGAACTTGGCCTGGCTTGAACAGGGCGAAGCTGCGACGTGGGTGAGGCCAAGGACAGGCGCCGCGTCTTCGCTGCTTGAGCCTGCCCGCCGATTCACAACTGAATAGGTCGCACCTGCGGCACTTACGAGCGTGGCATGCGCCAGCCGCTCGACGTGCTGAAGGTTGGTTCGTTGCCCCAGGTGGCTACATTCGATAGCACTCGCCTTGAAATCTGGTGCGCTGTTGCGCAGAGAGCGACCGTTCCTGATCGGCTGATGACGCCATTCAAGAGCGCCCGGTCTCGCGAGCTATGTGGCTTAAGCCATTCATGGCGTATCGCGAGGCAAAAAAAAGCGGGCTTCCGAGGAAGCCCGCCACATGGTCAACCGCCTACATCTCATCCTAGATGGCAGGGCCCATTACATAGTCCGGCAGGGACGTCGCGATCTGCGGAAACACGCACATGATTACGATGGCCAACACCATCACCAATGCATAAGGCAGAGCGCCCCAGAGGATTTCCTTGGTCGGGACCTGCGGCGTGATGCCTTTGATCACGAACAGGTTCAGCCCCACCGGCGGTGTGATCAGACCGATCTCCATGTTGATGGTGAGGATCACCGCGAACCAGTAGGGGTCGAAACCCGCCTGAACCACGATGGGGTACAGCAGCGGTGCGGACATCACGATCACCGCGACTGGCGGCAGGAACAGGCCGGCCACCAGCAGGAACACGTTGATCACTCCCATCAGCACCCAGCGGTTAACTTCCAGCGCGGCGATCACTTCGGCCACCGATTGGGTGATGTACAGCGAAGACAGCGCGAAGGCGAACAGCTCGGCCGAGGCCAGGATCATCATGATCATGACGCTTTCGCGCATACCGGAACCGAAGATGCCACTGAAGGAGCGCAGCTTGTACAGCCGGTACACCACCATCACCACAATCAGGGTCAGCATGGCGCCGGCACCGGCCGCTTCCGAAGGCGTCGCCACGCCGCCGTAGAGCACGTAGAGTACTGCCACGATGATCAGCATCAGCGGCAGTACTCGCGGCAGCACGGCCAGCTTGTCGCGCAGGGTGTAGGCCAATCCGCTGGTGTCGAAGCGGAAGCCCTTGCGGCGTGCGTCGATCAGCGCCCAGGCCATGAACATGGCGGTCAGCATCAGACCCGGGATCACGCCGGCGAGAAACAGACGGCCGATGGACGTTTCCGTGGCGATGCCGTAGACGATCATGGTCACCGACGGCGGCAGCAGGATGCCCAGGGTGCCGCCGGCGGCGATCGAACCGGTGGCCACTGAAGCCGGATAGCCGCGGTTCATCATTTCCGGGATGCCCAACTTGCCGATGGCCGCGCATGTCGCCGGGCTGGAGCCGGTCATCCCGGAAAAAACGGCGCAGGCGCCGATATTGGACAGCACCAGGCCGCCGGGGACCTTGTATAGCCAGCGATCAAGGGCTCGGTATAAGTCGGCCCCAGCCGGGCTTCCGGCGACGATGGCGCCCATTAGAACGAACATCGGGATCGAGACGAAGGCCAGGTTGCCGATGCCGGCAAACATCGTCTCAGCGACGATGCCGATGACTTCGAAGCCCATCGCCATGAACAGCCCGCCCATAGCCGCCAGGCCAAGAGCAAAGGCGATCGGCATGCCGGTGGCGAGGAACAGGAACAGCGTAGCGATCAGAATCATCCCAGACATCGAGGTGGTCATTTCGCATCTCCCAAGGGCTGGTGGTGGCCGGTTACCGGAGCGGCTTGCTCGGAGGGCGTTGGCGCCTGCTCCTCGAGTAGCTGCGGATTCAACAGTTTCACGATCTCGACCAGGTACTGCAGGCAGAGCAGGATGAACCCGACGAGCATGGGTGTGGCGGGAATCCACAGCGGAATGGCGGCGATGGTCGGGGTGGTCCAACCGCCTTCCCAGGCCTCAAACACGTAGATGGCGCTGGCTACGGCCATCAGGCCGCAAAACGCCAGACCCAGCACGGAGCCAACGCATTGCAAGCGGCGGCGGTTGGCGGATGAGAGTATCAGCTCGAGCACATCGACCCCCACGTGGCCCTTCTTCATCAGCACATAGGGCGCACCGATGAAGATCGCCGCGGTGGCGGTGAACACCACGAATTCGGTCTGCCAGATGGTCGGAGACCGGAACAGGTAGCGCATGAGGATCATCTGGCACATGACAGTCATGGCGGCGATCAGCAGCAGCGCAGCCGCGGCCCCGCCCGTCTTCGATAATGCCTCGACGGCAAGGATTAAGCGTCTGGACATGGGTACTCCTAGAAGGGTTCGGCTCCGCCGGCATTGCGCTGCGGATCGGCACGTTCAGATGGCCGCTGCAAGCAGCGGCCATGGCTGGGCATCACTGAACGGCTAGAGCCTTGTCCAGCAGGTCCTTGCCACCTTTCACCTTTTCAGCGAAATATTTGTAGGAGGATTCGCGGGCGACTTCCATCCAGGCGTCGTGCTCTTCCTTGCTCAGGCTGACCACTTTCACGCCGGCTTTGGTGAAGGTTTCGTTCATGCGCTGTTCGCCCTTCGGGCCTTCCTGAGCGAAGTAGGCCTCGGCTTTGGCTGCAGCGGCCAGCATAACTTCCTTTTGCTCAGGCGTGAGGCGCTCGAAGGTGCGCTTGGAGATCAACACCGGCTCGTACATGAACCAGATGGCATGTTCGCCGGGTGCGGTCAGGCATTTCACCTGCTCATACAGACGGTACGAGACGAAGCTGTCATTGGAGGTGTTGGCGGCGTCCAGCACGCCGGTCTGCATGCCTGTATAGATCTCCGACGACGGCATCGACGAAATCGAAGCACCGGCGGCGGCGAGCATGTTTTCAAAGGCCGGGCCGGCGGCGCGAATCACCTGACCCTTGATGGTTTCCGGCGCGGTGATGCAGTGTTCTTTCGAAGCGAACCCGCCGGCAAGCCAAGCATTGGCGAGAACGATGGCGCCGTTCTTTTCCGCCAGGGCATGGATCTCCTTCATGAAATCGGACTGATTCAGACGCTGGGCGTGCTCGTAGTTGCGCACCAGACCGGGCATCAACGTGGCGGAGAATTGCGGCACGCGGCCGGAGGCGTAGTCCAGTGGCAGGGCGGTCATGTCGAGTTGGCCGCGGGTCATCGCGCCCCATTGCTCGTTGGCCTTGTACAGCGAGGAGGCGGGGAAGATCTGGATCTTCAGGCCGACATCGGCGGCGGCGACTTCACGGGCAATGATCTGCACCATCTCGTCACGCGGGTCGCCCTGATTGCCGGGAAACTGGTGGGAGGCGCGCAAGACGGTCTCAGCGAAACTCGGAATGCTGGCAGCCAGCATTGCAGCCGCAACCGAGGTACGGAATAGGGCTTTCATTGGCATTTTTCTCCTGGCAGAACCGCGCTGCGGCTCATAATTATTTTTATAACGGCACAGAATTTCTTGTCGTTGTCGCGGGACATGCCCGAGCCAAGGACTTCAACCTAGCGCGTGCAGTAAGGCGGATCAATAACGAGCCACACCCCATCGTTACGGCAAGAGTAATGATTGCAATGAGCCCATCCTTGCTTCTTCGGATGGGTGCTAGCTGAACCGGGGGCGCAGCCGCGTTTCTGGTACAGCGCCAGACCATACACGAAGAGTCGCCGTTGACGGTACGAGGCGAACCGGGGTGGGGAAGAGATTGCAGCGGACCGCAGCACCGAAGGTGCAATACCAGTAGCGCTCAGGCCAGGACGGCGATCAATGTGAACGCTGAGCCCCTGCGGCTGACCTGGGGTCGTGCAGTCGCTAGAACACGACCGGTGCTAGGGAAAAGGCGTCGCCGTTTCCACCTTACTGCCCGGGGACCCGCTCCGCTCCAGCACACGGCGCGCATACATGCGGCATTCCGCGAGGAGCGCGAGCAGGTTGGGGTCGCGCTCCTTGGCCTTGAGGAACACTACGCCGATGTGCTGCTGCAGGTGATATCGCGCCTGCAACGGAATGAGCTTGACCCCCGATTCGTAGACCATTGCTACCCGACTTGGCAGAAGGGCGTAGCCAACGCCGGAATTGACCATGCTCAGCAAGGTGAAGATATCGTTCACCTGCATCGCCACCTTGGGCTCGAAGCCTGCCAGCTCGAACACACGGTTGCCGTCCTGATGGGTGGCGAAACCCTGCGTCAGGGTGATAAAGGTGGCATCGCGCAGGTCGCTGAGATCGACATCGTCCTGCTGGGCAAAAGGTGACTCAGCCGGAACGGCGAGGAAAATGTCATCGGAGAACAGCGACACCTGCTCGCAGCCCTGATCGATGACGCTCTCATTGAGTGAGACCAGGATCGCGTCCAGCTCCATGTTCTTCAGTTTGTAGAGCAAGTCGACGTTGGAGCCGAGGATCAGGTCGATATTGAGTTCGCTGCGGCGCAGTTTCAGCCCCATGATCAGCTGCGGCACAGTCTTAATGGTCAGCGAGTAGAGCGCGCCGAGCTTGAAGCGCTCTGCCGAGAAACCAGCCGCCTCACGGGTATGGCGCACCGTCTCGAGCACGTCCTTGACTATGTGCAAGGCCCGCTCCTCCAGCACGTATGCACTATCCAGAGGAACCAGGTTGCGCCCCTCGTGCTTGAACAGCGGGCAACGCAGAGCGCTTTCCAGTGAATGAATGGCTCGATGCACACTGACATTGCTGGTCTTCAGCTCGGCAGCCGCTTTGCTCAGGGTGCCACTGCGCATAAAGGCCAGAAATACCTCTAGTTTCTTAAGGGTTAGTTCTTCGTCGATCTGCATGACGCTCGCTCGGTTAACGGCACATAGGATGTGCGATTGTCGCGTAAAGCCTGAACATGGCGGATTGATGAAGCCTGGCCCACCCTCACGGCTCAGCGCACCTTCTTGTCTTTCACCGCCGGCTTGGCGTTGACCGCACCCTCTTCAACCAGCCAGTCCAGCTTCCAGCCGCCGTGGCTTTGCGCAAGGGTCTGGGCCAGCCAGGGCAGCAGTTCGCGCAGCTCGTCTTCCAGGCCCCACGGCGGGTTGCTGATGGCCAGGCCGGAGCCGTTCAGGCGCGTGGCATCGTCCGGGTTGTGCACGTACAGCTCGGCGCGCAGCAGTTTTGGGGCGCTGCTTTTGCTGAGCTTTTGATAGAAGCGCTTGAGCTGGCGTTCATCCTTGATCGGATACCAGATCACCACGATGGCCTGGCGCATACGCCCGTGGGCTTCGTCGAGGGCCTGCACGCAGCGCTCCAGCTCGTCGGGCTGTTCGAACGGCGGGTCGATCAACAGCAGTACGCGTTTTTCCTGAGTGGGCAGCAGGGCGCGTGGCACCAGCCAGCCTTCACCACGGTGCACGGCCACGCGCCGGTCGCCGCGCATGTTGTCCTTGAGCAGCTCACCGTCTTCAGGATGCTTTTCGTTGAGGTGCAGGCGGTCCTGTTCGCGTGTCAGTACACGCGCCAGTTCCGGTGAACCGGGGTAGTGGCGCAGCTCGCCGTCCGGGTTCATGGCGCGAATCACACCCAGGTAATCGTCCAGCAGCGCCGGCGCCCTCTCGTTCGACCAAACACGGCCGATACCTTCTAGATATTCACCGGTACGGCTGGCCTGGTCGCCACCCAGGTCGTAAAGGCCCACCCCGGCGTGAGTGTCCAGGTAGGCAAAAGGCGCGGGCTTGCGCGCCAGCAAGGCGATCAAGCGCGCCAGGGTGAGATGTTTGAAGACGTCGGCATGGTTGCCAGCATGGTAGGCGTGACGGTAATTCATGTGGGAAGGCTCCTGCGATGCCGTAGTCTAACAGGCCACACCTGTGCGCCCAGCCTCCTGCCATGCGTTGGCGATTACAGAAAAGGGAGTTTGTTGCATGGTGTCGTTAATGAGGCAGTGGCCGCTGCGGGTGACCTTGACCGCTCTGGTCATCACCCTCGCCGCCCTGTTGCTGGGTGTGATGCTCTGGCACTTGGTGTTTGTCTACCAGCCGAATATCCGCACCGCACAGGCCTATAGCCAAGCCAACCGAATGAGCGACCTGCTCATCGAGGCCGCTGCCGAGTACGCCCAAGAGCGCGGGATGACTGCGACTCATCTCAGCCTGCTGGCTATTGGATCAAGCGACGCCGAGATGGTGGAGCACATCCACACCACCCGCCGTCTGGGCGACGAGCTTTTGGAGCTCGCGCTTGCTCAAGGCGAACAGTTGATTGCTGTCAACCAAATGGCCGAGCCTGTACGGACCCATCTTTTATCGGTGCAATCCGCGTGGGAGCGTGTCCAGCTTGCCCGCCAGCGGGTCGATCGCAGCAGCCAGGCTCTTGCCGATATCCAGTCGGTCTACTGGCTGCGGTCGCTCAATACCTTGATCGAGCGAATAACCGTCTTGCGCAGACTGGCGTTTTTACCCACCACAGCGCTGGAAAGCGCCGCATACAAAAATATCGACCTCAAGCAGGCCATCTGGCTTGCATCCGAATATGCCGACCGCGAACGCGCCTTGCTGGCCATTGCCCTTGCCGAGCGCACTCCCCTGTCGGCGTTGAGAGCCAGAGAGCTGATGGAATACCGCGGCATCGTCGACAGGCAACTGACCTACCTGCGCGAGGCGGGTCTGCCGGTATTGCAGATGACCCAGACAGCCGGAGTGGATGAGGCCTGGGAGCACCTGCAACGGGAGTTCGTGCTGCGTTTTGGTGCAGTTCGCGCCAACGTTTATGCCGCTACCGCGCAGGGCAATTATCCGCTCACCGAGCGCCAATGGCTGCAGGCCGCAACCCGCGGGATCGACAGCCTGCAAGCTTTCGGCGAGGTGATCAATGCCAGCGCCGCTGAGGATTCCGCCGCCGCGAGCCGTTCGGCGCAACTCAATTATCAGCTTTCCATTGCCATGCTGATCGGCATACTGCTCATCAGCGCCGCCCTGGTTTTGTTGGTCAAGCGCATCTGCCTGCGCCTGCACCAGGCAGCGGTGCGCATTCAGTCCGCAGAGCGCAGCAATGATCTTTTCCTGAGACTCGACGCCACCGGGTGCGATGAACTGGCAACCCTGGGCCGTGCCTACAACGCGCTGCACGACCGTCTCGTCGTCCTCATTCAAGCCGCCCACGATGCCACGGTGGAGATCGGCAACGCGTCCGAACGGATCGGTGCGGAGTCGACGCAAATCGAACAGCGCATCGACCAGCAGCACGCTTCGCTCATTCAGCTGGCAACCGCACTGACCCAGATTGACGCACTGGAAAGGGAATTATTCGGCCATACCCTCGAGACCGCCGCTGCTGCCAAACGCACCGAGCGTGATGCGCTAGAGGGCATACAGCGCGTAGACCAGACGCTCGCGGGTATCGAGTCGCTGAATTTGGAATCTGACCGGGCGGCCGAGGCGGTTTATCACCTGCAAGCCGATTGCCGCGAAATTGGCCGTCTGCTGGAAGCCATGGTCGAGAGTGGGTGTGTAACGGAGGCGAGTGTACAGGGCCCAGACTCTTCCACTGCCCGTGCCGAGGGCATGCGCAGCCTAATCTCGCGAATGCAGCAGCATGTATTGCAACTGGCCAGGGCCATTGCCACGAACCAGCACGCTACCGACATCCACCTTGAACACATCCGCACCGCCCGCACCTCTTTCGAGCGCATCGCGGCGGAAACCGGCACGTTCAGTCAGCTCAGCCAGCAGATTGCCGCAGTCGCTGTAGAGCCTTTGACTGTGACCAACACCATGTACCTCACTATTGACACCCTCATGCACCTCGACAAGGAAAACGTCTGTGCTGCCAAGCAGGTCCGGAGGTCGGCGACCGATATCGGCGACCAGATGCAACACCTGGGGTCGCTGGCCAGCCAGTTCAGCCCACCCGACCCCCGCTGAACAATACTCAGGCCGGGGCTGCCGGCGCGCGCAGCAATTCGATCAGCCGCTCCAGTGCCGGGTGCGCCGGTGCATCGCGGCGCCGCACCAGCAGCGTGGGCGCCACAGCCAGCTCAGGGGCGATGGACTGCCAGGCCACCAGAGGGCCTCGTGGGTGAGCTTGCAGCAGACTGCGGGGCAAAAGACCGATGCCCATGCCGGCAGCGATGCCGCCGAGTATTGCCTCGATCGAACCGTAACTTTGCCGAGCCGCGATCAGCAAGGCCTGCTGCTCGCTCCAGCGCTCCAATCGCTCGCGATAATGGCAGCCGTGGGGAAAGCCGAGCAAGGTGACCGGTGTTTGCAGCAGGTTGTGCAGGTTCGCCTGCGCCGGCATCACCAGCACCAGCTCCTCACGCCATAACACCTCGCTGTCCAGCTGCGGATGACTGTATGGGCCACCGATCAGCGCAGCCTCCAAGCGGCCGGCCAGCACTTCTTCGAGCAAATGGCGGCTGGGACCGGTTACCAGACTTAAATCGACCCGAGGCGCATCGCGGTGGAAGGCCGCCAACACTTCGGGAAGACGCACCGCTGCCGTGGTTTCCATTGAGCCGAGGCGCAACTCGCCACTCCACACATCGTCCCGCACGCTGCTCCAGGCCAGTTGACACAGGCGCTCGAGCGACTCGGCATGGGGCAGCAGACGTTTACCGGCAGGCGTTAGCAGTAGCTGCCGGGCCTGGCGCTGGAACAAGCCGGCGCCCAATTGCTCTTCCAGCTGACGCAGACGCGCCGAGACGTTGGACGGTACGCAATGCAGGTGCTGGGCCGCACCGCTCAACGAGCCCGCGCGATGAATGGCCAGAAAATGCCGCAGCAGCTGCGGATTGAGACGTTCCCAGGATGACACTGCCACCTCGACATTCATTAAAAGTGAACAACAAGCGCAATATTTATCACTGGCAGTCTTGCACCGGCAACCGCTAAGGTTGGCAGCCTCCCTTGACGAGTTCAGCCATGCCTTCGATCCCGTCCCGCCAGATTTTCATTGCCCTACTGGCCGGCAGCGCCGCGCTGGTGGTGGTGCATTCCCTCGGGCGCTTTGCCTATACCCCGCTGCTGCCACTTTTTTTGGGCGACGGTTTGTTCAGCCTGCAACAAGGCGCGCAATTGGCCACCTGGAACTACATAGGCTATCTGCTCGGTGCCCTGCTGGCTGTGGCCATGGCGACACCGGCGCGGATGCGTGTGGCCTTGCCGACGGCGCTGCTCGGCAACGCCCTGCTCACCCTGCTGCAGGGCCTGAGCGAGCACTACCCGAGCCTGGCGGCGCTACGCCTGCTCAATGGCGTGAGCAACGGCCTGGTATTCGTGCTCGCCCCGGCGCTGGTGCTGGAATGGCTGGCCCAGCGTCAGCGCGCCCACCTCAGCGGCCTGGTTTACCTGGGATTTGCCATCGGTCTACTGCTGGCCGGCTGGCTGGCCGAATTGCCGGCCACGCTGCTGCACGGCGCGGCGCGCTGGTGGCCGATGGCGGCGCTGGCCCTGCCGCTGGCCCTGCTCAGTGCCTGGTTGCTTGGTCGTCTGCACCTCGCGCCGCGCCAGATAAGTGCCAGCGCGACGACCAGCCCGCTGTTCGACCGCGCCAGCACACCGCTGTTTCTCGCTTATGCCGGTGCGGGGCTGGGCTACATTCTGCCCATGACGTTTTTGCCGACGCTGGCCCAGGAACATCTCCCGGCCGACCATTCGCTGATCAGTGGCGCGTGGCGCTGGACGGCATTGGCGTGCGTGGTCGCCGTCCCGCTGTGGAACAGCCTCGGTGCCCGTATCGGCGACCGTCATGCGCTACTGGCCAATTATCTGTTGCAAACCGTGGGCTGCGCCGCACCGTTGCTCTGGCCGGGCGCCACTGGCGTGCTGTTGTGTGCGGCGCTAGTGGGTGGCACCTTTATCGGCACGGTGTTTCTTACCCAACGCCTGGCGCGCAGCCTGCAACCGCACCAGGGCCCAAAGCTGTCCGCGGCGCTGATCGCCCTGTATGGCGGCGCCCAGTTGCTGGGCCCGTGGCTGGCCGGTCTCTGGATCGGCGCCGGGGGCACGCTGACGCAAAGTTTCGCGCTGGGTGTTGGCGCCCTCATCTGGGCGTTGGCCTGGACCTGTACCCTGCCCAGCTCTGCTAGTCATTCTTCTCCCGCCGGAGCTTCCTCATGACCCTGACTTCGTTGCTCGGCACCGAGCTGCCAATTATCCAGGCCCCGATGGCCGGTGCTCAGCACCACACCCTCGCCGCTGCCGTGTGCAATGCCGGCGGCCTGGGCTCGCTGCCCGCCGCGATGCTCAGCGCCGAAGCACTGGATACCCAGCTTCGCGAGCTCAGATCCCTGACCGACCGGCCCTTCAACGTCAACTTCTTCGCTCACCAAACCCCCGCTGTCGACTCCGTGCGGGAGCAGGCCTGGCACGCATTACTGGCGCCGTTCCTGGCCGAGTTCGAGGTCGACCCCGCCAGCATCCCCAGCGGTCCCGGACGCCAACCGTTCAGCGCGGCCATGGCCGAGGTGCTGGAAGCCCATCGCCCGGCAGTGGTCAGTTTCCACTTCGGCCTGCCGGAGCCCGAGTTGCTGCAGCGGGTAAAGGCCACCGGCGCGAAAATTCTGTCCAGCGCCACCACCCTTGAAGAAGGCCTCTGGCTGCAGGAACACGGCGTGGACGCAGTGATTGCCCAGGGCCTGGAAGCGGGAGGCCATCGGGGCATGTTTCTCAGTGAAGACCTGTCCACCCAGCTCGGCACCTTCGCCCTGGTGCCACAACTGGTAGATGCCCTGCAGGTACCGGTGATCGCCTCCGGCGGCATTGCCGATGCCCGTGGCGTGGCGGCGGCCATGGTTCTGGGGGCCAGCGGCGTACAAGTGGGCACCGCCTACCTACTATGTCCCGAAACCATCATCAGCGCCTTGCACCGCGCCGCACTGCAGAGCGAAGCCGCGCGCCATACGGTATTGACCACGCTGTTCAGCGGCCGACCGGCGCGCGGAATCGTCAACCGCCTGATCCGCACGCTGGGTGCAAGGCCGCAGGGCATTCCCCTCTTTCCGCTGGCCGGCAACGCCATCGGCCCACTGCGCGCCGCGGCGGAAAAGCGCGGCGTCAGCGACTGCTCACCTCTCTGGTCCGGACAAAACGCCAGCGCATGCCAGGCATTACCCGCAGCTGAAATTACCCGTCGCCTGGCTGAGGGCCTCAAAGTAATACGTGCCTGAATTTGAACGGCGGCGGGGTGGTTCGTCGCCTCCTCCGCGCATGCTAAACCCTGGAGCGACAGGCGACCGCGCTGCGCCAGGCCGGCCTAAACGAACGTGCAATGCGTTCATAGAGGCTGACGAAGCACCTCTGCCAAGGTAAAGTCATCACCTCGCTGGCCCACCAGCGTAACCGCTCAAGCCCGCTCATTCCGCCAGCACACTGTTGTCTGCGCGTGTCGAATCTTTGCCTTCACGTATCTGGAGTGTCCATGCTGGATGCCAGCACTATCAACAGCCTCTTTTTCATTGGTGCCTTTCTAGTCGCCATCAGTATTCTGGTCAGCGCCTTTTCCACGCGCATTGGCATTCCGGTGCTGGTGCTGTTTCTCGGCGTCGGCATGCTGGCGGGCGTGGATGGTATTGGTGGCATCGTTTTCAATGACTATTCCATTGCCTATCTGGTCAGCAACCTCGCGCTGGCGGTAATTCTGCTCGACGGCGGCATGCGCACCCGGGCCGCCACCTTCCGTGTGGCCCTGTGGCCGGCGCTGTCGCTGGCCACTGTCGGAGTTATGATCACGGCCGGCCTGACCGGCCTGGCCGCTGCCTGGCTGTTCAACCTCAATCTCCTGGAAGGCCTGTTGATTGGCGCCATCGTCGGCTCGACCGACGCCGCCGTGGTGTTCAACCTGCTCAATGGCAAGGGGCTCAACGAGCGGGTGGGGCCTACCCTTGAGATCGAGTCAGGCAGCAATGATCCGATGGCGATGTTCCTTACCGTGTCGCTGATCGCCATGATCGCCAGTGGTGAAAGCAATTTCGGCCTGAGCTTCCTGGGCAGCCTGATCCAACAGTTCGGCCTGGGGATCTTCCTTGGCCTGGCCGGTGGCTGGCTACTGTTGCAGCTGATCAACCACCTGAACGTCGCCAATGGCCTTTACCCGCTGCTGGCAGTCAGTGGCGGCATCATGATTTATGCCATCGCCGGCGCCATCGGCGGCAGCGGCATTCTTGCCGTGTATGTCTGCGGTCTGTTGTTGGGCAACCAGCCGATCCGCAACCGCCACGGCATTGTGCACATGTTCGACGGTCTGGCCTGGCTCAGCCAGATCGGCATGTTCCTGGTGTTGGGCCTGCTGCTGACGCCCAGCGAGCTGCTGCCGATCGCAGTGCCGGCCTTGCTGCTTTCAATGTGGATGATTCTCTTTGCCCGGCCGATCTCGGTGTTCCTCGGCCTGCTGCCGTTTCGCAGCTTCAATCTGCGCGAGCGGTTGTTCATCTCCTGGATCGGCCTGCGCGGCGCGGTGCCGGTCATCCTCGCGGTCTTCCCGCTGATGGCGGGGCTGGAGCGGGCACAGCTGTTTTTCAACGTGGCCTTCTTCATTGTCCTGGTGTCGCTGGTGCTGCAGGGCAGCAGCCTGGCTTGGACCGCGCGCAAGGCACGGGTATTAGTGCCGCCCATACCGGCGCCGATTTCCCGTGCCGGCCTGGAAATTCACCCGACCAGCCAGTGGGAATTGTTCGTCTATCACCTGAGCGCGGAAAAGTGGTTCGTCGGCGCACCGTTGCGGGCACTGAACATGCCGGACGGCACGCGCATCGCCGCGCTGTTTCGCGGCCGGCACCTGCTGCACCCCACCGGCAGCACCACCTTGCAAGTCAACGACATCCTCTGTGTGATCGGCCATGAAAAGGATTTGCCCGCCCTGGGCAAATTGTTCAGCCAACCGCCCAAGCGCAGCCCGGATATGCGCATCTTTGGCGAATTCATCCTGGGGGGGGACGCCGAACTGGGCGCGATTGCCACCCTGTACGGCTTCGCCGTTGAGCCCCATGAGCAGACAATGCCGCTGGGCCAGTTCATTGCGCGTAAATTTGGTCGCGAACCCGTGGTCGGTGATCAGGTCGAATGGAACGGCCTGACCTGGACCGTGGCCGAAATGGATGAGCACAAGATTCACAAGGTCGGTCTCAAATTCCCCGAGAGCCTATAAGCCACGCCGCCGGGGGTGTTTTCCTGACGGGCCTTGCCTGGCTGCCTGTGGCAGACGTAGGCAGGGCCCGATTCGCGATTGATCCCAACCATGCTTGTGTTTCGCTTCTTGTGCCTCACGTTCCTGTTTGTACTGAGCGGCGCCCTGCTGGCCGCCGACCCGCCCAGTCGGGAAGCCGTCGAAGCCAGCCTGGCCGCGCTGGCGGATCGTAAGCTGCCAGAAGCCGAACAGTTGCGAGTGCAGCAGACCCTCGAGCAAACCCTGGCCCAACTCGACCAGCAGCAGGAGCTCCAGCAACGCCTGGAAGCCCTCCAGCAACAATTGGACGTGGCGCCGCAGCAGATCAATGAAGCCCGCCAGGCCTTGGAGGAGCTGCAGCTGCATCCCGCCAAGAATCCCCTCACCCAATATGCGGACACCGACATGGTGGAGCTGGAGCTGATCCTCACCGACCGCAGCCAGCAACTGACCGACTGGCAAAAAGAGCTGACCGCCGCCAATAGCCTGATCATCAGCGCCCAAACCCGCCCGGAACGCGCGCAGACCGAGATCAGTGCCAACCAGAACCGCATCCTGCAACTGCAGACGGCCCTCAAGGATGACAAGCTCGAGGGTAAAACCTTGATCCCTGAGCAGCGCGACCTGCTCAACGCCGAGCTGGTCACCCTTGAGCTGCGCAATGAATTGCGCCGCCAGGAGCTGGCCGGCAATAACCCGCTGCTCGATCTGGGCACCAGCCGCCGGGAACTGCTCACCGAGCAGGTCACTCGCCTGGAAAACGAGCTGGAAGGCCTGCAGACCCTGATCAATGAACGCCGTCTGGCGCAGTCCGCGGAAACCCGCGAGGAGGTGTCCCGGGAAGCCCGCAGTGCCGGACCAGGCAGCCTGCTGGCACGGGAAACCGCCACCAACCTGAAGCTCACCGATTATCTGCTGCGCGTTACCGACCGCCTTAACGAAGTGACGCAAGCCAACCTGCGCACCAAACAGCGCCTGGACACTCTGACGCAAAGTGAGCAGGCCCTTGAGGAGCAGATCGATGTCCTGCGCGGCAGCCTGCTGCTCTCGCAGATTCTCCTCGAACAGAAGCGGCGCCTGCCGCAGGTGAAAACCGATACGCGTCTGGCCGACGACATCGCCGATATCCGCCTGTACCAATTCGAGCTCAACCAGAATCGCGAGCAGTTGAACAACCCCCAGCAGTTCGTCGCCACCCTGCTGGAAAAAGAGCCGGGCGCTGACAGCGAGAGCATGCGCGCCTCCCTGCTGGAGCTGGCGAAAAGTCGCAGCGAACTGCTCGACCGTCTCGCCCGTGAACTCAATGCCTTGCTGGGCGAAGCCATCAGCCTGCAGCTCAACCAGACGCAGCTGAACACGCTCGCCAGCCAACTCAGCAAGACGCTGGAAGAGCAATTGTTCTGGATCCCCAGCAACCCGCCGCTGAGCCTGGCCTGGTGGGCGCGCGCACCCGAGCGCCTGGCCGCCCAGATCGCCACGCTGCCCTGGCTGGACACTGTCAAGGACCTGGGCCGGGGCTTAATGGCGCGTCCCTGGGTGTTTTTACCCTTGTTGCTCAGTGCCCTGCTGTTCTTCAAACGCTCACTGTTTCGGCGCAAGTTGCACGCGCTGCACCAGGACATCGGCCACTTCCCCCGGGACAGTCAGCGGCATACGCCGCTGGCGCTGCTGTTCAATCTGCTGCAAGCGCTGCCCGGCACCATGCTGCTGGCGCTGTGCGGCTATGCCTTGCAGATCGATGCGCGCGGGCAGAACACCCACCTGGGGGCGGCGCTGTTCGCCATGGCCGGAGCCTGGCTGGTGATCTACACCTCCTACCGCATCCTTACCCCGGGCGGTGTCGCCGAGCGGCATTTCGGCTGGGCCAGGGCGCAGATCAGCTTCCTCTACCGGAATGTGCGCTGGCTTGGCGTGGTGGTGCTGGTACTGGTGGGCGTGGTGACTTTCGCCGAAGACCAGCCCACAGTGCTCACTGAAGATGTGCTCGGTGTGCTCTTGTTGCTCTGCAGCTTCGGGGTACTGGCCTGGCTGCTTGGCCGCCTGATGTTCAGCGGCCCGCACAGCGACCAGGCCTCACCGTTTCGCAAGCTTATCGGCGCACTGCTCACCCTGTTGCCGCTGGGTATGATGGTGGCCTTGTTCGCCGGCTACTACTACACCACGCTGAAGCTCAGCGGGCGCCTGATCGATACCCTGTACGCCCTGCTGATCTGGATTTTGCTGGAAGCCATGCTGGTGCGCGGCCTGAGCCTCGCCGCCCGGCGCCTGGCCTGGCAACGGCTGCAGGCCAAGCGCGACGCCGCCCAGCAGGAAACCCCCGACGGCGCCACCGTCGCGGTGGAGGAGCCCGAGCTGGCCATCGAGGACGTCAACGAGCAGTCCCTGCGCCTGATCCGTCTGGGCTTGCTCGCCGGCCTGGTTGCTGTGCTCTGGTGGGTCTGGTCCGACATGCTGACCGTATTCACCTACCTCGATACCATCACCCTTTACCAGTTCACCAGCGGCACCGGCGCCACCGCCAGCCTGGTGCCGATCAGCATGCTCGACGTGCTGGGCGCGCTGCTGATCGTGGCCATTACCGTGATCCTGGCGCGCAACCTGCCCGGTTTACTGGAGGTGTTGATCCTCTCGCGCCTGAAGCTGGCCCAGGGCAGCGCCTATGCCACCACCACCCTGCTGTCCTACGCGATTCTCGGTTTCGGCATTGTCACCACCCTGTCCACCCTCGGCGTGAGCTGGGACAAGCTGCAATGGCTAGTGGCCGCGCTGTCGGTGGGTATCGGCTTCGGCATGCAGGAAATCTTCGCCAACTTCATTTCCGGATTGATCATTCTCTTTGAACGCCCGGTCCGCATCGGCGACCTGGTCACCATCGGCAACGTCACCGGCACGGTGAAGCGCATCCACATCCGCGCCACGCACATCATCGATGGCGACCGCAAGGAAGTGATCGTGCCCAACAAGACCTTCGTCACCAGCCAACTGATCAACTGGACCCTGACCGACACCATTACTCGTATCGTGCTGTCCTTCGGGGTCAATCGCGGCGCCGACCTGAGCCGCGTGCGTGAACTGCTCCTGCAGGCCGCGCAGCAAAACCCGCGGGTGATGCGCGACCCCGAGCCGGTGGTGCAGATGACCACCTACGCCACCAGTGGGTTGACCCATGAGCTGAAGTTCTATGTCAAGGAGCTCGTCGACCGCGGCCTGGCCACCGACGAAATCAACCGGCGCGTGGATCAGTTGTTCGTTGAAAACGGCATCAATGTCGTGGGCAGGCCGCAGATGGAGGTTTTCATGGTCAATCGTGAGGGCAAGCAACAAGCCGTCGAACCGGCCAAGTCGGAAACGCCCTGACCGCGTCACCAGAGCAGCGTACGGCTTAGCCCCAGGCAACAGGGTATGCTGACCTTATTCCGATTGAAGCACTCAGGCTTTCGCCCCGATGAAAACCCTTGATCAGTTGCACTTCGACAACCGCTTCGCCCGTCTGGGCGATACGTTCTCCACAGCGGTTTTGCCCGAGCCCATCGCCGAGCCGCGCCTGGTGATTGCCAGCAGCGCGGCCATGGCCCTGCTCGACCTCGACCCGGCCGAGGCAGACACCCCCGCGTTCGCCGAGCTGTTTGCCGGCCATAAGCTGTGGAGCACCGCCGAGCCGCGGGCGATGGTGTATTCCGGGCATCAGTTCGGCGTCTACAACCCGCGCTTGGGGGATGGACGCGGCTTGCTGCTCGGCGAGGTGGTCAATGACGCCGGCGAGCACTGGGATTTGCACCTCAAGGGCGCCGGCTCGACGCCCTATTCGCGCATGGGCGACGGCCGCGCCGTGCTGCGCAGCTCGATCCGCGAATTCCTTGCCAGCGAATACCTGACCGCGCTCGGCATTCCCACCAGTCGCGCGTTGTGCGTGGTGGGCTCGAACAGCCCGGTGTGGCGCGAGCGCCAGGAGACCGCCGCCATGCTGCTGCGCCTGGCGCCCAGTCATGTGCGCTTCGGCCACTTCGAATATTTCTACTACACCCGCCAGCATGAGGCGCTCAAGCAATTGCTCGACCATGTACTGGCCAGCCATTTTCCGCAGTGCGCGGATTATTCGGCGATGTTCCGCGAGGTGGTCGAGCGCAACGCCGAGCTGATCGCCCGCTGGCAGGCCTACGGCTTCTGCCACGGAGTGATGAACACCGACAACATGTCGATCCTCGGCATCACCTTCGACTTTGGCCCCTACGCCTTCCTCGACGACTTCGATGCGCACTTCATCTGCAACCACTCCGACGATACCGGGCGCTACAGCTTCGAAAACCAGGTGCCCATTGCCCATTGGAACCTCAGCGCCCTGGCCCAGGCGCTGACGCCGTTCATTGCCGTCGACACGCTGCGCGAAAGCCTTGGCCTGTTTCTTCCGCTGTATCAGGCTCATTATCTGGATCTCATGCGCCGCCGCCTCGGTTTTCGCCAGGCCGAAGACCGCGACGAGGAACTGATCCAGCGCCTGCTGCAGTTGATGCAGACCAGTGCCATCGATTACCCGAACTTCTTCCGTGAGCTCGGCGAGCGAGCGCCGGACGCCGCACTGGCCCGCCTGCGTGAGGATTTCGTCGACCTGGCCGGTTTCGACGCCTGGTCGACCGACTACCGCGCCCGCGCCGAACGCGACGGCGGCACCCAAGCCGAGCGTCAGGCACGCATGCATGCAGTCAATCCGAAATACAGCCTGCGCAACTACCTGGCCCAGCAGGCCATCGAGGCCGCTGAACAGGGTGACTATGGCCCTGTCCGCGAGCTGCACGCCGTCCTCAGCCAGCCGTTCGACGATCAGCCCGGCATGCAACGCTACGCCGAGCGCCCGCCAGAATGGGGCAAGCATCTGGAGATCAGCTGTTCGTCCTGAGACTCGTCAGGGCTCTCAGCGGGTGTGCAAGTCTTTGCACCTTCAGCTCAAGGAAACAGACCGCCCGGCACGCAGTCAGCGTGCTTGGCCGCGTGCGCAACCTGTCGCCGGGCTTGCGCAACTTGTGGGCCGGTTTTTATATCCCGAACGCCCATAGGCCGCAGCATTCGCATCTACCCAATTGATTTATAAGACAAATTTAGATCTGGCACTGAATTCGCCTGGCTCCGGGTTCCGAATCGACACAGCGATTCATTCCACCCGCAAGGAGCACAGC
>NZ_JBQPXM010000019.1:0-54244 GCF_052245235.1 Pseudomonas sp. B392_1p
TCAGCAGTGAAACGACTCTTCGCCGATGGTAGTGTGGGGTTTCCCCATGTGAGAGTAGGTCATCGTCAAGCGCCTAACACCAAAACCCCAATCCGCCTACGCGGGTTGGGGTTTTGTCTGTGGGAGGGGAAATTGATTTGCTCGTGTTTCGAAAGGGGGGCGAGATAAGTCATTGTCTGCGAAATACTTTTTGCTCGGGGTGGTTGTAACTTAACGCCAAGTCGGTACAATACCGCCCACTCGCTGCAAGGCGAGACGCGTTATGGTGGGCCCTGCCGGTCCCCCCGCAACGATCAACCGTGAACCCGGTCAGGCCCGGAAGGGAGCAGCCGCAGCGGTGACGTCGTGTGCCGGGGTGTGGCTGGTAGGGTTCACCTCCATTATCTCCCTTCTGTTCCGTAGTGCTGCCCCTGGCTTACCCGTGTGTTGTGGCTTGCTTGGCAGATGCTTGAAGTCGGCTCGGTGTCTTCCTGTCAGGTGCCTTGGCGTTTTGGCGCAACGGTGCTAGCAATGGCTTCAAGCCGTTGTGATCGATTTCGTGCATCAGGGCTAGCAAACGACCAATTTCTCCGTTGGGGAAACCTTCGCGGGCGAACCAGTTGAGGTAGGGGCCTGGCAGGTCGGCGATCAGGCGGCCTTTATATTTGCCATAGGGCATGCTTCGGGTCACCAGTAAGAGCAAATCTTCGGGTTGCATGGCTCGGCTTCTCAAGCGTAAACGGTGGGATTCTGCCAGAAAGTAAGTCTGGCGGCCTAGATAGCTCGACTCCATCACCTTTGCAGAGCGGTGCCTGGATGGGTATGTCGATTTCAGATGCGCCGCATCAGCGCGGATGGCTTGGCGGATGCAATTTGCCCCTTGCTCCGCTAGGATGGGCGTCTTCCGAACATTAATCACGACAGGTATCGATGAGTTATCAAGTCCTTGCACGTAAATGGCGTCCTCGATCATTCCGGGAAATGGTCGGTCAGGCCCATGTGCTCAAGGCTCTGATCAATGCCCTGGACAGCCAGCGCTTGCATCATGCCTACCTGTTCACGGGCACGCGTGGGGTGGGTAAAACCACCATTGCGCGTATTCTTGCCAAGTGCCTGAATTGCGAAACCGGCATCAGTTCTACCCCCTGCGGGCAATGTTCTGTGTGCCGAGAAATCGATGAAGGACGTTTTGTCGATTTGATCGAGGTGGACGCCGCGAGCCGCACCAAAGTGGAAGACACACGCGAGCTGCTCGACAACGTTCAGTACGCACCGAGCCGGGGCCGCTTCAAGGTCTATCTGATCGACGAAGTACACATGCTCTCCAGTCACTCATTCAATGCGTTATTGAAGACGCTCGAAGAGCCGCCGCCACACGTCAAGTTCCTGCTTGCTACTACCGATCCGCAAAAATTGCCGGTGACCATTCTCTCGCGCTGTCTGCAGTTCTCACTGAAGAACATGCCGCCGGAGCGAGTAGTCGAACATCTCAGCCATGTTCTAGGGGCCGAAAACATTCCGTTCGAGAACGATGCCCTCTGGCTGCTTGGTCGTGCCGCAGACGGTTCGATGCGCGACGCCATGAGCCTTACCGATCAGGCTATAGCCTTCGGTGAAGGCAAGGTAGTGGCGGCTGATGTGCGTGCTATGTTGGGTACGCTCGATCATGGTCAGGTTTACGGTGTGCTGCATACCTTGCTGGACGGCGACGCGCGAGGTTTACTTGAGGCGGTACGCCAACTCGCCGAGCAGGGCCCGGACTGGAATGGTGTGCTAGCGGAAATTCTCAACGTCTTGCATCGCGTAGCGATTGCCCAGGCTTTGCCTGAAGCGATTGACAATGGCCAGGGCGACCGTGAGCGGGTGCTGGAACTGGCGAAGATTTTGCCCGCCGAAGACGTGCAATTTTATTATCAGATGGGCCTGATTGGCCGTCGCGATTTGCCGTTGGCGCCAGATCCACGCAGTGGCTTCGAAATGGTGTTGCTGCGCATGCTGGCATTCCGGCCAGCAGAGCTTGATGGCGCGCCCCGAACACCGCTAAAGCCGCTGGGGATCAGCCAGGCCACAGCTGATTCCCAACCCGCTCCGGTGGCAAACAGCGCTCCTGTTGTCGCACCTGCGCCCCAGCCTGCGATGACTGCTGAGCCAGAAATTATGGTTTACGCCGTCACCGCCGCCCCGCCTGTAGAGGCTGCGCCGCTGTCGAAGACTGTGACGGATATTTCGCCCGTTGCGGCGGAAAAGATCGATCTTCCTTGGGAAGAGCCAACGGCGTTGGGCAATACTAATGCTGAAATTAAACCTGAACCCGTCGCCATAGCTGCGTCGGTACCGGAGGTTGATGCGTTTGTAGAGACGTCAGCGGAGGACTACGACGAGCCACCGCCAGGCGACTACGATTATTGCGAAGTCAGTGCCGACAGCTTTGAGTACGATTTCGACGCTCCGGCGCAAGATGTACTTGGGGAGCTTGAACCCTCGCCTGCCGCGCAGCCGGCAACCGGTCTTGCTGCAGAATGGCTGGATATCTTTCCTCGCCTGGGGTTGGGCGGCATGACTGCAAATATCGCGGCTAATTGCACGCTTATTTCTGCCCTGGGGGACGTCTGGCTGCTGCATCTGGACCCTGCCCAAGGCGCGCTGTTCAACGATAGCCAGCAACGGCGCTTGAACGAGGCGCTCAATCAATATCTGGGACGCAGCGTCACGTTAAATGTTGAGTTGTGCAAGCCTGAGCAGGAAACGCCGGCCCAGGCCGCTGCCCGACAGCGTGCAACTCGACAGCAAGAGGCGGAGCAGTCAATCCATGACGATCCGCTGGTCCAGCAAATGATCCAGCAGTTCGCCGCGGTAATCCGCGACGGTACTATCGAACCCGTAGAAACCTGAATACCTGAGGTAAGCAATGATGAAAGGTGGCATGGCAGGCCTGATGAAGCAGGCTCAGCAAATGCAGGAAAAAATGCAGAAAATGCAGGAAGAGTTGGCCAATGCCGAGGTCACCGGTCAGTCCGGCGCCGGCTTGGTGAGCGTGGTCATGAATGGCCGTCATGACGTCAAGCGCGTCAATCTCGATGACAGCCTGATGCAGGAAGACAAGGACATTCTGGAAGACCTGATTGCGGCTGCCGTTAACGACGCGGTGCGCAAGATCGAGCAGAACAGCCAAGAGAAGATGTCTGGCATGACTGCCGGCCTGCAAATGCCGCCAGGCTTCAAGATGCCTTTCTGATCCCTCGTGGATGATGCTCGCCAGTGGGGCATGTCCATTGGCGAGCCTGTAGATTTATCCGAACCTTGCTTGCATCTCCGCTGTCATGCTTTCACAAGCTATCAATATGACCGGGGCCGTTATGAGCAAGCACATCCTGATGGTGGTCACGAGTGCCGACCGACTTCTCAATGGAGAGGCAACCGGGCTCTGGCTGGAAGAGTTCGCCATACCCTACAGCCTGTTCAAGGCGTCGGGTTATCGCATCAAGGTGGTCAGCCCCAAGGGTGGTGCCACGCCCCTTGATCCGCGTAGTACACAAGATGCTGGCAGCCATCCGGAATGGGACGACGCTCGCGCTGCCCTACAGGCCGCTGGCGTGCTTGACCAGCAGATTAGCGCCCGTGATTTCGATGCGATCTTTTTGCCCGGCGGTCACGGAACAGTATTCGACCTGCCCGGTCACCCCGTGCTCAGCAAGTTATTGGTTGATTTCGACGAGCAGGGGCGGATTTGCTCAGCAGTGTGCCACGGACCTTCAGCATTTATTGGCGTGATGCGCGCTAAAGGTGTGCCGTGGGTTGAAGGTCGCAACCTGACCGCATTTAGCGACAGTGAAGAAATGGCTGTAGAGCTACAGCAGGCTGTGCCTTTCCTGCTGGAAAGCACGTTGCGTGAGTTAGGCGCCCTGGTGCATGTCGGTCCGGATTTCGCAGTGCATGTACTGCGTGATCGCAACCTGATCACTGGCCAGAACCCGGCATCCAGTGAAATGACCGCCAGACGGGTCATCGAGGCGCTTGAGGCGGCCTGAAGTCATTTGACGTTGTCCAAGGCCGACAGGTATAACCCGGCCCTCACTTCCGCAGTTCGGCAGTATTCCCATGAGCTTCAGTCCGCTGATCCGTCAACTCATCGATGCGCTGCGCATTTTGCCCGGCGTCGGTCAAAAAACCGCCCAGCGCATGGCCCTGCAATTGCTTGAGCGCGACCGCAGCGGCGGTATGCGATTGTCCCAGGCCCTGGCTCAGGCAATGGAAGGTATCGGCCATTGCCGCCAGTGTCGCACGCTTACAGAAGACGATTTGTGCCCGCAATGCGCTGATCCGCGCCGTGACGATAGCCTATTGTGCGTCGTGCAAACCCCGATGGATGTATTCGCCGTGGATCAGACCGGCTTTCGCGGCCGCTACTTTGTGCTCAAAGGGCATCTCTCGCCGCTGGATGGTTTGGGCCCGGAAGCCATCGGTGTGCCCGAATTGCTCGAGCGCGTTGCTGCAGGTGCTTTTACCGAAGTCATTCTGGCCACCAACCCGACGGTGGAGGGCGAGGCCACCGCCCACTACATAGCCCAGTTGCTGGCACCTAAAGGTTTGGTGGTGTCACGCATCGCCCATGGTGTCCCCTTGGGGGGCGAGCTTGAGTTGGTGGACGGCGGCACCTTGGCCCATGCGTTGGCGGGACGCAAGCCAATCAACTCCTGATTTCAGCCAAGTTGCGTATGGATGAAGCGGTCTCACGGTTTTAGTTGATAACCAAGCAAGCGCTTGGTAAGGTTTCGGCAAATAATAACCGGAGCCTGCTCGCATGGCTGATATCCAGCAATATTTCGACGAAACCCATCAACAAATCCGCGACTCGGTGCGCCGCTTTGTCGAGCGCGAGATTCTTCCGCACATTGATGAGTGGGAAGAGGCCGAAGAGTTCCCCCGCGAGTTGTACAAAAAAGCCGGGGACGCCGGGATTCTCGGGATCGGCTTTCCCGAGCAGTACGGCGGCAGTCATGAAGGCGACTTGTTTGCCAAGGTGGCGGCCAGTGAGGAGCTGATTCGTTGCAGTTCGACCGGCCTGGTCGCCGGTCTCTGCTCGCTGGATATTGGTTTGCCACCTGTCCTCAAATGGGCCAAGCCGGCGATTCGTGACCGTGTCGTGCCCGAAGTATTGGCGGGCGACAAGATTATCGCGCTGGCCATTACCGAGCCTGGTGGTGGTTCCGATGTAGCCAACCTCAGGACCCGTGCGGTGCGCGAAGGTGATTTCTACCGCGTCACGGGCAGCAAGACGTTCATCACCAGTGGCGTGCGCGCCGATTACTACACCGTGGCAGTTCGCACAGGCGATGAAGGTTTCGGCGGGGTGAGCCTGTTGTTTGTAGAGAAGGGCACCCCGGGTTTTACGGTAGGTCGCAAGTTGAAAAAGATGGGCTGGTGGTGCTCTGATACTGCCGAGCTGTTCTTTGATGACTGCATGGTTCCGGTTGAAAACCTCATCGGTGTCGAGAACATGGGCTTTGCCGGCATCATGGCCAATTTCCAGAACGAACGTCTGGCGTTGGCGCTGATGGCCAACATGACTTCACAGATGGCGCTGGAAGATGCCTTGGCCTGGGCCAAGGAGCGCAAGGCGTTCGGCAAGCCGATCAGCAAATTTCAAGTGATCAAGCATCGCCTGGCAGAAATGGCCACGCAGCTGGAAGTATCCCGTGAGTTCACCTACCGCCAGGCCGCGAAAATGGCCGCCGGCAAAAACGTGGTCAAGGAAATCTCCATGGCCAAGAACTTCGCCACAGATGTGTCCGATCGCATCACCTACGACGCCACCCAGCTCCTGGGAGGCATGGGTTTCATGCGCGAGAGCCGCGTTGAGCGCCTGTACCGCGACAACCGCATTCTGTCCATTGGTGGCGGCACGCGGGAAATCATGAACGAGATCATCAGCAAGCAGCTGGGATTGTAGCTCGATGCCTGTTACGTGCGGCGGATCGCCGTCGTGTATGGCGTGAGAATTGACTCTGGTAACAGGCTAAAAAACCCGTCTCCCCGAGGGAGACGGGAAAGGCCTGCTCAGATCTCGGTGGACGGCTGCGTTTTATCCGTCGTGCGCTTGGGTGCGAAACGTGCTGCCAGGCGCATGCTGGTCACCACCATGCGTTGATAGAGCGATGGCATGCTGCGCATCATCATGTCCGCTGCAGTGGCGTCCAGGCCGACCAGAATGCGGCGCTTGTTGCGCTGAACCCCCTTGAGGATGATTTGCGCAGCCTTTTCCGGCGTGGTGCGCAGCAGCAAATCGTTGAACTGCTGGCGCGACTGCTCTGCACTTTGTCCGGTGATCTGACTCATGCTCGCATTCATGCGGGCGGTCCTGGCGATATTGGTCTTGATCCCTCCGGGGTGCACGCAGCTGGCCGACACTCCGCAATTGGTCAGGTCAAGCTCCTGACGCAGTGATTCGGTAAAGCCGCGCACCGCGTACTTGGTGGCGTTATAGGCGCTCATGCCCGGCTGGGCGAATATGCCGAACACACTGGAAATGTTGATGATGTGCCCCGCGCCACTGGCCCTGAGGTGCGGCAGAAATGCCTTGGTACCGTGGACCACGCCCCAAAAGTTGATATTCATGATCCATTCGTAGTCGGCCAGCTCGTTGGCTTCCACGGTTCCAGCGTGAGCTACTCCGGCATTGTTAAAGATCAGGTTGACGCGGCCGTGTTCGGCAACCACCTGCGCAGCCCATTCCTGCATGGCTTGGCCGTCGGCAACGTCGAGCACCTGTTGGGTAACGCGTACGCCGTGGCGTTTCGCCTGTTCCACTGTCTCCTGCAGACCAGGCGCGTTTATGTCGCTGAGCGCCAGTTGACAACCCTGGCGTGCAAGATCCAGCGCCAGAGCGCGACCAATACCTGACCCGGCTCCGGTAATAGCGGCAACCTTGTTATGGAAGGATCTCATGCGTTGAGCTCCTGGGCTGCAGCTTGGGTGTGCGGGTTCGCCGTAGCGTTCAGCGCAGGCAGGCGATTGAAATGGTACGCCGCTGGGTCGAAATGTTTGGTGATCTGCCGAAAACGCCACGTAAAGCCAGGCCATATCGTGCAATTGCGACCGCTGACCGGGTGCAGATACCAGCTGTTGCAGCCACCTGAATTCCATACGGTGCGGTCCATGCTGCCGAGGATCTTCTGGTTGAAGTGATCCTGTGCTTCACGCTTGACTTCCAAGCTGCGCAATTGGAGCCCATCGAGCTGGCTAAGTGCGTCGATGACGTAATTGATCTGCGATTCGATCATGTAAACCATCGAGCTATGGCCGAGACCGGTATTGGGGCCCATAAGAAAAAACAGATTGGGGAACCCTGCAGTGACGGTGCCCTTGTAGGCTTCGGGGCCTTGCGGCCAGCTGTCCACCAGGTCGAGTCCATCGCGACCGAAGATGACGCCCCGTGGGATCGGGTCGCTGGGGGTAAAGCCGGTGCCAAAGATGATCGCGTCGATATGCCGCTCGTGGCCATCTGCGGTGACAATGCTGTTACTGCGGATTTCCGCGATGCCCTGGGTCACCAGTTTCACATTGGGCTGGGCCACAGCCGGGAAATAATCGTTGGAAATCAGCACGCGCTTGCAGCCCATGGTGTAGTCAGGCGTGAGTTGGCCGCGCAGTTTTGGGTCTTTGATCTGTTTATGCAGGTGGTGTCTGGCAACCAGGCTGGCTATGCGCAGAATCTGCGGGCTGATGGCAAAGCCCAGCACACGGGCTTCGAGGAACGCATAGATGCCGCCGCGCCACAGCTTCTGCAGGGCCGGAAAGCGGCGAAAGCGTCGTTGTTCCTTGTCACCGATGCGTCGGTCCGGCTTGGGCATAATCCAGGGCGGGGTGCGCTGATACAGATCGAGGCGGGCGACACGCTTCTGGATCTGTGGCACGAACTGAATGGCAGATGCGCCAGTACCAATTACCGCAACCCGCTTGCCATCCAGATCGTAGTCATGATCCCACTGCTGAGAGTGAAAGACCTTGCCGGTAAATGTATCCAGCCCTTTGAGCGAGGGGATTGACGGCGTGGACAGGCCACCCATGCCGGACACCACGAATTGGGCGCTGTAGCGCGCGCCGTTGGTGGTTTCGATCAACCAGAGCTGCTGTGTTTGATCCCACTCCAGTCGCTTAATTTCGGTATTGAGCAGGCTGCGGTCTTGAAGCTGAAAATGTTGCCAGCAACCTTCGAGGTAGTCTTTGATCTCTGGTTGCGGCGCGAACATACGCGTCCAGTTCGGGTTAGGCGCAAAGGAAAAGGAATACAGATGCGATTGCACGTCGCAGGCGCAACCTGGGTAATGATTGACTCGCCAGGTGCCGCCAACCCCACCTTCCTTCTCGAAAAGAAGAAAATCGGTTTCGTTCTTTTGCTTCAGGCGAATGGCCATGCCGAGGCCGGAAAATCCGGTGCCAATAATGGCCACCTTGCAATGCCGGAGGGCCGAAGGGGAAGCAGCATTCATGGCCAGGAGTCCTCTTATGATTATTTGTCTTGGCGTAGACAACTGTATACGCCTGTGGACAATTGTCTACCCTGGCGGCACCCTAACCTCCGTTGAGTAACCGAACGCGACAAGGAACACGGAATGACATTGTTGAGCAATCCAGTGGCTCAGGGGAAACGGCTGTTATTGGACGCCGCACTGCGGCTGATGGCGAGAACCCACAGCCTGAGCAGTCTCGGCTTGCGCGAGTTGGCCAGGGAGGCGGGTTTGAACCCCAACACCTTCTACCGGCATTTCCAGAGCGTCGATGAGCTCGGTCTGGCCATCATTGCGCAGATTGCAGGCCAGTTGCGCCAACCCTTGCGTGAGCTGCGGCGCGAGGCCGCGCAGCGGCCGATGGAGGAGGTTGCGGACGCGCCGCAGTTGCCCGGAATCGATGTACGACGAGGCACGCACGTCTGCGAAGTAACCGTGCGGCTGTTCTTCGATTTCGTCGAGAAAAACCCAGATGGCTTCATTGTGGGCATGCGCGAGCTATACGGTGCGTCACCCGTACTGCGAGCGGCCTTGCGAGAGGTAATGGATGATTTTGCGAGGGATATGGCCGAGGACATCATGGAGTTCGGCTTGCTTAAGGATCTGGATGTCGAGACGGTCTTGCGGGTGTCTTCGATGATTACCCGGCAACTTTTCCAGCTGGCCCAGGATTACCTGGAGCAGCCGGAAAAGTGTTTGGCCATTCGCGCCGAAGCGCAGGAATTGATCTTGATGCTATTTGTAGGGGCCACTGTGCTAAAGGGCTTGGGCAACGCCTGATGATCAGCCTTCGAAGGCCAAGGCATCCTTCCAGCGTTTCTCCAGAGCGCGGGTGTCGTGGTCGTTGGGATGGAAACCGGGACGGTAATAGCTCAGATAAGGCTTGATGAGCCCGGTGATATAGCCGTTACGCGGGCCGAACAAGGTTTTCAGTCCGTATTTCCAGGCTTTCCCATTGAGCAGCTGACCATCCTTGCGTAACAAATGCAGTTGGAACCAGCCGATCACACCCAGAAACAACAACGTGGTGAGGATCATGATCGATGTGCGCTGGAAGTAACCACCGCCAATGGCCTGGTAGACATCGTAGGCCACCGCCTTGTGCTCGTTTTCTTCAATGGCGTGCCACATCCAGAGCCGGTACATGCGTGGGTCGCTCATTTGCAGGTTGATATCTTCTCGGCGCAGCAATTGCTCGGCCATGGTGGCTGTAAAGTGCTCCAGCGCGCAGGTGACGGCAACACGCATTTTCAGGGTCGAGAAACGAGTTACCCACTCCATCAGTACCTTGATGCGCAATTCAAGGCGCTCCAGGTCGATGCCATGCTCGGCGGCATAATCGTTATAGGTGGCATGCTCCTTGGAGTGCATGGCTTCCTGGCCAATAAATGCGCTGATATCTTTTTGCAGCTGCGGGTCTTTTACTTGATCACGCGCCGCGCGCACGCTGTCGACAAAGAACTTTTCACCGTATGGAAAAAGCGAAGACAGGTTGTTCATGAAGTGGCTCATGAACGGGTCGCCGCTCCACCAGTATTTGGGTGTCTGGGTAAAGACGAAATCCATCCGGCGAACGGGAAAATGGGCGCGCAGAGCGGGTTGGGTGCTCATGACGAGATCCTCTTGCTGCTATGTCCCTGAAGGGACCTGAGTTCGATTTGACATCAGGGGCGAATGCGCTGCCTGGTAGGGTCATTATTGGAACGAGCAGCGAGGAGTTGCCGCCAACTTTAGGTGGGGCGGGACCGTCGATGCCGACAGAGCGTCGGCATCAGAAGGGGAGTTAGCGATCGTCGAGGGAAAAAGCGGTAAGCGTGAACGTTGGAATACCGATGTCCTGCAGTCGATGGGAGCCGCCCAGTTCCGGCAGGTCAACGATGGCAGCGGTTTCGTAGACGCTGGCGCCCATACGCTTGACCAGATTGACTGCGGCCAGCAGGGTCCCACCGGTGGCGATCAGGTCATCCACCAGCAAGATCGAGTCGCCTTCGCACAGGCTATCTGCCTGGACTTCAATGACTGCATCGCCATATTCGGTCTGATAGGTTTCTTCGAGCAGGTCGGAGGGCAGCTTGCCTTTCTTGCGGAACAGGATCAGGGGCTTATTCAGCTCGTAGGCCAGGATCGGGCCGAGGAGAAAACCGCGCGCGTCGAGCGCGCCGATGTGCGTGAAGTCTGATTCCACATAACGCTGGATAAAGCTGTCGATCATCATGCGCAGGGCACGTGGTGACTGGAAGAGCGGAGTGATATCGCGAAACACCACGCCAGGTTTGGGAAAATCCGCGACCGGGCGGATCAGGGACTTGATGGTGAATTCATCGAAAATCATCGGGATACTCTGCGACAGGTACTAAACGTCTGGATTATATCGTTGCAGTCGGTAGGCGTCGCCAGCAGCTGGCTATCGTGTTCGCGCCCGAGTCCATCAACAGGTTGTCCATGCCTCCGGGCGAGATACAAGATCAGTTGTCCAGGCTGCCGCCCGCCATGGCGCATAGCTCGATAGGGTTAAGCAGAATCACTTCCTTACCCTCGGCCTGTAGCAGCCCGCTGGACTGAAAGCGGGTGAATACTCGGGAGACGGTCTCTACAGCCAGGCCCAGATGGTTGCCGATTTCGTTGCGTGACATGGCCAGACGGAATTGATTGGCAGAAAAGCCTCGGGCGCGGAAACGGGCAGAGAGGTTGACCAAAAAAGTGGCAATGCGCTCATCGGCGCTTTTTTTGGACAACAACAGCATCATTTGCTGATCGTCGCGAATTTCACGACTCATCAGACGCATCAATTGGCGGCGCAATTGCGGCAGATGTGCGGACAGCTCATCCAAGCGCTCGAATGGAATTTCGCATACCGATGTGGTTTCCAGCGCCTGAGCCGACACCGGATGCAACTCGGTATCCATGCCGGATAAACCGACCAGCTCGCTGGGGAGGTGGAAGCCTGTGATTTGCTCTTCACCCAGGTCAGTAACGCTGAAGGTTTTCAGGCTACCCGAGCGCACGGCAAAGACGGCATTGAAGGCATCTCCCTGACGAAACAGGAACTCGCCTTTTTTCAGCGGCCGGCCGCGCTTGACGATTTCGTCCAGGGCGTCCAAATCTTCCATGCCCAGAGACAATGGCAGGCACAAAACCGCCAAACTGCAATCTTTGCAATGGGCCTGGCGTGGAGCGCGGGCTTTCATAGGGTCGGACATGGCTCTTCCTGAGTGAATACCACAACACGTGTAAGGTTAACTCAGGTGAATGTCGCAGACTAGCTGGCAAAAATCGCCCTGGAGTATAGGACATGGGTTTAATGCCGGGTTTTCGCGCGCTCTGGTGGTGAGGACCCTCACTGCGGCCAATAGTCACATCTCATGTTATTAGAGCGCCCGGCGCATCAATTGTTGTTTTGCACAGGGGGCTATAACGATCAAAGAGCTGGCAAATGGACTGGGCCAGCAAGCGTCCCTCGGGCAGGATTTCCAGGCGCTGGGCATTCAGCTTAAGCAGGCCGTCTTTGGCCATATGCAGTAGTGCTGCATAGATATCTGCAAAATAAATCTGGAAATTGATCCCATAGTTTTTCTCGAGAGCAACGATGTCCAGGTCGAATCGACATATCAGGCTTTGAATCACGGCGCGGCGCAGCTGGTCATCAGGGGTGTCTTTCAAGCCGCGCCAGACGGGCAGCTGCTCGTAATCCAGACTTTGCTGATAGCTGGTGAGATCGCTGTGATTCTGGCTGTAGAGGTTGCCAATACGGCTGATGGCCGACACACCGAGGCCGATCAGATCGCAATGGTTTTGGCCGACATACCCCAGCAGGTTGTACTGCAAGTTGCCGTCTTCCTGGATCATGGCGAGTTCATCGTCAGGCAGGACGAAGTGATTCATGCCAATGAAGCGATAACCTGCAGCGGTCAACTGTTCGACGCTACCTTGCAGCATTTCCAGCTTGAGTTCGGGGCCCGGCAACTCGGCGGGATTGATTCGACGGTGGGCACTGTACCGATCGGGACAGTGTTCATGGTGGGAAAGAGTCAACCGATCAGGTTGTAACTCAATCATGGCTTCGACGGTATGTGCGAAGCGCTGAGGCGTCTGTTTCGGAAGGCCGTATAGCAGATCAACGTTGATTGAACGGTATTGCAGGGTCCTCGCGGCTTCGATGATGGTTCGGGTCTGCTCCAGGCTCTGCAGGCGGTTAATTGCCAACTGCACTTCAGGGTCCAGCGCTTGAACACTTAAGCTCACCCGGTTGAAACCCAGCTCACGCAAGAGTCCCATGGTTTGCCAATCGGCTTCGCGGGGATCCACTTCGATACCGTAGTCGCCGTGGTTATCCTCGAGCAGGTTGAAATGGGTGCGCAGGCAGGCCATCAACCGGCGGAGCTCATCATGACTGAGGAAGGTGGGTGTGCCGCCGCCGAAATGCAGTTGCTCGACGCGCTGTTGGTGCCCAACGTGGCGCGCCACCATGGCGATTTCTTTCTCCAGGAGCTCCAGGTAGAAACGCGCTCGGCCACGATCTTTGGTGATCACCTTGTTTGAGGTGCAGTAGTAGCAAAGGTTGGCGCAGAACGGCAGATGCAGATACAGCGATAAGGGACGTCCGGACCTGTGACTGTCACGCAACGCGTGCAGCACCTCAAATGAGCCCACATTCGGGCTGAATTGCTCTTCGTCCGGGTAGGTGTTGTAACCTGGGCTTGCCTGCTCGTAGCGGCGAATGAGGGCAGTATCCCAGCGGATGGCGTCGAGCATGGGACGTTCCAGTTCCTTACAAAAGTTTCCTCAGTCTAGGTCCAGCCTTGGGTGGGCTCGTTGATCTGTATCAAGAGCATGAAGACCGGCGCTGCGTGATAGCTCCAGGCTATACCTGGGACGCTTTATAACGGTTCTACAGTGTATTGCTAAGCTTGAGCGCATGACGAAAACCTCGCATATCCGTTTCGCAGAGCACGCGACTGACACGCTGCAACTCGGCGGGGATTGGACGCTTGCGTCTTATGAACAGTTGACCGCCGAGGTATCGGCATGGCGACAGCGATTGATGCCGCGGGTAACGGTTGAGCTGGCTGAAATGGGCAAGCTGGATACCGCAGGCGTGGCTTTGCTGGTGGATCTATTGGGCAGCGAGCGTCTGCTTGAACTGTCGCGTAGCGCACCGGATTTGTCAGATGAACGTCGGGCATTGCTGCAGACCATGGCTTCTGCCCTGAGTGTGGCTCCGCAGTCAGTCACGCCACCGCAGCGGTCAACCGTTATCGAGCTATTCGAGCAGATAGGCGCAAGCATGGTGCGCCTCTGGCGGCAAAGTATCGGCTTGTTGGGTTTCATCGGGTTGGTGCTGGCCTCGATGATGTCGGTACTTGTGCGTCCGCGTCGTTGGCGACTCACCGCGCTGGTCGCGCATATTGAGCAGACAGGGCTGGATGCGGTGCCTATCGTGGCGCTGTTGACCTTCATGGTTGGCGCTGTGGTGGCTTTTCTGGGAGCCACCATTTTGGCCGACTTCGGCGCCAGTGTTTATACCGTAAATCTGGTGGCGTTCTCCTTTCTGCGCGAATTCGGTGTGCTGCTCACGGCAATTCTTATGGCTGGTCGTACGGCCAGCGCCTTTACCGCGCAGATCGGATCGATGAAAGCCAACGAGGAGATTGACGCAATTCGTACGCTGGGCCTGAGTCCGGTGGAGCTTCTGGTGTTGCCCAGGGTATTTGCGTTACTGATCGCCCTGCCGATGCTGACCCTAATCGCCATGCTCAGTGGCATGCTGGGTGGTGCGGTGGTGTGTGCGGTGTCATTGGATATTCCCCTCAGCCTTTACCTGACCATTCTGCAAGACACCATCGAGGTGCGGCACTTTCTGGTCGGCATGGGGAAGGCGCCGCTGTTCGCTTTTTTGATTGCGATCATTGGTTGCCTGGAGGGGTTTCGGGTGGCCGGCAGCGCCCAATCGGTGGGCGAACACACCACTTCAAGCGTAGTGCAATCGATTTTCATCGTGATTCTGCTGGATGCGCTGGCTGCGCTGTTTCTGATGGAGATGGGCTGGTGAGCGAGGACGTCATCATCGAAGTGCGCAATCTGGTGAACCGTTTCGCAGCCCAAGTGGTACATGACGATTTGAACCTGGACATGTATCGCGGCGAGGTGCTCGGTGTGGTGGGCGGCTCAGGGACCGGGAAATCGGTATTGCTGCGCACTATTGTTGGGTTGCGGCGGGCCAATGCCGGCAGCATTCGGGTCTTCGGCCAGTCCTTGAGCGAGCTGTCCGGGCAGGAGCGTTCCCGGCTTGAGCGCCGCATGGGCGTGCTTTACCAGCGTGGTGCATTGTTTTCATCGCTGACGGTATGCGAAAACATTGCATTGCCATTGATTGAGCACGCCAAGCTGAAGCGCCCGGCGGCCGAACGTCTGTCCCGAGTCAAATTGGCCTTGGCCGGATTGCCACAAGGGGCCGGGGACAAATATCCAGCCGAGCTGTCGGGTGGCATGGTCAAGCGGGCGGCGCTGGCGCGCGCCTTGGCGCTGGATCCGGAAATCCTGTTTCTCGATGAGCCCACCGCCGGGCTCGATCCGATTGGCGCTGCCGCCTTCGACCAATTGATTGGGACGTTACGCGATGCACTGGGGTTGAGCGTCTTCCTGGTGACCCATGACCTGGATACGCTGTATAGCCTTTGCGATCGGGTCGCTGTGCTGGCGCATAAAAAGGTCTTGGTAGCCGACCGGCTAGAGGTGGTGACCGCAACTGACGATGCCTGGGTCGCAGAGTATTTTCACGGACCGCGCGGGCGCGCCGCAGCGCAGGCCGCCACACGTGCGCAAGGGAGTCGCTGAATGGAAACCCGAGCCCATCATGTTCTGATCGGTCTGTTCACCGTGCTGGTCGTCGCGGTAGGGCTGTTGTTCGCTCTCTGGCTGGGCAAGACCAGTACCGATGAGGCCTATAACGAATACGAAGTGGTCTTTCAGGAGGCGGTGACCGGTCTTTCCAAGGGGAGTGCGGTGGAATACAGCGGGATTCGTATCGGCGATGTCATGGCGTTATGGCTTGATCCGCAAGACCCGCGCAAAGTGCGGGCGCGCATACGGGTCGCCTCGACGGCGCCCATCAAGGAGGACACCCGAGCGCGCCTGGCGATTACCGGGATCACGGGCACCGCGATTATTCAATTGCACGGCGGCTCTCCGCAAAGCCTTCCTTTGCAAACCAATGCTGATGACCTCGCCGTGATCGTGGCCGACCCTTCACCCATTTCCAAGCTCATGGAAGGCGGAGAAGACTTGATGACCAATATTACCCGTCTGCTCGATCAGGCTAACCGGATGTTTTCCGAAGCGAACATTGATCGCATTGCTCAGACCTTGGCGCATATCGAGCAAACCACAGGCAGTGTCGCGGGGCAGCGCGAAGTTTTGGGGCAAACGCTGGAGCAGTTGAATACAACGCTGCAGGCGTCCACCAGCCTGCTGCAAAACGCTAACGAATTGGTCGACTCTCAAGGGCGCACCACATTGACACATGCCTCGCAGGCCATGGCAGCACTGGCGCGCAGCAGCCAGCAGATCGAAAGCCTGCTTGCGGATAATCGCGAGTCCATGGATGCAGGGCTTCGCGGTGTGGCGGAGCTGGGACCCACGCTCGATGATTTACGCGAGGCCATGGGCTCGCTGCGAGCGTTTACCCGCCAACTTGAAGAAAATCCGGCCGGCTATTTATTCAATCGCGACGCTATCAAGGAATTCCAGCCATGAGGCTTCTTTGGACGCCTGTGCTGCTGGTCCTGATGGGACTGAGCGGCTGCTCGGTATTGCCCAAGGCTACAGAGCTCGATGTCTACAACCTGCCTGCTCAAGAGCTGCAATCGAACAAGGCTGGCCACCGCTTAAATAAAACCTTGCGGGTCAACAAACCCGTGGCTTCGCCGCTGCTCGACAGTTCGCACATCGTGGTTGTCCCGGAAGCCCACCGTGTCAGTGTGTACAAAGGGGTTCGCTGGAGTGATCGCGCCCCGGTGCTATTGCGTGATCGACTGCTCGAGGTGCTGCGTCATCGTGACCTGCTCGCGGCAGTGGTCAGCGATGATACCCAAGCGTCAGTTGATCTGGTGTTGGCGGGAGAGTTGCGCGCTTTCCAGAGCGAGTATCGCGATGAGCGAGCGGTCGTGCGGATTCGCTTGCAGGTAAGCCTGTTGCAGGGTGACGGGAAAATTCTGGCCAGTCGGGGTTTTGAGGTGATAGAGCGGGCGCGTACGGAGAAGGTGCGAGCCGTCGTCGATGCGTTTGGTCTGGCGGGCGATCAATTGTCCAGTGAAGTAGCAGACTGGTTGTCGGTGGAAATGCAGCGGGTGCGTTGAGCGAGACCTGTTTCACGGATGTTACAGGGACACGCGTTCGTCTAGAACCTTGCTGCTGTACGGATGGTCTATCGAGGCATGGCCAGCTGGCCTTCATCCAAGGAGAACACCAATGCTCACTCGTCCCTTTATGCGTCGGCTGGCAGCCATACTGGCGATGTCTCATTTTCTGCTGCTCGCGCAGGTACCGCTTGCCCACGCAGCGATGCTCGGCACGGCTGAAGTGGTTGCGGCTCAGCAGCAACAGGTGGATCGCCAGCAACTGCTCGGCATGCTCGAGGATCAGGGGGTCAAAGAAAAGTTGGTGGCATTGGGCGTTGAGCCGTCTCAAGTGGAACAGCGTATCAACAGCCTGACGGCCGCCGAGTTGGCGCAATTCAATCAGCAACTGGATCAGGCGCCTGCCGGTGGTAGCGTGGTGGGCATCATCGTGCTGTTTCTGGTGATTTTCATCATCACCGACATGCTTTGCGCCACCGACATATTCAGCTTTATTCGGTGTGTTCGTTGATTAAAAGCTTTTTTGTACCGTTATTGCTGATGTGTCTGCTGGGCGCCTGTGCGAGGTCTCCCGTGCTGGGGCCGGAGGCTTCGCACTTGCCGGTGCGGGTTGAGCTGGAAGATGTGCCGTTCTATTCCCAGGATGACTACCAATGTGGCCCGGCTGCCCTGGCGACCGTGCTGGTGCAACGGGGCGTTTCGATAACGCCGGAAGCGCTCAAGGATCAAGTGTTTCTGCCCGTCCGCCAGGGCAGCCTTCAGGTAGAGCTGATTGCGGCTGCGCGTGCTCAGGGGCAGCTGGTCTATCCCCTTGAGCCCAGCTTGGAAGCTGTACTGGAAGAAGTCGCGGCCGGCAATCCTGTCCTGGTCATGCAAAACCTGGCATTTGAGCGCTGGCCACAATGGCATTTTGCGGTGATTGTCGGCTTTGACCGTGAGCAGCAGAGGTTGGTGTTGCGCTCGGGTACCACGCGGCAATTACACACTTCTTTCGTATCGTTCATGCGTACCTGGCACCGAGCAGGGCGCTGGGCGGTGGTCATCGTTCCTCCTGAGCGAGTGCCGGCCACCGCGCAGGTGCTGCCCTGGTTGCAGGCTGCCAGTGATCTTGAAGAAACCGGCCAAAAAGACGCTGCGCGTCACGCCTACCGCACGGCAACCCAGACCTGGCCGGAAGAGGCCCTGCCCTGGTTCGCGCTGGGAAATGAGGCTTATGCCCAGGGTGATCGTCAAGCGGCCGAGCAAGCGCTGTTGCGCGGTATTGAAGTGCAGCCGGCGTTTGCACCCGGCTGGTTCAATCTGTCCGAAGTGCTGGCGGAGCGTGGTTGCATGCAGGCAGCCATGCAGGCGCGCAGGTGTGCGAGCCAGTTGGCGCCAAAGGATGCTCGATTTGCTGCGCCACTGCAGGGTGAGCCTGGTAGTAAGGTTTGTGCAGCCTTGCCGAAGTGTCCGTAGTTAATCATCGGTGCCTGCGAGGCGCCGATTACAGACCGTCAAATTCCCAAGCGATCTCGCAAACTGTAATACCAGGCACCCAGAGCACTGAACGGTACGCTGAGAGCTTGGCCGCCGGGAAAGGGGTAATGGGGCAGGCTGGCGAATGCATCAAAGCGCTCGGCTTGGCCGCGCAGAGCCTCGGCCAGCACCTTGCCGGCGACATGGGTGTATGTGACACCGTGCCCGCTGCACCCTTGTGAGTAGTAAATGTTTTCCCCCAGGCGACCGACTTGCGGCAAGCGTGAGAGGGTCAGCAAGAAATTGCCGGTCCAGGCATATTCGATTTTCACGTCTTTGAGCTGCGGGAACGTCTTGAGCATTTTCGGCCGGATGATCGCTTCGATGTTCGCTGGATCACGCGCGCCATAAACCACGCCACCGCCATAGATCAGGCGTTTGTCGGCAGAGAGCCGGTAATAGTCGAGCAGGTAATTGCAGTCTTCGACACAGTAATCCTGGGGGAGCAGATTACGGGCCATTTCTTCGGACAGGGGTTCGGTGGTGATCACCTGGGTGCCACAGGGCATGGATTTGGCGGCCAGCTCCGGCAGCAGGTTGCCCAGGTACGCATTGCCGGCCACGACCAGGAATTTGGCCTTTACCCGGCCTTGCGGCGTATGCACGATGGGATTGGCGCCGCGCTCAATACGCGTGGCTGGGCTGTGCTCATAAATGACGCCGCCCAGAGACTCGATCGCCTCGGCTTCGCCTAGCGCCAGGTTGAGCGGATGAATATGACCGCCCTGTTTGTCGAGCATTCCACCTATATAGTTGTCGCAGGCGACCACGTGGCGAATGGCATCGCCATCGAGCAGTTCCAGGTGCTCGTAGCCGTAGCGCTCCCAGAGTCGCTGCTGTGCCTGCAAATGGTTCATCTGCTTAGGGGTAAATGCGGCAAATACACCGCCATCCTTCAGGTCGCACTGAATACCGTAACGCGCCACGCGATCACGAATGATGCGGCCGCCTTCAAACGCCATCTCGCCGATCAGCTTGGCTTTTTCGATCGACACACTGTTTTCTACGGCATCGAGGTCGCGGCTGTAACTGTTGACGATCTGCCCGCCATTACGCCCTGAGGCGCCAAAGCCCACCTTCACGGCTTCCAGAACGGTGACCTTAAAACCGTGCTCCAGCAAAAAAAGCGCAGTGGAGAGTCCGGTATAGCCGGCACCAATTACACAGACATCGGTTTCGGCTTCACCCTCCAGCACTGGGCGCAACGGCGTGCGGTTGGCGGATGCGGCGTAATAGGAGTCCGGATAAGCTGTGTTCGTCATTTTAAGGTCCGTGTTTGAAATATTTGACGATTGTTCGATCCTACCCAAGTCCCCTATGTCCGGCTAGTAGTCGATAGCTGGGAAAAAAACCTCGTGACGATAAAAGATCCACTTTTTCAGCCAGTTAGCGAAAAATGTGTTGACACCCATTGAGCTGCAGGTAGAATGCGCACCCATCGGAAGGCACATAGCTCAGTTGGTTAGAGCACCACCTTGACATGGTGGGGGTCGTTGGTTCGAGTCCAATTGTGCCTACCAAATTCGAAGAAAGGGTCGCGAAAGCGACCCTTTTTTTATGGGTCGCTTGTCATGGCGGCGACGTTCTGAAAGTATCCCGCATCTTGATTTCCAGTGCTCCGGTTCGTCCGTGTCGGCCTTTTGGTCTCTGCCAGAGTGCGGCAGGTTTCCCCGGCGAATCGCTTTACTGGCTCATCCCAACCCACGTGGCCTTTGGTAGGGGTCACCACTAGGAGAGGAGGCGCCATGCCCATCATTACTCTTCCCGACGGTAGTCAGCGTTCGTTCGATCATGCGGTCTCGGTTGCCGAGGTGGCGCAATCCATTGGTGCTGGTCTGGCCAAGGCCACTGTGGCCGGCAGGGTCGACGGTCGCCTGGTCGATGCGTGCGACTTGATCGAAACCGACGCTGCGTTGCAAATCATTACGCCGAAGGATGAGGAAGGGCAGGAGATCATCCGCCATTCCTGTGCTCACTTGGTCGGGCATGCCGTCAAGCAGCTGTTCCCGAACGCCAAGATGGTAATCGGGCCGGTGATCGAGGAAGGCTTTTATTACGATATCGCTATTGATCGTCCTTTCACGCCAGAAGACTTGGTGGCCATCGAAACGCGCATGGCGGAGCTGATCGCCCGCGATTACGACGTCATCAAGAAAATGACGCCGCGCGCCGAGGTCATCGAAGTCTTCAAGGCGCGTGGCGAAGACTACAAGCTGCGCCTGATCGACGACATGCCGGAAGAGCAAGCCATGGGCTTGTACTATCACGAAGAATACGTCGACATGTGCCGTGGTCCGCACGTGCCGAATACGCGCTTTCTCAAAGCCTTCAAACTGACCCGTATCTCCGGCGCCTACTGGCGCGGCGACTCGAAAAACGAGCAGTTGCAGCGCATCTATGGCACTGCCTGGGCAGATAAGAAGCAGTTGGCGGCCTACATTCAGCGTATCGAAGAAGCTGAAAAACGCGATCACCGCAAGCTCGGCAAGCGAATGGACCTGTTCCATACCCAGGAAGAGGCGCCGGGCATGGTGTTCTGGCATCCCAATGGCTGGACGTTATACCAGGTGTTGGAGCAGTACATGCGCAAGGTGCAGCGCGAAAACGGCTACCTGGAAATCAAGACCCCGCAGGTTGTGGATCGCGTGCTCTGGGAGAAATCCGGGCATTGGGCCAACTATGCGGAAAACATGTTCACCACCGAGTCGGAAAGCCGCGATTACGCGATCAAGCCGATGAATTGTCCCTGCCACGTGCAGGTGTATAACCAAGGCCTGAAAAGTTACCGCGAGTTGCCTTTGCGTCTGGCCGAATTTGGCGCCTGCCACCGTAACGAGCCTTCCGGTGCGCTGCACGGCATTATGCGCGTGCGCGGCTTTACTCAGGATGATGCGCACATCTTCTGTACCGAAGAGCAGATGCAGTCTGAGTCGGCTGATTTCATTCGCCTGACCCAGGCGGTGTATTCCGACTTCGGTTTCACTGATATCCAGTTGAAGCTTTCCACGCGTCCGGAAAAGCGTGTGGGTTCCGATGAGTTGTGGGATCGTGCCGAGGCTGCGCTGGCCGCTGCGCTGGATACCGCTGGGCTGCCTTACGATTTGCAGCCGGGCGAGGGTGCTTTCTACGGTCCGAAGATCGAGTTTTCGCTCAAGGACTGCCTGGGTCGCGTCTGGCAGTGCGGTACCTTGCAGCTGGATTTCAACCTGCCGGTCCGCCTTGGTGCCGAATATGTCAGCGAAAACAATGATCGTCAGCATCCGGTCATGCTGCACCGAGCCATTCTGGGGTCTTTCGAGCGCTTCATCGGTATTCTGATCGAGCACTACGAAGGCGCATTCCCGGCCTGGTTGGCGCCAACCCAGGCGGTGATCATGAATATCACCGACAAGCAGGCTGATTTTGCACGTGAAGTTGAGAAAACTCTCAATCAAAGCGGCTACAGAGCCAAGTCTGACTTGAGAAACGAGAAGATCGGCTTTAAAATCCGCGAGCATACTTTGCTCAAGGTACCCTATCTCTTGGTTATTGGAGATCGGGAAGTTGAGACACGATCCGTTGCTGTGCGCACCCGTGAAGGCGTTGATCTGGGCTCCATGCCCATCGATCAGTTCAGCGAGTTGCTTGCACAGGCGGTTTCCCGGCGTGGTCGCCAAGAATTGGAGTAATTACTATTAAGCGTGATATGAGACAGGATAAACGAGCTGCACCCAAGGCCCCGATCAACGAGAATATCTCGGCTCGTGAGGTCCGTTTGATTGGTGCCGATGGCGAGCAGGTTGGCATCGTCTCGATTGATGAAGCGCTGCGTATCGCTGAAGAAGCCAAGCTCGATCTGGTGGAGATTTCCGCTGATGCAGCACCGCCGGTTTGCCGGATCATGGATTACGGCAAGCACATCTTCGAAAAGAAGAAGCAGGTTGCTGCTGCGAAGAAAAACCAGAAGCAGATTCAGGTTAAAGAAGTAAAGTTTCGTCCAGGGACGGAAGATGGGGATTACCAGGTAAAACTACGCAACCTGGTACGTTTCCTAAGTGAAGGGGACAAGGCCAAGGTATCCCTGCGATTCCGCGGTCGTGAGATGGCCCACCAGGAGCTGGGCATGGAACTGTTGAAGCGGGTTGAAAGTGACCTTGCGGAATACGGTGCCGTTGAACAGCATCCGAAGATGGAAGGACGCCAGCTGATCATGGTCATCGCCCCCAAAAAGAAAAAGTAACCACCAGGGCACTGGCAGGCCTTGCGGTTATGCGTAATCACCCAATGCGGAGTATCCGAACATGCCAAAAATGAAAACCAAGAGTGGTGCCAAAAAGCGCTTCAAGCCGACTGCTAATGGCTTCAAGCACAAGCACGCTTTCAAGAGCCACATCCTGACCAAAATGACTACCAAGCGTAAGCGTCAGCTGCGTGGTACATCTCTGATGCACCCGTCTGACAAGGCTCGGGTAGAGCGCATGCTGCGCGTTCGTTAATCGGTCAAGAAATAGAGGAAATTACTCATGGCTCGTGTTAAGCGTGGCGTCATCGCTCGTGCTCGTCACAAGAAGATTCTGAAACTCGCCAAAGGCTACTACGGTGCGCGTTCGCGCGTATTCCGCGTTGCCAAGCAGGCGGTAATCAAGGCTGGCCAGTACGCCTACCGTGACCGCCGTCAGAAGAAACGTCAGTTCCGCGCTCTGTGGATCGCTCGTATCAACGCTGGTGCTCGTATCAACGGTCTGTCCTACAGCCGTCTGATCGCTGGCCTGAAGAAAGCGTCCATCGAGATCGACCGCAAGGTTCTGGCTGATCTGGCAGTGAACGAAAAAGCGGCCTTCGCCGCCATTGTCGAGAAAGCCAAAGCCTCTCTGGCTTAACTTCCCCGGCAAGTCCGGATTCGTCCGGCGCGAAGCGTCATCAATAGGGGAAGAGCCTTGTGCTCTTCCCCTATTTCGTATTGGAAAGGGGCTCTTGCAAAAACACCCATGACGGCCTGCCGGTCAGCAGGTTCAGAGTGGTTTTGCAAGACCCTCTGGAGGTTATACATGGAAAACCTGGATGCACTGGTCTCGCAAGCGCTTGAGGCCGTCCAACACAGTGCAGACATCAATGCCCTTGAGCTAATCCGGGTTCAGTACCTGGGCAAGAAGGGCGAGCTGACCCTGCTGATGCAGACCCTCGGCAAGCTGTCCGCCGAAGAGCGTCCCAAGGCTGGCGCGCTGATCAACGCCGCCAAAGGCCAAGTGCAAGATGCCCTGAATGCCCGCAAGACTGAACTCGAACAGGTAGCCCTGAGCGCCAAGCTCGCTGCCGAGCGAATTGACGTGACCCTCTCGGGCCGCGGCCAAGCTTCCGGTGGTTTGCATCCGGTCACGCGGACCATGGAGCGTATCGAGCAGTTCTTCACCCATATCGGCTACCAGGTAGCTGAAGGCCCTGAAGTCGAAGACGACTACCACAACTTCGAAGCGCTCAACATTCCCGGCCACCATCCGGCCCGGGCCATGCACGACACCTTCTACTTCAATGCCAACATGCTGCTGCGTACCCATACCTCGCCGGTACAGGTGCGCACCATGGAAAGTCAGCGTCCGCCCATCCGCATCGTCTGCCCGGGCCGCGTTTACCGTTGCGACTCGGATATCACCCACTCGCCGATGTTCCACCAGGTCGAAGGCTTGCTGGTCGACCAGGACATCAACTTCGCCGACCTCAAGGGCACCATCGAGGAATTCCTGCGGGTGTTCTTCGAGAAGCCGCTGGGTGTGCGTTTTCGCCCCTCGTTCTTCCCCTTTACCGAGCCTTCCGCCGAAGTCGACATGCAGTGCGTGATGTGCAGCGGCAAGGGTTGCCGGGTGTGCAAGCAGACCGGCTGGCTGGAAGTCATGGGCTGCGGCATGGTGCATCCGAATGTGTTGCGCATGTCTGGTATCGATCCGGAAGAATTCCAGGGCTTCGCCTTCGGCATGGGCGTTGAGCGGCTGGCGATGCTGCGTTATGGCGTGAATGACTTGCGCCTGTTCTTCGATAACGACCTGCGGTTTTTAGAGCAGTTTCGCTAAAGCCAACAGATCGCTACCGAATCGAACAGGAGAGAACAGAACATGAAATTCAGCGAACAATGGTTGCGCAGCTGGAGTAATCCGGCAGTAGATCGTGAAGAACTGGTTGCCAAGCTGTCCATGGTCGGCCTGGAAGTTGACGCCGTGACGCCAGTTGCCGGCGAATTCAGTGGCGTGGTGGTGGGGGAGATCCTCAGTGCCGAGCAGCATCCCGATGCCGACAAGCTTCGCGTGTGCCAGGTTAATAACGGCAGTGAAACTTTCCAGGTCGTGTGCGGCGCGCCAAACGCGCGCCCGGGTATCAAGGTCCCCTTTGCCATGGTGGGCGCGGTACTTGGCGAAGACTTCAAGATCAAAAAGGCCAAGCTGCGCGGTGTCGAATCCTTCGGCATGCTGTGCTCGGCCAGTGAGCTGAGCATCAGCGACGATAACGACGGCCTGCTTGAGCTGGCCGTTGATGCTCCGGTGGGCAGCGACATTCGCGACTACCTGCACCTCAATGATGCCTCCATCGAGATCGGCCTGACGCCGAACCGTGGCGACTGCCTGTCCCTGCAGGGCTTGGCCCGCGAAGTCAGCGCCATTTACGGCTGTGACATTAACCCAGTGGTCGTTGAACCGATTGCCGCAGTGCATGATGACGTACGTTCCGTTGAGCTGCTTGCGCCGCAGGCGTGTGCACGCTATGTCGGTCGGGTGATTCGTAATGTCGATCTGAGCAAGCCGACCCCCCCGTGGATGGTGGAGCGTCTGCGTCGTTCCGACATCCGCAGCATTGATGCTGCAGTGGACGTGACCAACTACGTCATGCTTGAGCAAGGGCAGCCAATGCACGCGTTCGACCTGGCTGAAATCAACGGCGGCATCCGCGTGCGCATGGCGGAAGAGGGCGAGAAGCTCGTCCTGCTCGATGGCCAGGAGGTCACCCTGCGTGCAGATACCCTGGTGATTGCAGACCATCAGCGTGCACTGGCCATTGCCGGTGTGATGGGCGGCGAGCACAGCGGTGTGAGCGATACCACCCGTAATCTGTTCCTTGAAGCTGCGTTTTTCGATCCGATCGCTCTGGCCGGCAAGGCGCGCTCCTACGGCTTGCACACTGATGCGTCGCACCGCTTTGAGCGCGGTGTGGATTTCCAGCTGGCCCGTCAGGCCATCGAGCGCGCGACTGCGTTGTTGCTGGACATCGTCGGCGGTGAAGCCGGCCCAGTAATTGACGCCGCGAGTGAAAGCCACCTGCCGAACATTGCGCCGATCACTCTGCGTGCCGAGCGAGTTAACCAGATGCTCGGCTTGGAAATGGGCGGTGAGACCATCGTGCGTCTACTGACCGCGCTGGAGTTGGGTGTTAGCGAGCAAGCTGCCGGTGTCTGGCAAGTGACTGTTCCCAGTCACCGTTTCGATATCAGTCTGGAAGTGGACCTGATCGAAGAGCTGGGCCGCCTGTACGGCTACAACCTGCTGCCGGTTCGTTACCCGCAAGCGCGCCTGGCGCCACAAGCCAAGGGTGAGGCCCGCTCGGAATTGCCGGTGCTGCGTCGCCTACTGGTCGCGCGCGGTTATCAGGAAGCCATTACCTACAGCTTCATCGATCCCAAGCTGTTTGAGCTGTTCACGCCGGGGGTCACCCCCTTGCAGTTGGCCAACCCGATTTCCGCTGACATGGCAGCCATGCGCGCTTCGTTGTGGCCGGGCCTGGTCAAGGCCACCCTGCATAACCTCAATCGTCAGCAGGACCGTGTGCGCCTGTTCGAGAGCGGCCTGCGTTTCGTGGGACAGTTGGGCGAACTCAAGCAGGAAGCCATGCTGGCCGGTATCGCTACCGGTAGCCGACTGCCGGAAGGCTGGAGCAATGGTCGCGAAGTTATCGACTTCTATGACGCCAAGGCGGATGTGGAAGCCTTGCTGGGCGCGGCGGGTGATGCGGAGGCGTTCCGCTTCGTGCCTGGCGAACATGCAGCGCTGCACCCGGGGCAGACTGCGCGTATCGAGCGTGACGGGCGCCTGGTTGGCTACATGGGAGCGCTGCATCCTCAGCTGGGCGCCGAACTGGGCATTGATCAGCCGGTCTATCTGTTCGAGCTGCTGATGTCTGAGGTTGCCGAAGGACGTCTGCCGAAATTCGCAGAGCTGTCACGCTTCCCGGAAGTGCGTCGCGATCTAGCCTTGCTGGTTGCTCGCGACGTGACAGCCGAGTCGGTGCTGGAGTGCATGCGCGAGCAGGCAGGTGAATGGCTCACCGACCTCCGGTTGTTTGACGTGTATCAGGGCAAAGGTATTGATCCGCTTAGCAAAAGCTTGGCGGTCGGCTTGACCTGGCAGCATCCATCGCGCACTCTTACTGACGATGAGGTGAACACTACCACGCAAAATATCCTCACCTCCCTGGAAACAAGGTTTAACGCCACGTTAAGGAAGTAGCGTATGGGGGCTCTGACGAAAGCTGAAATGGCTGAACGTCTTTACGAAGAGCTAGGCCTGAATAAGCGGGAAGCCAAGGAACTGGTCGAACTGTTCTTTGAGGAAATCCGTCAGGCGCTGGAGCAGAACGAACAGGTCAAATTGTCCGGATTCGGCAATTTCGATCTGCGAGACAAGCGTCAGCGCCCGGGGCGGAATCCCAAGACTGGCGAGGAGATTCCGATATCTGCACGTCGTGTCGTCACGTTCCGTCCGGGCCAGAAGCTCAAGGCTAGGGTCGAAGCTTATGCTGGAACCAAGTCATAACGACGAATTGCCGCCAATTCCGGGCAAGCGCTATTTCACCATCGGTGAAGCCAGCGAACTTTGTGCCGTCAAGCCCCACGTCCTGCGTTACTGGGAACAAGAGTTTCCTCAGCTCAATCCGGTAAAGCGGCGGGGAAACCGCCGCTACTATCAGCGCCAGGATGTGCTGATGATCCGCCAGATTCGCGCCCTTTTATACGAGCAGGGCTTCACCATCGGTGGAGCCCGCTTGCGTTTGTCTGGCGAAGAAGCCAAAGACGACACCACTCAATACAAGCAGCTGATCCGCCAGACCGTCTCAGAGCTGGAAGATGTTCTGCAGGTCTTGAGAAATTGACACGAATCTCAAAAAAAACTTCCACAATTCATAAGCTTAATGTATAGTTCGCACCACTTTCAGCGAGGCTGATAAGTGATGTCGGGGCGTAGCGCAGCCTGGTAGCGCACTTGCATGGGGTGCAAGGGGTCGAGTGTTCGAATCACTCCGTCCCGACCAAAAAAACCCTAAAAAATCCAGTTACTTAGCGGTGACTGGATTTTTTTATGGGCGAAGGTTTTTGAGGTGTTGTTTTTTTTACCCCATGTTTTACCCCATGAAATTAAATGTGATTGATAGAGGTTGGCAGGGGCTCGCCAAGACGAGTAGGTTGCGCCGAGGATCTCGTCAGGATCTTGTTGCTTGAATTAGTCGTCCGGCAGTGCGGCAGGTCCGGAGGAAAGGGAATTCTCCGGGGGCGAATGACGCTAGCTGCGCAGCTTTTCTATAGCCTGGATGGCGTATCCTGCGACGGTTTCAAGGGCGTAGAGTGACGGCCTCATGGACCCGGCGCTATCTCTGCAGGCGCTTCGATTTTGGTAAATGGAGTAAGCCTTATGGACAATGTGTTTGAGTTTCGCGCCAAGCTGGTTTCCGAATACAGCGCGTTCTCACGCAGTTTCACCAGAATCGCGGCACCGGATATTCTGCAGCATGTAGAGAGCCAGTATGACGCTGGGCGCTACTGGCCTGAACCCCTAATCCAAATCAACCCAAACTATCAGCGCAAGGGCACTGTCCAAAAGCTGGTTACTGAGGGTCTGCTGCATCCCGCCTGTGCGCAAATCTTCCAGACCGGGAAGACCGAGGGTAATCCCCAACCCCTACACCTTTATGCACACCAAATGGAGGCCCTGGCCAAGGGGCAGGCAGGGCAGAGTTACGTTGTTACCACCGGCACTGGCTCGGGTAAATCCTTGTCATTCTTTTTGCCAGTGATAGATCGCATCCTCAAGTCCAAGCAGCTGGACCCAACGCCACGCACACGGGCGATCGTCATTTACCCGATGAACGCCTTGGCAAACAGCCAGCTGGAAGAACTGGACAAGTTTCTCTACGGTTTTGCGGACGGCGAGAAGCCATTCACGGTAGCCCGTTACACCGGCCAGGAATCTGCTGCAGAGCGTGATGCGATAGCGACCAACCCGCCGGATATCCTGCTAACCAACTTCATGATGCTGGAGCTGATCCTCACTCGCTATGAGGAAACTGACCGGCGCGTTGTCGAGCACTGCCATGATTTGAACTTTCTTATTCTCGATGAATTGCACACCTACAGAGGCCGGCAAGGTGCAGATGTAGCCTTGCTGGTCAGACGGCTTCGTCAGCGCCTTCAGGCCAACGAACTGGTGTGTATTGGCACCTCGGCAACCATGTCCAGTGCTGGCACTCAGGCTGATCGCAACAGAACAGTTGCCGCGGTCGCAAGCAAACTGTTTGGCACCAGCATCACTGAGCATGACGTGATTGGCGAAACGCTGGAGCGCGTCACCGATCCTGCCAAGGGGCTTGAGGCGGTGCGGCCGTTGTTGAAAAGTCAGCTGTCAAAGGACGCTTTCTCCTGGGGCAGCTTTGCCGAGTTTCGCAACGACCCACTGGCTATCTGGGTTGAACTGCATCTCGGTATTGAGTTGTCGGCCCATGAAGCGCCACGGCGGGCCAAGCCGATAACCCTAGAAGCCGCCAGTCAGCTGCTCGCGGCTGATGCAGAATGCAGCGAGGAACAGGCAAAGACCGCCCTCCAGCGCTTTCTGGTGGCTGCCCACAGTGTGAAAACCGAGCAAGGGCGAGCACCCTTTGCCTTCAAGCTGCACCAGTTCATCAGTGGTCCGGGCAAGGTCCACATCACGCTTGAACCGGTTGCTGCACGACAGATAACTCTGGATGCACAGCGCTTTGCTCCTGGCAGGCAGTCTGAGTCAGTCATGCTGTATCCCGCCCATTTCTGCCGTGATTGCGGTCAGGAATATCACCCAGTATGGCGTTCAGAGCAGGGTCGCGCTCAGTACAGTCCCCGAGAAATCGATGACATCAGCGCAGATGACAATGAAGACGCGCGTTTCGGCTTTCTTTGTCCGAAGCGTGATGGCCAATCGTACCTGGGCATACTTGAAGACCTGCCGGAAGCCTGGCTGGACCTGACAAAAGCCGAACCAAAAATCAAAAGCAATTATAAGAAGGCGGTACCGGTACCCGCCCTGGTTGATCCCCAGGGCTTGGAAGGCAGGGGTGAAGCCTTCTGGTATATACCGGGCAAGTTCCGTTTCTGCCTGAATTGCGCAACCTTGCACGAGGCGCACGGCAAGGACATGAACCGCCTTGCCAGTTTGTCGGGTGAGGGGCGGTCTTCCGCTACCACGGTTCTGACGCTAAGTGCCTTGCGGCAACTTTTCTCGATCAGTGACTTGCCGGAAGGGCTGCCGGACCCGCGCAAACTCCTTGGGTTTTCGGACAATCGTCAGGATGCGGCACTTCAGGCCGGTCATTTCAATGACTTTGTATTCCTGCTGACCCTCAGGGCAGGTTTGATCGGTGCCCTGCAAAAGAATCAGGGAATGCTTACCGAGGAACATCTTGCCGATGCTGTATTCAAGGCTCTTGGCTTTGATTCGGTCGATTACGCCACCCTGGCGGAGTACCTGCGCACGCCAAAACTGATGGGGCTGGCCAGGCAGGAGGCGCAGCGCACCCTGCGGTTTATCATCGGCTATCGGCTGTTACGCGACTTACGCCGTGGGTGGCGGTTCAACAACCCCAACCTGGATCAGCTGAACCTGCTGACTATCCGCTACCGTGGGCTGGATGACTTCTGCAATGAAGCGTCATTGTTTGATAACGCAGGGTCCGTCCTGCGCAAGCTGAATCCGCACAATCGCGCAGCGCTATTTCAGGTGGTGTTCGATGAAATGCGCCGTGGTCTGTGTCTTGAAACGCGCTATCTCGATCCTGTGGAGCAGGACAAGGCTCGCACCAGTGCATACAGCTACCTGCATGAACGCTGGGCTTTCGCCGCTGATGAAAAACTGGAAACAGCGCGTTACCTGATTCTGGATAAAAGGCCGGAATATAAGGGCAAGCCACGTACTGATCTGGTAACAGGCGGGCCACGCTCTCGTCTGCTCAAACAGGTAAAAAACGCCGAGGTTTGGAAGCAAACCGCCCTTGCCGGTCAGGTGCATGAATGGAAGGAAGTCGACTGGGCAGAACTGATTGGCGCCATGCTTCAGGCTGCTAGCCACTATGGCTATATCCACAAGCATCCTATTGATAACAAGCTGGTTGGCTGGCGCTTGAACGCCGCTGCATTGGACTGGTGCTTGATAGAAAATGACGGCAATGAAGGCAGGGTGAATGCCTTTTTCCGCCAGCTATACCAAAACGTTGCAGCACTTCTTGAGCAACCGGGTCATCCGCTATTCGATTTTGAGGCCCAGGAACACACCGCCCAGGTGGAGCCTGCACGCCGGCAATTGCTGGAGCAGCGTTTTCGCTTTACAGACAAGGACCGCAAGGACTGGGATGAAAATCCGGCCCACGAAGCGCCGCTCGAACGCCTGCCGGTAATGTACTGTTCGCCGACCATGGAACTGGGTGTCGACATTTCAGCGCTCAACACCGTTTACCTGCGTAACGTGCCACCAACACCGGCCAACTATGCGCAGCGCAGCGGCCGCGCTGGCCGTTCTGGCCAGCAGGCACTGGTTGTCACCTACTGTGCCGCACTCAGCCCACATGATCAGTGGTTTTTCCACCATGCCAGTGACATGGTGCATGGGGTGGTCAAGCCACCGACGCTGGATCTGGCCAATCGCGATTTGGTTGAAAGCCATCTGCATGCTGTATGGCTGGCCTGTGCCGAGGTAGGGCTTGAAACCAGTATCGCCCCCTTGCTGGAGCTTGAAGAATCCGGCAAGCCGGTCAAGCAAATGTTATCCGAGCGACTCACCGATCCAGCCGTTATCGAGCGTGCACAACAAAACGCCTTGGGGGTGATTACCCAGTTGACTGAGGAACTCAAGGGCAGCATCTGGTTCAGTGAGGATTATGTCAGTCAGGTCATCAAGGCTGCGCCGCATGCCTTCAGCCTGGCTTTGGATCGCTGGCGAGCCCTGTTTGACGCCACCCGCAAGCAAATGGAAATGGCCGATCAGATAGTCAAAAGCCATACTGCTTCGCATGCCGAGCGCAACAATGCCAGTCGCCGCTATGGTGATGCGGCCCGCCAGTTTGCTGTGTTGCTGAAAACCGGAAACACTCAGGGGTCGGACTTCTATACCTACCGTTATCTCGCCAGTCAGGGTTTTCTGCCGGGGTACAACTTCCCGCGTCTGCCACTAATGGCCTGGATTCCTGCCCGGGGCGGGCAGGGAGGCAGCAGCAAGGATGACGAGGGCAGCATGGTCAGCCGGCCACGATTCCTGGCGCTCTCAGAGTTCGGTCCGCGCAGCCTGATTTATCACCAGGGGCGCATGTACAGAGTCGTTCGGGCCAAGTTGAATGTGGGTTCCGCCGATCACGTCTCGGGCAGCAGCCAGCTAAGTACCATTGCCTCACGCATCTGTAGCCAGTGCGGTTACGGCCACCTTGGTGAGCCTGGCGAAGGGGAGCCGCTGGTGGATCGCTGCGAGAACTGCGATGCGCTGCTGACCGACAGCGATTGGGTCAGGGAGCTGTATCGCATTGAAACGGTTGAAACCGTTCCGGTAGAACGAATCTCCATCAACGACGAAGATCGTCAGCGGCAAGGCTTTGAACTGCAGACTACCTTCCGTTTCCTGCCTGGCCGTGATGGTGTCATCCAGAAAAGTCAGGCTGAGGTCAGGCAGGGGGATGATTTGCTGGCTGGGCTTGTTTACACCCCGGCAGCACGCCTGTGGCGTATCAACCGTGGCTGGCGCAGACGCAAGGACAAAAATCAGCTGGGCTTTTACATCAATCCCATTACCGGCACCTGGAGCAAAAAGGACGACCCAAATGCGGAGGAGGGTGATGCCGCAGTCGATGAGCCGCTTCTGGATAAAGTGCCCAATCAACGCATCGTGCCTTTTGTCGAAGATCACCGGAACCTGCTGATCCTGACCCCGCTAAGGGAGCTGTCACTGGAAGCCATGGCGACACTCCAGGCTGCCCTCAAGCGCGGCATTGAAATGGTTTTCCAGATTGAGGAGGCGGAACTTGTGGCGGAGCCGCTGCCGACCCAGGACAACCGCAAGGCCCTGATGTTTTATGAATCAGCGGAAGGTGGGGCCGGGGTGCTTACCCGGTTGGCAACCGAACCCGCAGCACTGGGCGAGGTGGCCAATGCTGCGCTGATGCTGATGCATTTCAACAAGCCTGCTGGCGAATGGGTTGCGGATGAACTGGATCAGCTGGAACAGAAGAAACACGGCCTGGCTCTCTGCGAGGCTGGGTGCTATCAGTGCCTGCTGTCCTACTTCAACCAGCCAGACCACGACAACATCAATCGTCGCAATCCGGAGGCCCTGCAACTGCTTGTTGCCATCGCCAACGCGCAAGTCAAACTTGCCGCCTCCACGCAAGCCATCAAGCCAAGCGTTCAGGAACACGCTGGCGAAACCGGCGATTTCCTGCACCAATGGCAGCAGACGCTCAATCAGCTCGGCTTACGTGCGCCTGACGCATTGAATGTGCCGGTAGGGCAGGGAGCTGCCGTTGCGGCAGCGCAATACAAGTCTAGTCGCGCGCTGATTTTCCTGAACTTAGTTACTGCCGATGTGAGGTCCATGCTTAACGACAAGGGCTGGCAGGTACTCGAGTTTGCTGATAAGCAGCAGTGGCCGGATTTGTTCAACAAACATTCTGATGTATTTGGCGCACCTGAGAGCACATCATGACGCAAGCGACTTTTCTACCGGGTAACCTGGTACGCGCCCGTGGCCGCGAGTGGGTAGTACAAACCGACTCCCAGCCGGACTGGTTGCGATTGCGGCCGCTCGGCGGTACCGACGAAGATATCGTTTCGCTGATCCCTGAGCTGGAGCCTACCGCGGTGGAGTCAGCCACCTTTCCCTGGCCAGATCCGACACGCCCCGGCAACCATTCAGGCGCCCTGTTGCTGCGCGATGCCCTGCGCCTGAAACTGCGCGCTGGTGGCGGCCCGTTCCGTTCCTTCGGCAACATCGCGGTAGAGCCACGCAGCTATCAGCTCGTGCCACTGCTGATGGCGCTGCGTCTGTCCACCGTGCGCCTGCTGATTGCGGATGACGTGGGTATTGGCAAGACCATCGAAGCAGGTCTGATCGCCCGTGAACTGATGGATCGTGGCGAAATTGCCCGCCTGGCGGTGCTCTGCCCGCCGCATCTGGTGGAACAATGGCAGAGTGAACTGGCCGAGCGCTTCAACCTGCAGGCGGTAGCTTTGACCTCGGCCAGTGCCGCACGCATCGAGCGTAATTTGCCCCACGGCGTCAGCTTGTTTGATCACCACCCGGTGGTTGTGGTCAGCCTCGACTACATCAAAACCGAGCGTCATCGCGAGTATTTCCTCGCCATTGCACCGGAATGCATCATTGTCGATGAGGCCCACACCTGCGCCACCGGTGGGCAGGGCAAACAGCTGCGTTACGAGTTGCTGCAACGCCTGGTCAAAGACGCCGAGCGTCATCTGATCATGCTAACCGCTACGCCGCACTCTGGTGATGAAGCGGCCTTCTATAATCTGCTTTCGCTGCTCGACCCCCGGTTTGCAGCGTTGCAGAGTCGCACTTCTGCCAGCGATCCTTTGCGCCAGGAGCTGGCCCGGCATTTCGTCCAGCGCCGGCGCAAGGACATCGAGGAGTGGCAAGCCGAAACTGATGCCGGCCGCGCCTTCCCCAAACGCATGAAAGCCGAGCTAACCTATCAGCTCAGTGGCGATTGGGGCCGTCTGTTTGACGAGGTGCAAAGCTATTGCCGTGAGCTGGCGGAAACCGTCGAACAGACCGATGCTGGCGCCTCACGGCTGATCTGGTACGCCACCCTGGCACTGCTGCGTTGCGTGGCTTCCTCGCCGGCAGCGGCGGTCAAGGCGCTCAGCACCCGCTTGCAAGGCACCCTGGACAGCAGTGAGGCGCTGCACGACGAACGCTTGCATGACGGCGAAGCCGACGACCTGACCGGCAGTGATGTGGAGCCACCCGGGCAATTGCGTGACACCAGTCGCCTGCAAGCCCTGATCAACGAGGCCGGGCGTTTGTCCGGCAAGCAGGGCGACCCCAAGCTGGCTGCTCTGATCCAGCACCTGCAGGGCCTGATCAAGGATGGCTTCCAGCCCGTGGTGTTCTGCCGCTACATTGCCACTGCCCATTATGTGGCCGAACACCTGCGCAGCCACTTTGGCAGCAAGGTGCTGGTGGAATCAGTCACCGGCGAGCTGACCCCCGACGAGCGCCGCGAGCGGGTGGAAGGCATGATTGAAAGCGACCAACGCATTCTGGTCGCCACTGATTGCCTGTCCGAAGGCATCAACCTGCAGCACCTGTTCACCGCCGTGGCGCACTACGATCTGGCCTGGAACCCGACCCGCCATGAACAGCGGGAAGGGCGCGTCGACCGTTTCGGGCAGCAGGCCGATGAGGTGCGCGTGACCATGCTCTATGGCCAGGACAACCCGGTGGATGGCTTTGTGCTCAACGTGATTCTGCGCAAGGGCGAAGCAATCCAGAAGGAGCTGGGTGTACTGGTACCGATGCCGGAGGACGAACAGCGCATCAATCAGGCGCTGGTCAAGGCGGCACTGATGAAACGCAGCGAACGCCAGCATTACACGGCAGATATGTTTGCCGACGCTGAAGAGATTCTGCAGCCCCTGCAAATCCAGTGGCGTGATGCCCTGGAAAAAGCCAAGAGCAACCGCACGGTATTCGCCCAGCGGCGCATCCGCCCCGACGAAGTGTTGCCCGAATGGCAAAAGCAGCAGCAGGCGCTGGGCACCGAGGAGGATGTGCGGCGCTTTGTCCACAGCGCCTGCGCACGCCTGAACGCCCCCCTGGAGCCGGCCCGTGGCAGTCGCTACCGTTTCCTGCCGCAACACCTGCCGGAAGCACTGCGCCTGCGCTTGGCCGACGAGGCCATCACCCAGCCGCTGACGCTGGACTTTGCAGACCTGCATCGCAGCCATCCGCTGGTAACCCTGCTGGCTGACCACCTGCTGGAAGAAGCCCTGCAGGGCGAAAAGCCAATCGCTGCGCGCTGTGCCGCCACCGTGACCGCCGATGTGGAGGTGGTCACCACACTATACCTGCTGCGTCTGCGCCACCAGCTCAGCTATGTGCGCCGCCGCCAACCACATCAGCTGATGGCTGAGGAAACCGTCACCCTGGCAGTGCGTGGTCGCAGCGACCCGCAATGGCTGACGGACGAGAGTGTCAGCACGCTGCTGCAATGCCAGCCCAGCGCCAACCTTCCCGCGGAGCTGGTACAGCGTGAAGTGCAGGCCGCCCTGGCCTTCCTGCAGGCCCAGCCTGAACGCCTCAGCGATCTGGCTGAAGCCCGTGCGCAGGCCTTGCTCAGCGATCACCAGCGCGTGCGTGAGGCAGCCCGTGACGTGGGTCAGTACCACGTTGCCCCTTGCCTGCCGGTCGATGTGATTGGCGTCTATGTTCTGTTACCGGATTCCCTGTAAGGCGGCCCATGCAAAAGATCAGAAACAAGGCCCACGCCGCACTCAATCTGCCCAGCCTGCGTCTTGAAGGCACACTGTTCCTGCCCGACCAATTGGAAAAGGCCGCCCTGGGCGAAGCAGTCCGGCAGACGGAAAGCGATTACCTGACCCCCAAGGGGCTGCGCCTGAAGGATGACTACAGTCGCGCCTTCCAGATCGCCTGTGCCCAGTGGCGACACTTCGCACCACAGACCGAGCGCAGCGATCTTGACCCGGATAGCCTGACCCGGACCTTCGTACTGGAGCTGCTGCGCGATGCCTTTGGCTACCACAGCATCCAGGTTATTGCTGGTTTTGATGCCAACGACCGCCATTACCCGGTCAGCTTGCAGGCCGGGTTGGTACCGGTGGTAGTGGCTCCCCATCATCTGGGACTGGATACCGCTGACGAGCGCTTTGCCATTGCCCATGCCAGTGGTGGCAGCCGCAAGAAAAGTGCTTTCCAGCTGGCCCAGGAATGGCTGAACGCCAGCGAAGATCACCTTTGGGCGCTGGTCACCAACGGCAAGCAACTGCGTCTGCTGCGCGATGCCGAAACCCTCACCCGTCCCAGCTATCTGGAAATTGACCTGCAGGATCTACTCGGCGGCCAACGCTTTGCCGAATTCGCCATGGCCTGGCGCCTGCTGCATGCCAGCCGGGCGGGGCAGGCCGGCGAAACCCCGGCCCAGTGCATCTGGGAAGCCTGGCGCGAAGCCGGTAAGGAAGAGGGCACCCGCGTGCGCGAGGGGCTGCGCAGGGGTGTTGAGCAGGCACTGCTCACCCTCGGCAGCGGCTTTATCCAACACACGGCCAACCAGGAGCTGCGCCAGCAACTGCAAAGTGGTGCGCTGACCAAGGATGCCTACTTCCAGCAATTGCTACGGCTGATCTACCGTCTGATCTTTCTGTTTACCGTGGAAGAGCGCGGCCTCCTGCACCCGGCTGATGACAGCCCCGGTGCACAACAGGCCCGGCGCGCTTACGCAGAAGGCTACGCCATGGCCCGCCTGCGTGACCGTGCCCTCAAGCGCCGCGCACGCAACCGTTTTGACGATCTGTGGCAGGCAGCTTGCATTGTGTTTCGTGGCCTGCAATCCGGTGAGTCGCGCCTGGCACTGCCAGCCCTCGGCGGCCTGTTTTCCCAGGATCAATGCCCGGCGCTGGACAGCGCCAGCCTGAGCAATGCCGACCTTTTGCAGGTGATCCTGCACCTGCGCTGGGACAACGCCAGCGGCAGCCTGGCGCCGGTGGACTACCGCAATATGGGGCCGGAGGAGTTGGGCAGCGTTTATGAAAGCCTGCTGGAACTGGTGCCAGAAGTCGACCTGCCGGCCCGCCAGTTCGGCTTTGCCGGCCTGACCAGTGATGGCTCCAGCCCTTCTGAAACAGCAAAGGGCAATGCCCGCAAAACCAGCGGTAGCTATTACACACCCGATTCTCTGGTGCAGGAGCTGATCAAATCCGCCCTTGAGCCGGTAATCGCCCAGCGCCTTGCGGATAATCCCGCCAACCCCACCGCCGCGCTGCTGGATATCAAGGTGATCGACCCGGCCTGCGGCAGTGGCCACTTTCTGCTGGCCGCCGCCCGCCGTTTGGCCGAAGCGCTGGCTGCCCAGCGCAGTCCCGAAGGAGCGGTAAAGCCGCAGGACTACCGCCATGCACTGCGTGAGGTGATCAGCCACTGCATCTTTGGCGTGGATAGAAACCCGATGGCGCTGGAACTGTGCCGCACGGCCCTGTGGTTGGAAGGTTTCGAGGAGGGCAGACCTCTGTCATTCCTCGATCACCACCTGCAATGCGGTGATGCCTTGCTGGGTCTGACCGACCTTAAGGTACTGGAAACCGGTATTCCTGCAGCGGCCTTCAAGCCCCTGTCTGGTGATGCCAAGGATGTGTGCAAGGAACTGGCGAAGGATAACAAAGCCGGCCTCAAACAATTGGAGCGCGACCTGCACAGCCGCCAGCAGCAGCTGCGCCTTGATCGCGCCAGCGGCCTCGATCAATTGCAGGCTCTGGAAGCTCTACCGGAGAACACGCCCGAGGACATTGCCGCCCGCGCCGCTGCTTATGCGACTTTTTCAGCGCAGGCCGATAACAGCCGGATTGCGCAGGCTGCTGATCTGCTGCTGGGGGCCTTTGTGCTGCCCAAAACCGAAGAAACAGCGAACAGCATTCCCACCAGCCAGACGTTGTACCTGCATCTGTTCACTGACCAGCACAACACTCAGCATCAGCAGCAGCTGGAGGCAGCACGCAGCGCCTGCCGTGAGGCGCGGGTATTCCACTGGCCTTTGGCTTTCCCTCAGGTATTTGCCAATGGCGGTTTTGACTGTGTGATCGGTAACCCTCCGTGGGAGATAGTGCAGGCTCGAGATGTCTCGGCCGATGAAAGCCTGATTGCTAGGCAGAAACAGTGGTTCTCTCAGGGCATCTACGAGGTACTTAACGGAAGAAGAGATCTCTATAAACTATTTATAGTTCTTGTTAAGAATGTTCTTTCGCCTTCTGGTATTGCCGGGCTAATTTTGCCAATTGGATTTATGTTTGAAGAAGATAGCGTGGTATTGAGGAGGCAGCTGTTCGACAAGGGGACTGTAATCTCGCTACTTCATTTGCAAAATTCGAAAAAGCATTTCTTTCCAGATGTTCATGCTAGTTATAGATTTCTGGCAATGACCATTACGCCTGAGATATTAGATGAACATAGATTTAGCTCCGTGATTTCCTCTTCTAGTGAGCTGGACTCAGCGGAGCTAATAACCGTCAATAGAGAACAGTTCGACGATGTCTTGGGTGATGCTAGGTCTGCTGTTCTTTTTAATGAGTTTGAGCAGGCATTGCTTCATAGGCGCGTTGCTTCGAATATGTTTGGCATGAGCCAGCTCCGGTACCGAGTGGTGGCTGAATTCCATGCCTCATCCGATAAAGATGTCCTAACGAGTCGTAAGGATAATGATCACTGCTATGGTTTGCTAAAGAACGGCAGTTTTCATCACTTCCATCCGTCATTTGGTCCGGTAGAGAAGTGGGCGAGTCGAGCATCAGTAATGGAAAAGCTGGAAAAGAAAGGCTTGGATGCCAGGGGCTGGATTGCGATGCCTAAGCTTGTATTTCGCGATATTGCACGTAACGATGATACTAGAACGTTGATACCCTGCTTGGTGCCCCCGGGGTACGTTTCTACTTACGACGCCCCTATGATTGTCCCCTCACAGGAATCGCAACACAAAGAGCATGTGCTCGCATTTTATGCGGGATACCTGACGTCATTCTTGGCAGATTTCCTGATTAGGCCATTTATTGACAAGCACGTTAAAGGTTATGTGCTAGCACGAGTTCCGATCCCGAACTTTGATCACGCCAATCCTTTGATGAAAAGAGCCTCTGAGTTGTCTTTGAACCTTGCTAAAGAAAGCTGGTCAGCCGCTGCTGATTTGAATGAACCGAACGCAGCAAATCGGCAATCTCAAGAGAGAGTTCTTATTGAGGCAATATTCTTTCGTCTGGCCGGTTTGTCGCGCACTGATATTGTTAGCATTTTTGACCACTTTTCCAGTGTCAGGAATGAGGATCTTAAAAAGTATGGTGAGTATCGTACTCAGCAATTGGTATTGGATGCTTGGGACCAGTTGGGGCAGCAAGGTAATGCCGATACTTATGATTCTTGTCGACTAGGTGCGCACCAAAGGTCATCAATCGAAAGTGCGCTGCTAGCAGATCTTTCGTGGCAGCGCTTGGGGGCCGATCAACGAGCGGACACCAGCGTTCAGCTCATTGCCTTGCTCAAGGCTGCCAATGCCCCAATGGGTGTTCGTCAAGTAAGGTTGGCCGCTGCATTGGCGATGGAGCCAAGGCTTATGCTGCCGTTGCTGGACGAGCATCAAGCCAAGGAATGGCAACGTCTTATTGGTGATGCTGCCAGGCCTTTATCAAGCAATGTTTTGGCATTTGCTTCTCGCTCTAATAACGACTGGGGTGCTGCGGTGCGCCACCTGAGAACCAACGGTTATCTAATCGAAAACCAGCAAGATCATACTTGGGCACCTGATTTTCGCTCATCCACATTCGATACGCCCGCATGGGCGGACGGTCGCGCGAACTGGGTGTTGAATGTGCTGCGAGACATGGATATAGACGCGCTATTAACGCGCTTGCCCGAAGTGGCCAGGGAATGGATTAATGATGCAGCCTGAACTGTTTCAGCGCAGTCTGGATATAAAGCCCGCCACTGATACGACAGAGCCCCGTTTGTGGGTGCGTCGCTTGGTAATTTGGGAGGAACCGGACAAGGAGCCATTACGCGATATCAGCTTGAGACCAGGCATGAATATCGTCTGGACGCCGGATGATCAGGGCATTGGGCATGGCGGCGGAAAAACGCTGTTCTGCCGTCTGTTGCGCTATTGTCTGGGTGAAAGCACCTTTGCTCCGGAAGAGCAGCGGGATAGTGTCACCTCCGCGTTTCTTAACGCTAGCGTTGGCGCGGAAGTGATATTGGATGGGGTTTGCTGGGCGATTCTGCGACCTTTGGGTCGTCGCCGCAGGCACTTTGCGATCCCTGAAGGACAGCTTGATGATCTGATTAAGGGAGACCTGGCGCCTACGGGTATGGAGCCTTTCCTTGAGGCGATAGAGAACGGGTTGATTACTCCAGCAGTGGCGGGGCTGATACCGGGACGCCGGCAGAAGCATCTTGCATGGCAGGTGGCCTTGGCCTGGCTAACCCGCGACCAAGAGTGCCGATTCGACCACGCATTGGATTGGCGTTCCACTCAGTCTGACTCCGACTCGCCTGCACGAGGGTTGAACCAGACTGAAAAACTTGAAGCCTTGCGAGCATTGTTGAAAGTGATGAACCCGCAGGAGCAATTATTGCGGCAGCAAATTGCCAATCATGATGAAGAAAAGAATCGTCTTGAACGTGAAATAGGTCATAGACAATGGGAAGTACGGCGTTTGCGGGAGAGTCTGTTGCAGATTCTTGAGGTTGGCGACGATGAGCTTACGCAAGGCAGTATGGGTATCAGTATTCTCCGGGATCTGGCGCAGAATCGCCTGGGTAAAGCGTTAGGTATTTCTGCGGATCAAGAGATAAAGGATTTCGGTGAGTCCCGGGAAAACTATGAATCTGCCAGAGCTGTTGTGGTGGAGCTGGAGAAAAAGGCTGAACGTCTCCAGTGGGAAATTGACACCATTCCTAGCCTGATTAACCGTATTGAAGGTGAATATCCTTCGCGGAGGATTGCGCTTGAAGAGGCAGAGAGCTTTCCCTGCCCTATTTGTGAAGTGCCTGTTGACAGAGTGCTGGCGGACAAATGCGGCTTGTCCAATAAACTGCCTGATATTGAAGCCTGTAAACACCGCCTGCAGAAAAACAGAGAAGACTATCAATGGGAGTCTGAGCGGCTCAATGCGGCAAAGCTCGCCTTGCAACAACTGAAGCCAGAACTCGCGTTGGCAAGGCAGAAGCGCGATAGTGCAGAAGCCCATCATAAGAAGCTGGATGAGGTGCGATCTTCAAAGGATCGCTTCTTGTATGACGCTCGGCGCGTGGTGGACGACGTTGATCGTCTTGAAAAATTGATGCGTCAGCACCAGTCGGCCTCTGATGAAATGCAGAAGTCGCTTGATGCTCTGGATGGCTTCAGAGACGAGGTGTCAAGATCTATCAGCCGGAATTCCGCGGCGCTATCTGATATCAGTGAAAAATTTGACGCCATTATCCGATTTCTTTTAGGGGATAGTGCTAATGGCGAAGTGCGCCTTACGGGAAAGGGGCTAAAGCTCAGTGTGCAGATGGGTGGTAACCGCTCAACGTCAGCGATTGACTCTCTCAAGGTGGTGGCATTTGACTTGGCGGTGATCTGCTTGAGTCTTGAAGGAAAGACGCATGTTCCTGCATTCTTGGTGCACGACAGCCCTCGTGAAGCGGATTTGGGGTTGCAACTTTATGACCGTCTATTCGAACTGATTTCTGAGCTCGAAAAATTGAGCGAGAAGCCTCTTTTTCAGTACATCATTACCACGACGACGCGACCACCAGAAACCCTGGCGAAGAAACCTTGGCTGGTACTAACTTTGTCTGGTTCAACTGCGGATGGACGGCTTCTTAAAAGAGACTTGTAAAGATAAGGCTGATGAAAACTATTTTCCCAGAAAGTAGCCGCATAAACTTTTCCATAGCCGATAGAATTGAAGCATTGACAGGTAAAAAACTACCGAAGTTGGAACGGCTGATCAGGCTACTGGGTGATGGTCTAAATTTTTGTAAAATGAATCAATGGTTTGGTCAAAATTCATCGATTAGCATAGCCAGGAGTCGGCCTGATGTTGACCCATTTGCATATAAAGAACTTCAAGGCCTGGAAGGATACCGGCCCAATTCGCCTGGCACCCTTAACGGTGATTTTTGGCGCCAACAGCGCTGGTAAAAGTAGCCTAGGTCACTTGCTGCTGGCTTTGAAACAGACCGTGTTATCGACTGATCGCAAACGTCCCCTGCATCTTGGCGATGAGAATGCGTTGGTAGATCTGGGTACCTTTGCCGAGTGCGTCCACGACCACGACCTTGAGCAATCCTTGAGCTTTGAGCTGGGCTGGCAACTGCCAGAAAAGCTCGATGTGCGCGACCCGCTAACACGGGCGAGGTTCCAAGGCGACCACTTGCAACTGTCGGTCGGTTTGCTGGCAGACAAACGCGAACAGCCGCGTATACATGAAATGTGTTACCAGTTGGCCAATGACGGTAACTCGCAGCTGGAAGTGAGATATACCAATGATCAGAAGGGCAAGCCGGAAATCACATCAAGTCAGTTCAAGCTGGTACGCAGCACAGGCCGTGCATGGCCGCTGGATGAGCCAGACAAGTTTTATCGTATTTCGGATCAGAGCCGGGCACGGTTCCAGAATGCTGAGTTTCTCAGCGACTTTGCATTGTCCACCGAGGCCGCACTAAACAGCATCTATTATCTGGGGCCACTGCGCGACCACCCGAAACGCATTTACTCTTGGTCCGGCGATACGCCCGAGAGTGTCGGCCAAAAGGGGGAGTTTACCGTTGCGGCCATTCTGGCTGCCAGCGCCCAGCAGCGTTCACTTAGCCGCGGCTACAAGAAAAAGGCTTACCCGTTTGATGCCTTTATCGCCCAGTGGCTGAAGACACTCGGGATTATCGATAGCTTCAGCGTTAAGCCGGTAGCTGTAGGGCGCAAAGAATACGAGGTGTTGCTGCGAACCCACGGTGCTGGCAGTGAAGTCAAAATCACCGATGTGGGCTTCGGGGTATCCCAAGTACTGCCGGCCTTGACCCAGGCGTTTTATTGCCCGCCCAACTCAACAGTCTGGATGGAGCAACCAGAAATTCATCTGCACCCCCAGGTCCAAGCAGAGTTAGCTGATGTGTTTATTGCGGCTACCCAGGCCAGGGAGAAGGGCAAGGAGCGCCATGTGCAGTTGATTATTGAAAGTCACTCGGAACATTTTCTCAACCGTATTCAGCGCCGTGTTGCTGAAGGCAAGCTGAGCACTGAGGATGTTGCTGTGTATTTTTGCGATAGGGCAGGTGCTGCAACTGAACTGGAGCCATTACGGTTGAATATGTTCGGTGAGATTGAAAACTGGCCGGAAAATTTCTTTGGGGATGAAATGGCAGATATTGCCGCCAGAACGTTGGCTGCAATGCAGCGCAAGAAAAAATATCGCGAGGAGTCTGGTCAGTGAGCCGAGCAGTGATCGATACCAATATCCTGCTGATTGCCAATGAACAGCATCCGGATGTGACACCTGAATGTGTCGTGGAATGCGTGCGTCGGTTGAGGGCGATCCAGCGTGACGGCACCGTTGTGATTGATGATGGATACCGTGTTTTGGGGGAATACCAGCACAAGACGCAGCTCAATCCACCCAAGGGTGTAGGCGACGTGTTTCTCAAGTGGCTGCTACGCAATGCGGGCAACGTCAAGTACTGCGAGCAGGTCGCACTGTCTGATATAGGAAATGACAGTTTCCTCGAATTTCCTGATCAGGTATTGCAACCTGAATTTGATGCGCCTGATCGCAAGTTTGCCGCTGTATCGAATGCCCATCCGGAAAAGCCACCAGTGTGGCAAGGTGCAGACAGTAAATGGCTAAACTGGTGGACACAGTTACAGGCGGCAGGTGTCAGAGTGGAATTTGTATGTCCGGCTGATGCATGTCGCTTTTATGCCAACAAGTTTCCTGGTAAACCGGTGCCGGCTCTTCCTCCGGGGAATCCATGACCGACTTCTTCCGATTCCCCCATACCTCACACATCGCCTGGCTGGGCGAAGGCCAGCCCCGGGACGACAAGGTGCTGGCACCCCATGAGGTCGATGAGTTGCTGGCCGATGCAGTGCGGGTGGAAGAGAAGCTTGACGGCGCCAATCTGGGCATTTCCTTGGTGCCGAATGGCCAACTGCGCGCGCAGAACCGTGGCCAGTATCTGATTGAACCCTATGTCGGCCAGTTCTCGCGCCTGACGTCCTGGATGGCACAACATCAATGGCAATTGCAGGAGCAGTTAGGCACCGACCTGATTCTGTTTGGTGAGTGGTGTGCCGCCAAGCACTCGCTGGACTACGAAAACCTGCCTGACTGGTTTGTGGTGTTCGATGTGTATGATCGGGCAGCTCAGCGCTTCTGGAGCAGCCAGCGCCGCAATGCTCTGGCTGAATCGCTTGGCCTGTCTGCAGTACCAGCTTTGTATGAAGGCAAAGCCAGCCTGACACAACTGAAGAAACTGCTCGCCAGTACCACCAGCCGTTATCGCCAAGGAGCCCCAGAGGGCTTGGTGATTCGCAGAGAAAGTCAGCAGTGGTGTGAAAGTCGAGCCAAGCTGGTGCGGGCAGAATTTACCCAGACCATCAGCGATCATTGGCGTAGCCGATCGATTGAGTGGAACAAGGTGGGGCAGGGGGCCAGCAGGACATGAACCCCCTGCAGCGTGCCCTGATCGAAAAAGCTGGGCATGATCACGGCTTTGAATATGTATCGGCCTCTACGGACAGCCAAGTACAAATGGCCTCAGCCCGGCACCCGGCGCAGGTGGTTGTCAGGCTGGATGGCGGCCGTTTTATCTTGTCTTTCAACGCGCTGACGACGGCGCAGCTGAACAACGAACTGGCCCGCAGCTTCCCCGAGTTTCTTTTTGATGATGGGGTGTTCCAGGCGCCGGATCAGAATGCCCTGGCTGTACTGCTGCGCCGTGCCGCAGAGCTTGCCCATGCACTGCCGAATCAGGCCGTCCGCGACTTTGATGTCAGCTTGCAACAAGAGCTGGACCACTTGCCCCTCGAGCTTAAGGGTACTGAGGTTGAGCGTCTGGTACGCCAGCGCGTTGGGCAGCAGGCATTTCGCAGCGCCATGCTGGACTACTGGGGTGGCGCCTGCGCAGTGACCGGTATTGCCATTCCCGAGCTACTGCGCGCCAGTCACGCCAAACCTTGGGCTGAATGTGGCAGTGATGCAGAGCGGCTGGATGTGTTCAACGGTTTTCTGCTCAGTGCCAATCTGGATGCGCTGTTTGATCGTTTTTTAATCAGCTTTGATAATGGCGGTGAGTTGCTGTTGTCGTCGCAAATTTCCCATTCAGACCGGATCTTGCTAGGGCTTGATCGGCCCCTGCAGTTACACTGGATTGCCAGTGAACATTTGCCCTATCTGGGTTATCACCGACAGTGCTTTATCTCCGCACAGCAGTAGGGAGGTCGCTAGTCAGGCCATCGAAAAGGGGCGGCCGAGCACGGCAGTGAACATGCTGCATTTTCGGGGCGAATATCTCGCCTCTGGTTGATGCCCTGGATTCAATCCAGCAACTGCCGGCGGATCGCCTCCTGCTTACGCAGCTCAAGCGCCAAGTCGCGCAGCAGAGGCCGGACACCACCCTTCCAGGCATTACGCGCGGATGCGGCCTTTCCGTCCTGACTTCTTGGGCCGGTGCTCTGTTTCCAAGGCTGCCATTGCCGGATCAACTCCGCCTGCCGAGCCCGTCGCTCGGGTGTCCAGCCGTTCGCCATGCTCCACCTCCAATAGTTCGTTTGGCGCTTTTTTGTTTTTCCTCGCACGTGCGCGCGAGGCACCGCTGTCGTTGTTGACCTGAACTTGGTTGCCGATATTGGCCTGCCGCACAAAGGCTATCTGTTTCGGCGTCTTGAGTTCACCAAGCGTTTGCAGGGTAGCGCGTGCCTGGCTCTGAGATTTGAACGCCAGCCGCATGTAGCGCTCCATCGCGTCTAAGTCCCCGGTGGTTAGAGCCAGGCTGGCCAGCCTGGCGAACAGGCCGTCCAGGGTGTGAGCCTGGGCAATCAACATACTTTCAGCGCGCGACAGATCATCGGCGCGAATGGCCGCCGTCTGCTGCTTCAGCTCGCCGACCATCTCGGTGATCTGCGACTGGTCGATGTTCTGGCAGATCGTCAGTACCGAGGCGCTCAGGCACTCCGGGCTGGTCACGGTGCGCGCCAGGGCCTGGCCAGGGGTTTCATCTGCTTGCAGCTCTACGGTCAGCTTCTGCTCCATCAGGGGGTCTCCAAGGTATTTGTTTCGCTGACATAGCGGGCGCGCAGCACGCCCCCTGTTTCACAGTAACGGTTTAGAGGCGGACAGCAGTGAGGGCAGCCGCCCAAGGCGTGGGCATGAAAGGCATCGCGAGCGGCGATCCATTCCGGCGTGGCCGTGCCGGCGGTGTTGTAGGTGTGCTGCGGCTGGCGCCGCTCATTGTGCTGGTGCTGCTCCGGGGGCCTGGGCTGCGGCATCCATGCCGGGTTGCTGCGGATCAGGTTGGCCGCGAAGCGCGGATGGGTCTGGTGCTGCTCGACTAGGTCGTGACGATCCACAAAACCACGCTCCAACAGGTAGGCCGGCGAACAACCCAGCAGGCAAGCGACACGCCCCAGCCAGGCCAGCGCCTCGGGCGAGTCGTTCGCAGCCGTCAGTACTGGCCCCGCGAGGGTGCCGGCCAGCTCGATCAGCAGCTCGGCTTTGTGGGCAACGATGTATTGCTGAAGCTCCGAAGTCATCCGCTCGACCGGCGAGACGCGGAGCTTGTCAGCCACGGCCTCGACAGTCAGACCGGCCCGGCTCAGGTAGTCCAAGGCGGCCATAGGTCAGAACTCCAAGTAGTCGGCGGCAGCGTTTGCGGATGCCGGGGGCTGCGAAAACTGCGGATTCTGCGGAAGGCCCCGTACTTGCTGGGTTTCAGCTTGCGGAAGGCCTGCGGAAGTTTGCGGAAGCTCTGCGGATGCCGGACGGGCTGCGGTGGTGATCCGCGTTTTTCCCGCACCTTTCCGCAAATCATCCGCAACCGCAAAGCCGCGCGGTTGCTGGGTTTCCTCAGAATCCGCAGTTTTCGCAAGGGGGTTGATTTGGAATTGCTTTCCGTCGCTGCCGAGCGCCAGCAGATGGTGATGCTTCACCAGAACGGCCAACACTTTGTTGCGTACCTTGGCCGAGCGCATCGCCGCCGGCCCCGACTTGCCCAGATCGTTGACGTGGAACTCTTGCCACTTCGCCGCGCGCTTGGGGTCGCGCAGCCAGCTCATCAGGTCGGCGGCTTTCTTCATCTCAGGGTCAATCGCGTCTGCATCGGTGTAGCGCAGCCACTCCGACAGCGAGTAGCGCACCAGCTTGCAGGCCTGGCGCATGCAGTCGCCGTCGATTTGCTCAATACCCTCGAAGCATCCCAGCACGGCAGCCAGGCGCAGCGCCTGCTCGGCGCCCCGGTTGGCGAACGGTTTGAGCCCGGCAAACTTGCCGAGCGGCCCGAGGTGGCCTTCGATCTCGTTGCGGAAGTCCACCCAAACCTCAACCGCCTCTGCATCGGGCTGCAGAACGGGCGGCCTGACTTCGCCGATTTCCATCTCAATATGTTCGGGGCTGGCTGCGACCTCCTGGCAGCGCGCCCAGTAGCGTTGCAAGCGCGGGTCAGCGTAGGAGCTGCGCTTCAGTGCCTCGACAGTGGTGAAACGTTGCCCGGCCAAACTATCCGGCGCAGCCAGTAGAAACCGCGCAAGAAAGCCTTGGCCTACCATCAGAGGGTTACTTAGCGCCTCGGCGACCGTTACCGGCTGTGCCAGCAGGTGAATGCTCAGGCGGCGGTTGTAGGCCACGCCCGAGCCTTCCAGGTTGCCCTTGGAACGGGTGCGCTCGAAGCGTCCATCATCGAAACCCTTGGTCAGCCCGCCCAGGGTCGCGGCCACGGTGTCAGCCTTGAGCGATGAACCACCAAGCATTTGCCCTCCTTCATCCGTGTCCCAGCTCGCCGCCGGTTTGCCCCGGATGAACTCGCCGGCCAGCGGTTCAAAGGTCGCATCGCTGAACTGGGTCTGCGGATCAGGCGGCAGCGTATGGGCGGCGAGGAACTCCTCACGCGCCTTGCCTTTCATGCCGGCGGCCATGGCCTCGACTTCCGCGCAGGTCTGGCGGTATCGGGTGCGGGCATCCTTTTCCGCTTCGTCGATTGTCTTGAAGGCCAGTTTTCGCGCGCTCGACTTACCTTCTCCGCTGCCGAACAGCGACAGCGCGAACAGTGAGCAGGGTGCTCCTCCGGGTTTGCCCTTGGGGTGCCAGGCATTGACGCGGGTTTGCGCCAAGTGAGTCGCTGCGCCGATAACACACTGGCCGGCAATGGCTGCAGGGACGAGCTCATGTTCGACGATGGCCTCGACCGCTTCACGCATTACGCAGGGCAGTGCGTCTACCGGGTAGGGTGTCGGCGGCGCGGTTTCTGGCAGCAGCGGTTGCGGTGCCGTCCCGGCCGGGGTCTGAACCTCCGTTAGCAGTCGCGCATGCATGCCCGACCCTCCTGCCACATGGCCAAGTCGTTGAAGTCGCTCAGATGCATAGGCGCATCCGTCGGCCAGGCAGGGAGGACGTAACCGCATCCGAGCTGCGTGGCTGCGTGGATGGCAGCCAGCTTGCCCGCGTTGGGCTTGCCCTCGGTTTCCTTGGCGCGGTCATCGTCGCCGGCGATGATCAGCACGGCATCGGGATAGCGGCGCTTCAGCTCCTGCCCAGCCGGCAGCAGATTGCCCGCGCTCATTGCAGCGGCTACCGGCTTGCCGGTCTGCTCGTGCAGGGTGGCAGCGGTGGCGATGCCCTCGACGATCAGCAGCTCGACGCCGGCCTCGATTCGACCGAACGGGCAGTAGCCGCCGGTAATCCTCCCGCCTGGCAGGAAACGTTTGCAGCCATCGGCGGCGATGCGCTGCAGGTTCACCACTTCCCCGCGCCAGCAAATCGGGGCGATTAGCATGTCGCCGAGCTGGCGCAGGTGGTGCGGCTTGATGCGCTTGCGGCTCAGGTACGGGTGGTCGGGATCAGGCGCGCCAGCAAGGGCGAAATCACGACGTGCTCGGGCGGCTGCACGATCCCACCCGGCCTGGCGCTCTGCATCGGCTTTGCGCTGGCGCTGTTCACGCTGGCGGGCGATGCGCTGGCGCTCGACTTCCTCGGCGAGCAGGTCGGGCTTAGAACGCTCGCCGCCGCACGGCAGTCCGAGCTGCTGGGCAATTATGCGGGCGGCATCCATTTGCCGGCAGCCGCGAAGGTAGGCCATCAGCGACACAAGGTCGCCGCCTTTATCGCCGCTGGCGAAGTCGTGCCAGGTGCCGGTGGTGGTGTTGATACTAAAGCTGCCCGGCTGGCGGTCGCCGCGTACTGGATTGGTCGGCCAGTACTCCACGCCCTTGCGGGTGCCATCCGGCAGCCAGTCGGCGAGCAGCGTGTCGGCCTGCGGCAAGGCGGCGTCGGCGATGCGCTGAATCTCGAAGTGAAAGGGCTTCATTGCAGTTCCTCCGGCGCGTCGTGGATCGGCAGGCGTGCGCCGTTGATGCACTGGCGCAGCGATTCACGACTCAGGCCCTTGGCTTGCAGTATCGTCGCCAGGCTCAGGAAACAGGCCATGGCAACCACCTCGGTCGGAGTATTACTGGCGCGGGCATAGCCGATGATGTGAGGCAGCAGTTCGTCCAGAATGAAGGCTTCGTGATCCTCAACCCGGTGTTTGGCGTAGTTAGTCATGCCAGCACCTCCGCCAGCCAGAAACAGCCGAGCACAGTCAGCGCGATCAGCAGACTGAAGGTGCAATCGAGTGCGAACGTGTGCAGGACGGAACTGATAGACTCGGCCTTGCGCGGGCGGCTTTGTTCTACGGGACGGGTCGCCTTTTTCATGCGCGACCCTCCAGTCGATCAGTCACCCACTGCTCGACCTCCAGTGAATCCCAGCCGACAGCGCGGGCGCCGATCTTGCGGGCCTTCGGGAATTCACCCTTGCTCATCAATTCGTAAATCCAGGCGCGACCGAAACCGGTCGCGTCTATGACTTGTTGCAGCCGGTAGATACGGCGCTCTGGGCGGGTAAAGCGTTTGGGCGGGTGGGTAGTGATGACAGGCATAGCCAAATCTCCTTTGCGCTCGCTGGCGCTTAGCGGATGAAGTGGCCGAAACTTATCTAGCAGGGCAGGGCGGGAAAATTCCCCAGCCGTAACGGATATGGGGTTAACCGTTATAGTTATGGGGTTATCCGATACGCTCAGGAGGTTTTGCGGGAGCGACCAGCTTGGCTGGCGTATTTCGGTGCGACGGGCTTTATCCATTGTTTGAGGCGGTCGGGAGTGTCTGGCAGTGACTCTTTAAAGCCTTCATCAACGAGCGCCCTGTAAACTCGGTCAGCCATATTCCCTATGCGGATTTCCTTCGCGGCGTCGGCCTGCCATTGTTGTTTGGCGATGACTTGGGCGCGCTCGATAGCGGCAGATTTGTCTTCGTTAAATTGATCAAGACCTGACATCCTTTTTTTAGTGGTCTTGTTTTTCCATGCTTCCAGCACGATCTTCGAGATTCTGGCTGTGTTTCTTGATAAATCTTCGTTTTTCAAGATTTCATGTTGAATCTGCACATTCTTGGCTTGGATGATTTCATTCGCGCGTTGGATAGACTCCTTTGCCTTGCCACTGCCGCTCTTGAGCCCATCCACATAGATCAGATGCTGCGCCGTTATTACAGCCAACTGCTCCGGTGTGTATGCCTGCAAAAGCTCTCTGGCCAGCCGCTCCGTTACTTCGTGATACTGGGCTTCGGAGCTGACTTCCATGCCAGGCTCCCAGGCTGATTGTTTTGCCTGCTTGTCCATGATTCGCCCTCCCAGGCTCTCCCGCTTCTGAATAGATCGGCTGGCCGGGGCAGGTGGGATGCCCGCATTTCGGGGGCGACCCTAGGCCAGCCGGTAACTCGTTTAGGCGCGGCGGAACTCCAGCACGTTGTCAGCCGTCAACAACGCCTCGATTCGCTCGCCGAGCAGCCGCCAGGCTTCGGCCTTTTCCCTGGCGTAGTCGTAATGTTGGTAGGCGCCGCGAACCTTGGGCGCTTCGACTGCGTGGCCCTGGCACAGGTCGATAATGTCGGGCACTACCCCGAGCGATTGCATCATGGTCGAGCCGGTGCGGCGCAGGTCGTGCGGCGTCCACTCACCATTGGCCCCGCCTGCTAGTACCAGTGTGTCGTTATGCTGGCGGCCTGATAGTGGCTTGCTGCGGTTCTTGAACTTGCATTGCCGGTCGCCTACCAGCTTGCTGACTGTCTTTGTGCAGACGTGGCCGTCGCCTTTCGTGTTGGGGAACACATAGGGCGTTGCGCCGGTCAACTTGTGCAGCACTTCGAACTGGCGCCGAGCAAAGAGTGACAGGGTGACGTTGTTGTCTTTGCGTTTGCGGTGCCGGCCTTTGGTGTTGGCCGCAGGAATGAACCACGTCCCGGCCTCCAGGTCGATATGCTGCCACTCGGACATGAGCAGTTCGCCAATACGGCAAAGGGTACTCAGGCAGATCCAGACGGCGCATTGCACACGCTGATTTACCGGGCGAATGCCGGAATACTTTTGCCCCTCGGGCAGGGCGTCGTAATCGCGCTCCAGCTTGGCGAATATGTCGCACAGCTCTCGAACTTCAGCGGGCGATAACGTGCGGTCACGCACTTCGTTGTAGTCCGCGTCTAGCAGCTTGAGGTCATCCAATACCTTGGGTGTCATCAGGTCGGCGGGGTTGCCGTCCGACATCAGGCAGCGCCAGGGCTTGTGCTTTTCAGCCCAGCGCAACATCTGGCGCATGTCGTTGTTCAGGATTACCAACGTTCTATTCAGCCCGCGCTTCTTCGCGGCGCGCAGAACCGCTAGCAAGTCTTGCTTGGACAGCTCTCGGATCATCTTCTTACCGATAACGGGCAGCACGTCCTTGGCGAAGCTCCGGCGCAACTCTGCATTGCCGTCCTCGCGTCGCACGCCATCGATTAGCCAGGCTTCGAACAAATCAGCGACGGTTAGGTTTTCGGCTGCTTGACGTTCGGCCTCGGCAATGGTTGCAACTATGGCGGCCTGCGCTTCGATTCTGGCGGCTTTCTTGGCCGCGCCGGGATCGATACCTTGGGCCGCGGTGGCTTTAGCTCGGTCGCGCTCTGCTCGAAGCTCAGCCAATGTTTTCTTGGGCCATGACCCTAGGGCGTAATCGTGCTTCTTGCCCCCAGCAAACCACTCATAGCGAAACGCTACAGTGATGCCGAACTTGCCGGCACGCACCTTGGTAACTATCCCGTCCGGCTCACGCCTCACTTTGCCATCATCGGCGGCGGTGAGCGATTGCAGCTCCTTCATTGTCCACTTCGTCGCTTTCATCTATCAGCCCTTCGATCAGCGCCTTCCATTTTTTACCCCATTTTTACCCCATGTAATTTTGTGGCTTGCGATGGGCATGGGTGGAGCGGTCTGGACGATAGAATAGCCTGCAGGCCGCGTTATTACTATGCTCGCCCCTTTCTTTCGGGATCGTTTGGCGTCCAGTGAGATATACTCATTAACCGCATGGGGTGCAAGGGGTAGAGTGTTCGAATCACTCCGTCCCGACCAAAAAACTCCAAAAAATCCAGTCACTTAGCGGTGACTGGATTTTTTTATGCCTGCTGATTTTCATCTTCAGTGGGCCAGGGGTAAACAAAGGGGTAAACGCACTATAACTTCGTCGCATGAAGACACTTTCGGTACGGTAGTGGCACAGCCCGTCAGCTGGATGTGGTGAGGTCTGACGGCGGTTTCAGCGACAGGCGTGACCTGGTGCCGATGGTCGAGTGTCACATCTCGCAGCGCTGCTGGCTGGCCGGGCGTCCAGGCGCAGGCTGGTTAGGTTCAGGGCAACAGCGGGGTGCAGGCGAACATCAGGGCGATGGCCAGCCAAGCCCGTTCTCGACTCGCGCCACCGAGAGCAGCCTCATGAGTTGGGGCGGTGGCACGTTCAGCTCACGCAGACCCCAGGTCATTCTTGTGTAGTTGCGCGCGACGCTGCGAAAGGCGTTGTCACCATACGAGTGCATGAGCCTCACGGCCTGTTTGGCTTTACGTGCGAAAAAAACGGCGCTGGATTCGATTGACTCCAATAGCGCCGTCTTTGTGGGCGAAACGAGCCCGTAGGGCACAAGGCGCCTCGTTACAGATCAATCCACGGCCTTGACCATGTCTTCAATGACTTTCTTGGCGTCGCCAAAAACCATCATGGTCTTGTCCATGTAGAACAGCTCGTTATCCAGACCGGCGTAGCCGCTGGCCATGGAGCGCTTGTTGACGATCACGGTCTTGGCCTTGTACGCCTCGAGGATCGGCATGCCGGCAATCGGTGACTGGGGATCGTTCTTCGCCGCCGGGTTGACCACGTCGTTGGCGCCCAGCACCAGCACCACGTCGGTCTGGCCGAACTCGGAGTTGATGTCCTCCATCTCGAATACCTGTTCGTAGGGCACTTCGGCCTCGGCGAGCAGTACGTTCATATGCCCCGGCATGCGCCCGGCCACCGGGTGGATGGCGTATTTTACGTTGACGCCGCGATGGCTCAGCTTTTCGGCTAATTCCATCAGGGCATGCTGGGCGCGGGCCACCGCCAGGCCGTAACCCGGCACGATCACTACCGTGTCGGCGTTGGTCAACAGGAACGCGGCATCATCTGAGGAACCCGACTTCACGCTGCGTTGCTCTTGCGAACCGTTGGCGGCGCCCGCATCGGCATCACCCCCGAAGCCGCCGAGAATCACGTTGAAGAACGAGCGGTTCATCGCCTTGCACATGATGTAGGAGAGGATCGCGCCTGAGGAACCCACCAGGGA
>NZ_JBQPXM010000020.1:0-31871 GCF_052245235.1 Pseudomonas sp. B392_1p
GACGTCATCGGCATGCTCGAGTCGATCATCCGCCAGCTCGATGTGCCGCGCGCCCAGGTGCTGGTCGAGGCGGCCATTGTCGAGGTGTCCGGCGACATCACCGACGCCCTCGGCGTGCAGTGGGCGATCGATGCGCGTGGCAGTCGCGGCGGCGTGGGGGCGATCAACTTCAGCGGCACCGGCCTGTCGGTGGGCACCGTGCTGCAGAACCTGCAGGACGAGGTCATCGTGCCGGAAACGGGCCTGCCCGATGGCGCCATCATCGGCCTCGGCAGCGACAGTTTCGGTGCGCTGATCACCGCGCTGTCGTCCAACAGCAAGAGCAACCTGCTGTCCACGCCCAGCCTGCTGACCCTGGACAACCAGCTGGCGGAAATCCTCGTCGGCCAGAACGTGCCGTTCCAGACCGGCTCCTACACCACCACCAGCGACGGCGCCAACAACCCGTTCACCACCATCGAGCGCCAGGACATCGGCGTGACCCTCAAGGTCACCCCGCACATCAACGAGGGCGCCACCCTGCGCCTGGAAATCGAGCAGGAAATCTCCTCCATCGCCCCCGCCGCCAGCCTGAACGCCGGCGCGGTCGACCTGATCACCAACAAGCGCTCGATCAAGAGCACCATCCTCGCCGACGACGGCCAGGTGGTGGTGCTCGGCGGGCTGATCCAGGACGACATCACCCAGAGTGTCTCCAAGGTGCCGCTGCTCGGCGACATCCCCTGGCTGGGTCGCCTGTTCCGCTCAACCACCGACACACATATCAAACGCAACCTGATGGTGTTCCTGCGCCCCAGCGTGATCCGTGACGCCGCCGGGCTGGCGGTGTTATCCGGCAGGAAGTACAGCGATATTCGCATCCTCGGCGATGAAAGCCGTGCGGCAAGACTGCTGCCCGAACGGCTCAACCATTTGTTCGACGGCCAGGGCGCTCGATCTGTCGACCTTGAAGACGAGCCCTAGCGCAAGGCCCTGTTAAAGCACCTTACCCAGCAGCCGATTGGAGTGGCGCCAGGGTAGTAATCGGTGCTTACCAATCCGTTGGCGATCTCCCCAATCCAGCAAACTACCTCATTCCCGCGGCCGGTCCCGGGCCATTGCGCGAACTGATATCCCAGACAGTTCACTGGCGAGTTCAAAGCGCAGAACGCCTGTTAAGACAAGGTCCAATAGCGCTTAGCAACCAGCCCATCTGCCCACCCTGCCCCGCAGATAATCAGGTAATAAAAAGTCCGGAGCCCTTGCGGGCCCCGGACTTTTTGTTAGCTAACGCGTATTACTTGTCTTCGTTACGCTGATGCTTAAAGAACACCCCGTGGTCCCCGAATGCCGAGGCAATGAAGGGCGAGGTCAGCACGATTTCACCAATTTTGCGCGCACTGCTGCGGCGCTCGTTGGCATAGCGGGTATTGAGCGAAGGCAGGATCGAGGTCTTGATCTGCATGGATGTGGCATACAGATCGTAGACCTTGGTGCCTTCGTTCAGGGTCAGCAGGTCATGGCGGAAGTCATGGGGCCCCGTGGCAAAGCGCGTTTTCAGTTCAGCACGCGGCACGAAGTACAACTGGGTCGGTGCCTTGGGTGTGGCCACGGCGGCACCGGTCTGCTTGACCTTGGCCATGTCGTCCACGCGCAGCAGGGTCGGTTTCAGCGTGACCGCCGAGAACAGAATGGTGCTGCCCAAGGTGTCATTGGCTTCGGTGCTCACGAACTGCGAAAGCTCGTTGGCAAAGAAGTTGTAGTTGCTGCCCTGACCCGAAAGGGTATACAGCGCGGACACGTTACCTGAGGGTTTGCCATCGACGAACGCCTTCCAGGCCAGACCAGGCTGGAAGCCACGGGTGGCCGGGTCGCCAGTCACCGACAGACGCAGCAAGCCATGGTCAGAGCCTTCGAACAGGCCGGTATAGCCGTTATCCGGCAGCGGCACGAACTTGGCCTTGGCCATTACCCCATTGGGATGGATCGGCTTGGTGTAACCCACGGGTGCCACGTCGCTCTTGGTCTGAACCTTTTTCCAGAGGATCGAACCGATCAAACCACCCACATCCACAGGGGCCAGCGGCGGCAGCTCATCGAGGCTGAATTGGGTACGCAGGGCGCCGTTGACCCACAAGTTTTCCAGCTTGTTGGCGGCCGGCCAGCTTTCATAATCCGCTGGGATATTCAGACCCCAGGGTTTGAAGGCGTTCTCGATGCCCACCAGGCTGCTGTTAAGCTGCGGGTTGTGACGCTTCAGCACGTCCACCATGGTGGTGTGCTCGACCCAGTCGATACCTTCCTGGGTGTAGACCTCAGGACGGTAATCCGAGGTGTAGAAGCGGTCAGCCATCAGACGGCGAGAGGCGCTGGAGATGAAGATCTGGAACGCGGTTTCACCGAAGGCGAAGCCATCCGGACGCACGGTTTCGGCCAGTTGGCCGACCAGTGCATCGATCTTTTCGATGTCGTTGTTGTACAGGCGCTTCAGGTTGGCCAGGGTTTGCGGATCCTTGGTCAGGTCCTCGAACTTGGTGATCGGGTTCAGGCCAATCTGCCGGCGGAACTCGTTGTAGCGCGGCACGCCACGCTCGCGGTCACGCAGGACGTCGATGGTCGCCATGTCGACATTGCCAATCAGCGGCAGGGTCAGATCGCGCAGGAAGTCCGGGTAGTTGTTGAGCGTGAGCGAACCGGGATTAGTGATACCGAAGGAGTACCACAGACGCTCCGGGCGCTCGGCAGCCAGTAGATCCTCGGCCTCACGATCAATAGCGCTTTGCAGCGGAATGGTGCGCGAAGCCACATTCGAGCCGATGTCATAGACCTGGATGTTGTCGCGCATCAGCGGGTGCATGCGGTAGACCGCGACGAATTCCTGGGACAGGCTGAACGGCACGCCATAGTTGTTCGGCGCTGCCGAGCCAACGATACCGGTCAGGGCGTGGTCGATGGAACCGCTACCGACGTTGCCGGAAAGGTTCGGATCAAAGCCCAGGATGCGCTTGACGAAGGAGTCGGACTTGGCAAGGTCCTCACGCAGCTTGCGAACTTCCTCCTGGAAGTCGGTGCGCGGGCCGCCCTGACCCAGCAGACCCCACCAGTTGGAGTACATGGCGCGCTCGGTGATCGGGTTGGCGATCACCGCCGGGGTCCATTCCACGGTGTGGATCTTGGCCATCAATGCCGAGTTGACCAGGCGCGCCTTGTCGTACAACCACTGATCGCTCTCGTTCGGGTACTTGGCCTTGAGCTTGTCGGCAATGGCGTTGTGTTCGAGAGTAAACAGCTGGTGCAGCATGCTCAGGCCGACCCACCAGTTCTCGTTGAAGCCGGTTACCGGCTTGCCGCTGACGAATTCGCGGGGCAGACGGTTGTTGGCATCGACCGCCAGCTTGCCGTCTACGAAGGTACGGATCTTGTCATTGGCTTCCTTGCTGCTGCCATAGAGCTGCGAACCGTCCCACCAGTGGGTGTTGTGGTTACGGAAGCTCTGCGGCTTGGCGGCTTCGTCAGGCGTGCGACTCGGGTCCGCCTGGGTACGGCGTACCGACATCGTGCCGGAACCTTTAGGATCGCCGGCTGGCATCGGAACCTGGATCGGATCGGCATCGGCGTTCGGGCCGTGGTCGAACCAGTCGTGGATCATGAACTGGATCCAGGCGGCGGCAATGAAGTTCAGGCTGGGCGCGGGCTTGAACTCGTCGCGCGACATCAGAACGTTACTGACCTCGCGCGGGTTGGGGCTCAGCAGCGTGTCGGTTTCGGCATGCTGGTATTGGGGCGCCACGTTGCGCCCGAAGCGCATGTACGCGGAACCTTCAGACGGGTTGGACAGGATGTTACAGGTGCCGTCCTCGGTACGTGCGATCACGCTTCGCGGATCGCAGGTGATATCGGCGTTATGGCGTGCGTAGTTTTCTGCATCGAAAAGGTTGTTCTCGAACAGCGCCTCGCGCTCCATAGCAAGCGTGATCAGGCCCGCAAAAATTCCTAGCGTTCCCAACTTGGTCAAAGCAGGCCAGGTTACCCAAACAGACATAGTTTCCATCTCCCGTTTTTTATTGTCGTGCGCACGAAAACAGATCGGCTTTGGCAGAGTAGGTAGATACGTCCTGAGCGCCCCCCTACCCAGGGAGGGGGAAAGAACAAGTAGCGGCTAGCGGGATCGGACGTGGGTATCAAGAGATGGGACGTGTACGCACACTGAGGATGGCTTCGGTACGATTCGCCACATTCAGCTTCGAATAAATGTTTTTCAGGTGCCACTTGGTGGTGGTCAGAGCGATGCCGGTGTGGGTGCTGATCTGCGTATTACTCAGCCCCTTGAGCAGACATTCGAAGATTTCCACTTCCTTGTCGGTCAGCAGGCTGGCGAAGCCTGGCGCTGACAAGCGCTGTGCTGGCTGGTCCGGGGCTAGAAACTCGGCATACAACTGCTGGTAGCGTTCGGGTATGTCCAAAATCCCGGAACGCATCAGGCCGAAGACCCCTTCGCCGAACCCTGGCGCTTCATCGAACACCGAGCGGGTGATATTGGCGACGCCATACTCTTCCACCAGACGCAGCAGCGCCTCTCGCTGCGCATTCTTGTCGAGGTGCTGGGCATTGAGCACCAGCAGATTGGCGTCGACAATCAACGCCCGGCCACGCATCTCGCTTTGCCGCAGTGATTTGGCCAGCACTCCGAGCACCCGCAGGGCCCGTCCATGGGCGCCCTTGGCCAGTAGCCAATACACGGTGGCCAGCCCTAAGCGCTCCCAGTACTCGTCGTACTCCTGTGCCACTTCCCAGTAACCTTCCGCGAGCAGCCCATCAAGTCGATGACGCCGCGCCAGGTCATCCATCAGTTGCACCCGGCCACTCAGAAACGCCTGGCGCAACTGCTCCTGGATAACCTGCGCAACAAAGCGTGCGTAATTGCCCAATTGCAAGATACCGGATAGCTGGTCGAGCAGCCGGCTGGCACGTTCTGGGTAATGGCCGCGATGAAGCAAGCGGGACAGAATGATGTAGACGGTAGCGATCGCTTCGGTCGCCGACGAGGCATTGACCCGTGACAGCAGCTTTTCACACAGCTCCTGCGCCGCGCCCAACTGGTTTTGCTCGTGCAACGCAACCACCATGGCCGTGGCTCGATTGACCCAGGCCGGACTCGCGCTGTCCGTGCGCTGAAAATCCGTGCACACCACCTTGCGTGCCTGACTGACCTGCCCGGCATTGCGCTGACACAACGCAATGATCAGGTCGGCATAACTCTCCAGAAATAACCAGCCGCTTTGGGCCAGCAGTTCCTTGGCCTGGCTGGCGAACCTGAGAGACGCGGCCAGCCGTGCGCGCAGCAGATGATGGTAGGCATTGATGATCAGTATCCGCGCCCGAATCTCGATGGCCACCTGTGGCTCCAGGAGCGCCTGCCAGCCAGCCTCAAGCTCGAACTCCCGATCTAGCTGGAACAGCTGCAAGGTCAGTTTCTGGCAGTGCAGACAATCCGGCTCGATCTCTCCCTGCGCCGCTTGGTCCAGGTAATATCCCGCCTGGTGGAAGCGCCTCGATAGGATCAAGGCATCGATCAAGGGCACCAGCAAACGACCGTCCTGCAACAGTTCCTCATCGGGCATGGCTGACAGCCACTCAAGTATCCGCAAAACGTGGCCCGTGCATGCCCATCGCGCACAACAGATTGCCAGGACATCGCGAAACAGCGCGTGATCACCACTGTCTTGGGCATGCCGCAGTGCTTGTTCGGGATCATCACGGGTCAGGAAATAGCGAGCAGCCCGGCTATTGAGTAGCCCGATACGCTCAGGCTGCTCGATGGCCAGGCGGTGAATGAGAAATTCGCGAAACAACCTCTGGTAACGAAACCAGCCCGGGTGCTGATCAATGGGTAGCATGAAGACGTGCTGCTCCGCCAACTGCTCAAGCAGCAACGCTGAACCACTACGTTGCAACATCTGGTCGCAGGCTTCGCCGTTGAATCGTTCAAAAAGCGCCGTGCACATCAGAAAATCGCGGCAGACCGGCGAAAGGGGCCGGAGAACCACCTGAGCGAAGTACTCGGCAATTTGTGGCTGGTCGCCATTGAACCGCACGGCTGTCCGTCCAGACTGCCGGGCACAGCTCTGCAACGCGACCTTGACCCCCGTAACCCAGCCTTCGGTGATGTTCAGTAATGTGCAGGCCGCTTCATCCTCGATCACGCCAGCACCCAGCAAGAGGTTCAATGCCTTGATCTCCTGCACGGAAAAGCGCAACGCCTGCTCATCGATATGCAGCAAACGGTTTTCCAGCCGGAGACGGCTCAGTGGAAGGTCAGGTTGCTGACTGCTGGCGATCACCACCCGGACTGACTGCGGCAAGTGCTCAAGCAGGGCCGCCATTATCAGCAGGAGATCCGCTACGGTGATGTGCTGAAAATCGTCGAAAATCAGGCAAACCTGCTCATCGAGTCGCTCTAGCGCGCCGGCGAGCCCTTCCCCCAAGGCCAGCGGAGAACTGGCCATACCCTGATCCAGTCGTTCCGACCAGGCCTGATCGAAGGTAAGGAATCGGGTCGCAAGCGCTTCGGTCAGACGATGCAGAAAGCGGTCAGGATTGGCTTCACGAAGAGGGACTGAAACATAGATCTTTGCATAGCGGCTTGGCCGTTGCTGCCAGTGTTTCAGCAAGGTGGATTTACCGGAACCGGGCGGCGCGAGCAGCAACGTCAACGGCACGTTCTCGCTCTGTGCCAATAGGTTCAGCAGATCTTCGCGAATCACTTCCCCATGTAAGGTCGAAACGTGGCGGTCCATGCACGCACCCTGACGTCTTGTTGTTTTGCCGTAACGCGCGGCGTTTGCGCGACGGAGCCATTGCCGTTGCGCGCCAAGAGGATAGTAGAGGCCTACCCACCCCTCGATACCGCTGGTGGAATGCCAATCCAACAGCCGGCTTTTAAGGTAAGGATTGCCGCTGGAGAGACTAAACGAAGGCGTACCTGTAACCGCGCTCCGCTTATCTCCGGCTGAATGGGCTATTCAAGACGCAAAAACGCCACGTTCCGTTACACGAAACGTGGCGTTTGGGTAACCCGTTCGACGTTCTGCCTTAAACGGCTGCCAGTCCTCGGGCCAGGTCGGCGCGAATGTCTTCCAGGTCTTCCAGCCCCACTGCCAGACGAATCAGGCTGTCGCTGATACCGGCAGCCGCGCGGGCCTCTGGGCTCAGACGGCCATGGGAGGTGCTCGCCGGATGGGCGATGGTGGACTTAGTATCACCCAGGTTGGTGGTGATGGAGATCATGCGAGTATTGTCGATGACCCGCCACGCCGCGAGCTTGTCGCCCTTGACCTCGAAACTCACCACTGCGCCAAAACCGCTCTGCTGCCGCTTGGCCAATTCATGCTGCGGATGGCTGGGCAACCCGCTGTAATAAACCTTCGCCACTTGCGGTTGCTGCTCCAGCCACTGAGCCAGGGCCAGGGCACTGGCACAATGCGCCTGCATGCGCACCCGCAAGGTTTCCAACCCCTTGAGAAACAGCCAGGCGTTGAATGGGCTGAGGGTCGGGCCGGCGGTACGCAGGAAACCGACGACTTCCTGCATCTCCTTGGCGCGGCCAGCGACCACGCCTCCCAGGCAACGGCCCTGTCCGTCGATGTATTTGGTCGCCGAATGCATGACGATATCCGCCCCCAGCGCCAGCGGCTTTTGCAACGCCGGAGTGCAGAAGCAGTTGTCCACGGCCAGCAACGCGCCCTTGCTGTGGGCCAGCTCGGCGAGGGCGGCGATGTCCACCAGCTCAGCCAGCGGGTTGGAGGGTGACTCGACGAAGAACAGTTTGGTGTTGGGCTTGCAGGCTGCTGCCCAGGCATCCAGGTCGGCCAGCGGCGGATAATCCACCTCAATGCCGAAACGCTTGAAGTACTTGTCGAACAGACTGATGGTCGAGCCGAACACGCTACGCGACACCAGCACATGATCGCCTGAGCTGCACAGACTCATCACCAGAGCCAGGATCGCGCCCATGCCGGACGCGGCGGCCACAGCTTGCTCGGCACCCTCCAGCGCGGCGATACGCTCTTCGAAAGCGCGAACCGTGGGATTGGTATAACGCGAATAGACGTTGCCCGGTACTTCCCCGCCGAAACGTGCGGCCGCATCGGCGGCACTGCGGAACACGTAGCTGGACGTCATAAACAGCGCTTCGCCGTGCTCCCCTTCAGGGCTGCGATGCTGTCCTGCTCGTACCGCCAGCGTGTCGAAGCTTGCGCCGGTCAGATCACTGTCCAGACGCCCTGCATCCCATTCGATAGTCATTGCATACACCTTGCGTTACGGCGCGACGGCCGCGCCGCCGCGCGGTATTTGGATCAATTGTTATGGAGGCCGATGATTTCATTGACCGAATTCGACTCGGTCTTGCTCAGATCGTTGCGCGCCTGTTCGATGCGCTGCAGATAGGCCTCGTCGACATCCCCGGTCACATAGTGGCCATCGAAAACCGCACAGTCGAAGTGCTCGATCTTGACCTTGCCGCCACCCACCGCGTCTTTGAGGTCCTCAAGATCCTGATAGACCAGCCAATCGGCACCGATCAGATTGGCCACTTCTTCGGTGGTGCGATCATGGGCAATCAGCTCATGGGCGCTGGGCATGTCGATGCCGTACACGTTCGGATAACGCACCGCCGGCGCCGCCGAGCAGAAGTAGACCTTCTTGGCCCCGGCATCGCGGGCCATCTGGATGATCTGCTTGCAGGTGGTGCCGCGCACGATGGAATCGTCCACCAGCATTACGTTCTTGCCGCGGAATTCCAGGTCGATGGCGTTGAGCTTCTGGCGTACGGATTTCTTGCGCGCAGCCTGGCCGGGCATGATGAAGGTGCGGCCGATATAGCGGTTCTTGACGAAGCCTTCGCGAAACTTGACGCCCAGACGGTTGGCCAGCTCCAGCGCTGACGTCCGACTGGTATCCGGAATCGGGATGACCACATCGATGTCATGATCGGGACGTTCGCGCAGGATTTTGTCCGCCAGCTTCTCGCCCATGCGCAAACGCGCCTTGTACACCAGAACGCCATCCATGATGGAGTCGGAACGCGCTAAGTAAACCTGCTCGAAAATGCACGGCGAAAGCTGGGGTTCCTTGGCACACTGGCGGGTGGTCAGTTTGCCACCCTCGGTGATGTACACCGCCTCGCCCGGCGCCAGATCACGGATCAGGCTGAAACCAAGCACGTCCAGTGCCACGCTTTCCGAAGCAATCATGTACTCGACGCCTTCATCGGTATGACGTTGCCCGAAGACGATGGGACGAATCCCGTGGGGATCGCGAAAACCGACAATGCCGTACCCGGTGATCATCGCCACCACCGCATAACCGCCACGGCAGCGCTCGTGCACTTTACTCACTGCGGCGAACACGTCTTCTTCAGTGGGCTGCAACTTGCCACGCAATGCCAGCTCGTGGGCGAACACGTTGAGCAGCACTTCCGAATCGGAATTGGTGTTCACATGGCGCAGATCCGCGGCGTAGATTTCCTGGGTCAGCTGCTCGACGTTGGTCAGGTTGCCGTTATGTGCCAAGGTGATGCCATAGGGCGAGTTGACGTAGAACGGCTGCGCCTCGGCCGAGCTGGAGCTACCGGCGGTGGGATAGCGCACATGGCCGATACCGATCTTGCCGACAAGTTGCTGCATGTGCCGCTGATGAAACACATCGCGCACCAGGCCGTTTTCCTTGCGCATGTTCAGGTGGCCTTTGTGACTGGTCACGATCCCGGCTGCGTCCTGGCCGCGATGCTGAAGGACGGTTAGCGCGTCATACAGCGCCTGATTGACGTTCGACTTACCGACGATTCCGACGATGCCACACATGTGACGCAACCTCACTCATAAAACCAAAGGTGAAAGCGCAAGCTTCCGCATCTACAACTTATAAGTTACAACCGGCCAAGCGCGCCGAAATCACGCGGCGTGGCGCCATCTACCATCCATTGCCCGACCGTGTTGAGGATCAGGTTCTTGGACCAATCCGCAACCATCAGAAAATGCGGTAGCAGGCTGGATTCTCGCCACCAGTTATCCTGCTGGACCGGCGCAAGGCTGAGCAGCCCGACCAGCACCACCACCAGCAAGCCGCCGCGCGCGGCGCCAAACACCATGCCCAGCAAACGATCGGTACCGGACAATCCCGTCACACGAACCAGCTCACCGACAAGAAAATTGATAAGCGCACCGACCAGCAAGGTCGCCACGAATAAAATGACACAGGCCGCGATGACACGCGCTGAAGGCGTCTCGATGAAGTCGACCAGATGCTCGGCCAGTGCCCCGCCGAACATCCAGGCGATGACTCCGGCAACGATCCAGATGAGCAGCGAAAGCGCTTCCTTGACGAAACCACGTTTGAGACTGATCAAACCCGAAACAGCAATAACAGCAATGATCGACCAATCGACCCAAGTAAAGGACACGGAATAGACCAGCGGCGAAAAAGGGCGTGCATTTTAACAGAGCACTGGCCCTTCAAGTAAGCGATGCTTAAGGGGAGAAATGGTTTTTTACGACAGACATGCACGCAGCCAGCCTCACCAGGCCTGCTATCAAAAAGGGCAACGCCGTGGCGGAGTTCGGGAGGCGCTGCCCTTGCATACGCTGCTTGCTCAGCCTTTTTCCGGCTCGAAGCGTACGACGATACCGTCAAGCTTTTGCTGGCGATTCAACAAGGCCCGCAAGCGATCCGCTTCCGCACGCTCAATCACCGGTCCGACGAACACCCGATTCATCTTTCCCGCCTGGCGGATGTAGGCGTTATATCCTTGGCTGCGCAAGGTTTTCTGCAGGTTTTCCGCATTCGCACGGTTGGACAAACTGGCCAGTTGCACTGACCAACTGACCGGTAAGCTGTTGGCATCCAGGCGCGCTTCAGGCGTACGCACCGGTGCTTTGGCGGCAGGCTCACCCAGACCCGTGGCTTGCGGTTTTCGCACGGGTTCCTGTACCGCTGTTGGCGGCTGGGCAGGCAAGGCACTGATCGGAGTTTCTGGCGCGCTTCCGGGAATCGGCTCAGTGGGCAACGGCTCAGGCACGGTCACCGGCGCCACTGCAAATTCAGGCACCTCAGGCATGGCCGGCCTGCTTGGCGCCTCGACGCGCACATGTCTCGGCTCGTTATCGCGCGAGAACAGCATCGGTAGAAAAATCACCGCCAGGGCAACCAGCACCAGCGCTCCCACCATCCGCTGCTTCAATCCACGCTCAAGCACCGCCATGTCAGGCTCCTAGGATTCGTTGAGGTGTGTAGTTGCGTCGCGCTGGCTTGCCAGCCACTCCAGGGCTTCTGCAACACAAAAGAACGAGCCAAAGACCAGAATTTCCGCGTCGACCGCCGCCTCTGTGCATTGTGCCTCCAATGCCGCGACGATCGAGTCATGCGCAGTCACACTCGCCCCGCGGGCCTGCAAGGCCGCCTCAAGCTCGACAGCTGGACGGCTGCGCAGTGTGTGCAAGGGTGCTACGGCCCAGTGGTCGATACCGTCCAGCAGCGGTTCGATGACACCGGACAGGTCTTTATCGGACAGCAGGCCGAAAACAGCATTTCTCTGACCGCCCCAGGCTTGCAATCGTTCGGCCAGATACTGCGCAGCGTGGGGGTTGTGCCCCACATCCAACAACAAGGTGAGGGATTTACCCTGCCAGTTGAGTGTGCGGCGGTCCAGCCGCCCTACTACTTTCGCCTCTCGCAAGGCCTTGGCGAGACGCACCGGCTCCCAGGGCAGATCGAGCAGCGCATAAGCCTGCAGCGCAAGCGCGGCGTTCTGCATGGGCAGATCGAGCAACGGCAACTCACGCAAACTCAACGGCGCACCAGCACTGTTGCGGCCCTGCCAATGCCAATGCTGCGCCTCAACCTGCAGGCCGAAGTCCAGGCCACGCTGCAAAAAAGGCGCCCCCAGGGAATCCGCCTGCTGCTGCAGTACCGCTGGCGGAGCAGAATCGCCGCACAGCGCAGGCTTGCCGGCACGGAAAATACCTGCTTTTTCAACCGCCACGGAATCACGAGTGCTACCTAGCCATTCCACATGATCGACAGCAATGCTGGTAACCAAAGCAAGATCGGCATCCACCAGGTTAACCGCATCCAGGCGCCCGCCGAGACCGACCTCCAACACGACGAAGTCCAGACCGGCACGCTCGAACAACCAGAAGGCCGCCAGCGTGCCCATCTCGAAATAGGTCAGGGAAATCTCGCCACGGGCGGCCTCGACCGCTGCAAATGCCGCACACAGCTCGGCATCGCTCGCATCCGAACCATTTATCGACACCCGCTCGTTGTACCGCAGCAGGTGCGGCGAACTGTAGAGCCCCACCTTGAAGCCCTGTTCACGCAACAGCGCAGCCAGCAGCGCACAGGTAGAGCCCTTGCCGTTGGTGCCGGTCACCGTGATGACACGCGTCGCCGGCTTGCCGAGCCCGAGGTTACGGGCCACGGCGCGCGAACGATCCAGGCCCATATCAATCGCCGTGGGGTGCAATTGCTCCAGGTAATTCAACCAGTCGGGCAGCGTGCGGTTGTTCATGCGCTTTGCGGAGTCTCGACCGGGGTCGGCAGGTTCATCAACTGGGCAAGCAGACGGGCCAGACGCGGGCGCAGCTCATTGCGCGGGATGATCATGTCGATAGCACCGTGATCCAGCAGAAACTCACTGCGCTGGAAACCTTCTGGCAATTTTTCCCGCACGGTCTGCTCGATCACCCGCGGACCGGCAAAGCCGATCAGCGCCTTGGGCTCGCCGACGATCACATCGCCCAGCATGGCCAGACTGGCAGATACACCGCCATAGACCGGATCGGTAAGCACGGAAATGAACGGCAAGCCCTCTTCACGCAGGCGTGCCAGCGCAGCCGAGGTTTTCGCCATTTGCATCAGGGAAATCAGCGCTTCCTGCATGCGGGCACCGCCCGATGCGGAAAAGCAGACCAGCGGGCAGCGCTGTTCAAGCGCAGCGTTCACGGCGCGCACGAAACGCTCACCGACAACGGCGCCCATGGAACCGCCCATGAACGAGAATTCGAATGCAGCGGCCACCACTGGCATGCCCTGCAGGGTGCCACGCATGGCGATCAAGGCATCTTTCTCGCCGGTCGACTTTTGGGCGGCTACCAGGCGGTCCTTGTATTTCTTGCTGTCGCGAAACTTCAGGCGGTCAACCGGCTCGAGCTCAACCCCCAGCTCTTCGCGTCCTTCAGCATCCAGGAAAATATCTAGGCGGGTGCGTGCATTGATCCGCATGTGATGGTCGCACTTGGGGCAGACATCGAGGGTATTTTCCAGCTCCGGCTTGTAGAGCACCGATTCGCAGGAGGGACACTTGTGCCACAGACCTTCCGGAACCGAGCTCTTCTTGACCTCGGAACGCATGATTGAAGGAATCAGTTTGTCTACCAACCAGTTGCTCATACTTGTTCTCCGCAAATTTTAATTCGAGGGCCATGCGCCAGATGCTGGCCCCGAGCAAATTCCCCATCACGAACGTTTTGCTGAAACAGCGGCAGGGGATGAACTCCACCGCCCGCATAACGTATCGTCTCAATTCGGCTTCGCCTCTACGCAGGCCAGCCAATCGGCACCGCGCGCGCAGGCGACTCGCTAGTGGACGGCAAACAGCCGCCGGTCGTCACATGGTGGCGTCGACAAGGCGCACTTGCCGAATGAACTCACGCACTTTTTCCGCATCCTTACGGCCTTTGCTGGCCTCGACGCCGCCACTGACGTCCACCGCATAGGGCCGCACCTGGGCGATTGCCTCACCCACATTATGCGGTGTGAGGCCACCGGCCAGAATTAACGGTTTGGGCAACCCGGCGGGAATCAATGTCCAGTCGAAACGCTCTCCCGTGCCACCATGCAGGCCCGGAACATAAGCATCGAGCAGAACGGCTTGGGCACTCGCGTACTTCTTCGTCAACGCAAACAGATCGTCTTCGGCACGTACGCGCAGGGCCTTGAAATAGGGACGCCCATGTCCCTCGCACTCCTGCGGGGTTTCATCACCGTGAAACTGCAGGACGTCAAGCTGCACAGAGCGCAGCACGTCCGATACTTCCTCACGCCCGGCATTGACGAACAATCCCACGGTTGTGACGAAAGGTGGCAAGGCCGCGACAATGGCGCGCGCCTGCTCTGGATTTACCGCGCGAGGACTTTTTGCATAGAACACCAGCCCGATGGCATCCGCACCGGCCTCTGCGGCCAGTAAGGCATCCGCGACGCAGGTGATACCGCAAATCTTGCTGCGAACGATCGTCAAAAGAGAAATACCCGCCTGAAAATATCGAGGATGTTAACAAAAGAGCCGCCGGCTGCAAGCGTGACCGCCCCGTTCAAGGCTTCATGCAGTCTGGCAATCCGGACAGAAAATGCGGTCCCAGATAACGCTCCGGCAAGACGAACTCCTCTGGATACTCAACCTGTACGAGATACAGACCATAAGGATGCGCGGTGACTCCACCGAGCCGACGGTCACGCGCCTCCAGAGCTTCACCCACCCATTCGACCGAGCGCTCTCCGGCCCCAATTGTCATCAGCATACCGGCGAAATTACGCACCATATGGTGCAGGAAGGCATTGGCCCTCACATCCAGGACGATCATCCGACCGTGCTCGATAACCTGCAAATGATGCACCGTCTTGATCGGCGATTTGGCCTGGCATTTGAGTGCACGGAATGAGGTGAAATCATGAGTGCCGACCAATAGCTGTGCAGCTTCACGCATGCGCTGAACATTGAGAGGTCGGTGGTTCCAGGTGACCTCTTCGGCCATATGCGCCGGCCGGATCTGATCGTTGTAGATCACATAACGGTACCGCCGCGCGCATGCCTTGAAGCGGGCATGAAAATGCGCCGGCATGACTTTGGCCCAAGTAACGCTGATATCGCCCGGCAAATTGGCATTGGCGCCCATTACCCAGGCGATCAAAGGCCTTTCCACCTGCGTATCGAAATGCACGACCTGACCGCTGGCATGCACGCCGGCATCGGTGCGCCCTGCACACATCAGGTTTACGGGCTGGGCCGCCACCCGCGACAAGGCCCGTTCCAGCTCTTCCTGCACAGAAGGCACACCGGGCAGCTGGCGCTGCCAGCCCCGATAGCGGGAACCCTTGTACTCCACACCCAAGGCCACCCGAAAAACACCAGGGGCTGCCGTTTCTTCTACTGCGGGTTGTTCAATGTTCAATCACGTGCGCTCATTTACCGCTGCAACAAACGTCTCTATCCGCCCACCGGAGAGGGGCGAAGCTAATTGCAGGTACATTCTTCCAGATGGGTGCTTATTCTACGGGAAAACCACAGCCTGACCCGCCCGGCTGGCACACCGATTGGGCGTTCCACGCTTGCCTCCAAATTGGCCACATCCAAAAACGAAAGCGGCAGCCCTGGGGCTGCCGCTTGGTTGCTATGGTGTTGCGCTTAACTCAGCTTGTCGATCAGCTCACGCGCCTCGCCTTGCTGGGCCTCATCCCCCTCTCCCAAGACCTCATCAAGGATGTCACGGGCGCCTTCATTATCACCCATGTCGATATAGGCACGGGCCAGATCCAGCTTAGTCGCCGTTTCATTGGTCCCCGACAGGAAATCGAACTCGTCCTCTTCCAGTGGGCCCAAGTCGGTGATATCGAATGCAGGCTCTGTCATCACCGGGATTTCCAGGTCATCGGTCAAGTTGTCCAGCTCGGCGTTCACGCGATTCAACTCGGCCTCGAAATCTTCCGCACCTGCTGGCTCGGCCATGCCCCCTATGTCCAGCAGATCCTCTTCAGGCAAAGACAAGTCGAAGTCATCCGGCAAACCGTCCAGTGACGCTGCATCTTCCATCGTGAAGGCTGTCGGCTCCTGTGTAGGCGGGGCAGGAGTTTCGGCATCCAGCGACCAGCCACTCAACAAATCATCGTCATTGCTCAGGGCATCTACTGGTAGGTCCAAGACCGGAACAGCTGGATCAGCCAACGCTGTACTCGTCTCCTCCTCAAGCTGCAGATCGAAATCCAGCTCATCGAAGTTCAGCGGAGGCGTATCGTCGCCAGCCACCGATGGAGACAGCTGCAGGCTATCGGCAAAATCAAGGTCGCCCAAGTCCGATACACCGGTGTTGCTGGACTCATCCAGCTCCAGCTCACTGGCATACGTTCCGGCTGCCAGCGCACCGGCCACTGCGGCGCCGGCCAATGAACTCGATGCCATGTTCGGGTACTTATCTTTCAGCTGACGAATCTCTTCATCGGCACCGCCGATTTCACGCAGTTCGTTCTCCTGCTGAACGAAACCACCACGATCCCCCTGCTCGGCAAAGACTTCCATCAGCTTCAGACGCAGATCACGACGCTCAGGCTCACTGTCCAGCGCATTGAGCAGCAACTCGGCCGCCTGATTGAAACGTCCATACGCTATATAGATGTTGACCTCACCCAACAGCTCATTGCTGGAGTCGGAATCCTGGGACGGGGAAATGCCGTCCAACTCATCGAAGCTGCTGTTCGGCAACGCCAGATCGCGATCCAGGCTCTGGTCCTGGTCACTGAGCGTCATTCCTTCCTGCAATTCAGCCTCTTTTATTGCGTTGCGCCGCGACAAGGCCATGAGCGCCAACAGCAAGACCAAAAGGCTGCCCCCACCCACGGCTCCAAGCAGCAACGGATCAGCCAGCAACCGATCCAGCAGAGCCTGCGGCTTTGACTCCACAGCGGGCGTGCTGGCCGGCGGGGCAACAGGGCTCGCCTCAACAGGCACTGCCGGCGGCTGGATGGGTTCAATGGCCTCGACGGACTCTACGATCTCCACGACATCAGGGGTCGTTTCAGAAGTCGCCACCTGGGTGACAGCCACAGTTTCCAAGGGTGCATCTTCGAGCCCGGCCGGTCCACTATCGGTGACGGGTATGACTGGCTCGACATCCGCAGCCAAATCAGACTGAAGCTTGGCCAACTGACTGTCCTTGAGTTCAATCAGACGCTCAAGCTTTTCCATCTGGCTTTGCAGATCGCCCATGCGACTCTGTAGCTCAGCGCCTTCCCGGCGAGAAGTGTCGAGGTTCTCCTTGGCCACTGCCAAGTTGTCGAGAACCGCTTTGCTGTCGCCCGAGACACCACCATCTTGGCCAACTGTTGCCTGGCCTTCTTCGCCGGAAACCAGACGCAGGCTATCGCCGCTTTCGATCCGCTCAGGTACGGCATTGACAGCACTGCGCTTGGTGGCATCCAGCTGACGCTCGCCTGCGGCCAGACTGCGCGCCTGACGCCAAGCCTGCCACGCAGCATTCTGTTCAGCCACGCGTGCAATTGCTTCACCGCGGGAACGAACCTTGATCTGTTGCTCGTCAGGCAGGCGCAACACTTGGCCGGTTTTCAGGCGATTGATGTTGTCACCCATGAAGGCGTTAGGGTTCAGGTCCTGAATGGCCAGCATGGTCTGCTGCACAGAACCACCCCCGACGCTCTGGGCAATCTCCCATAGCGTGTCGTTTCGAGTCGTTCTGTACTGACCGCTTTCAGTTGTCCGAACCGGAGCCTGTGCTGCGACTGCAACCGGAGCTGGGGCCGGAGCCGAAACACGAGGTGCCGCAGCGGCAGGTTGCACGGGAGCGGATGCGGCTGCAGGTGCCGAAGCGGCAATCGGAAGCTGTGGGGCAACTGCCTGAGCGGTTTGCGGTGAATACAAAGGCGGATCGAGCAGCACCGTGTACTCACGCAACAGACGGCCATTGGGCCAAATCACCTCAACCAGAAAGTTGAGATAAGGTTCGCGTACCGGCTTATTGGAGCTTACCCGAATGACACTTTTGCCATTGGGCATGATGACCGGGGTAAAAGTCAGGTCGTTCAGAAAAAAGGGGTGGTCGACCCCGGCCTTGCTGAACTCCTCAGGTGAAGCCAGGCGAGGCAGCACCTCGCTGGCTGCCAGGTCACGCACCTCCAGTAACTCGATCTCGGCCACCAGGGGCTGATTCAGCGCGGATTGCAGGGTTACCTCCCCCAACCCCAGCGCATGAGCCACTCCGGAGGTCAAAGCCGAAGCAGCTGCAATTGCCAGCACCAGTTTGCGAATCCGAGCCATAGCGTTTTCCTTGTTCTCTCTTCTTCTCGACTCTCGAGAGGGCATTTAAAAGAAATCCATTAACGCACGGATTTTTTAAAAAACACTGACGCGCGCGATGTCAAGCTAGATTAACCCTTCGAAGTTTCGGGCAAGTATCTTTTACAGATGGTTTTTTATCAACAACTGAGCCAACAGCACGGCATCGAGGGCCGAGCCTTTTCGCACGTTATCAGACACAATCCACAAATCCACTGTGGCGGGGTCATACCGCCAGTGCGAAGCCTGCCAACATAATCAACATCTTGACCTAGAGCATCTCCCACTACGGCCGAATAATTCCCGTCTCGAGCAATTCCACCCTCAGACCGCCTGCAAACAACGCTACCTAAGTCAGCGGACTGCGCAGCAATACATTGAAACTGTCGCCAAAGAACACCGGACCTGACAGGAGAATTCTTATTTCAAAATCAGGCCACCGCTAATCCTTCGCCTCCCCGAGCTTCGATTGATAAGAGCCGGATGGTGACTAACCAAAACGGGGCGCCCTGTGAAGCATTCGTAACCACCGACAGGAGAATCGCGCCGGACGGCGCCAGAAAAACCAGCATTTGAGCTGCAAACACAAACGCCACAACAAGTGTGGCGTTTGTTTTCAGCGCAGAAGCTTAGCGTTCCAACAGAATGCGCAGCATACGTCGCAAGGGCTCGGCAGCACCCCACAACAACTGATCGCCAACGGTGAAAGCCCCGAGGAACTGCGAACCCATGTTGAGCTTGCGCAAGCGACCAACAGGCACGGTCAAGGTACCGGTAACGGCTGTCGGCGACAGTTCACGCATGCTCAGCTCGCGCTGATTTGGCACCAGCTTCACCCAAGGATTGTGCTGACTGATCATGCCTTCAATATCCGAAATCGGCACGTCCTTGTTCAGCTTGATGGTCAGTGCTTGGCTGTGGCACCGCATGGCACCGACGCGCACGCACAACCCGTCGACCGGGATCGGATTCTTGAAGCGGCCAAGAATTTTGTTGGTCTCAGCCTGAGCTTTCCATTCTTCGCGGCTCTGCCCGTTGGGCAGCTCCTTGTCGATATAGGGGATCAGGCTGCCAGCCAGCGGCACGCCAAAGTTGTCCACCGGAAAGCCTTCGCCGCGCTGGGTTTCGGCGACCTTGCGGTCGATCTCCAAGATGGCGCTGGCGGGATTGGCCAGGTCATCTGCCACTGCGCCATGAATCGCGCCCATCTGCTTGATCAGTTCGCGCATGTTCTGCGCGCCGGCACCGGAGGCTGCCTGGTAGGTCATGGCGCTCATCCACTCAACCAGACCCGCCTCGTACAACCCCCCGAGCGCCATCAGCATCAGGCTCACGGTGCAGTTGCCACCGATGTAATTCTTGGTGCCGGCGTCCAGCTGCTGGTCGATCACCCGACGGTTGACCGGGTCCAGCACAATCACCGCGTCGTCCTGCATGCGCAGGCTGGAGGCAGCGTCGATCCAATAGCCCTGCCAGCCGGCTTCACGCAGCTTGGGGAATACTTCGTTGGTGTAGTCGCCGCCCTGGCAGGTCAGAATCACATCGAGGCTTTTCAGCTCATCAATGCTGTAGGCGTCCTTCAACGGCGCAGTTTCTTTGCCAATCGCCGGGCCCTGGCCACCGACATTGGACGTCGTGAAGAACACCGGCTCGATCAGGTCAAAGTCCCGCTCTTCCAGCATCCGCTGCATGAGCACGGAACCGACCATGCCGCGCCAACCGATCAGACCTACACGTTTCATTCAAGCAACCCTAAGAAAAGAAGTGGGCCGCCACCTGAGCGGCGAGCCCGAGAGATTACAGATTCCGCAGCGCGGCGACTACTGCATCGCCCATTTCGCGAGTTCCGACCTTTTGGCAGCCTTCGGACCAGATATCGCCAGTGCGCAGGCCCTGATCGAGAACAACGCTCACCGCCTGCTCGATCGCATCGGCAGCAGCACCTTGATTGAAGGTGTAGCGCAACATCATCGAGACCGAGAGGATTGTTGCCAACGGGTTCGCAATCCCCTTGCCGGCAATGTCCGGAGCCGAACCATGGCACGGCTCATACATGCCCTTGTTGCGCGCATCCAACGAGGCGGACGGCAGCATGCCGATGGAACCCGTAAGCATGGAGGCTTCATCCGAAAGGATATCGCCAAACATGTTGTCGGTCACGATCACATCGAATTGCTTGGGTGCACGCACCAGCTGCATGGCGGCGTTATCGACGTACATATGACTCAGCTCGACGTCCGGGTAGTCCTTGGCCACTTCCTCGACCACGGTGCGCCACAGCTGGCTGGACGCCAAGACGTTGGCCTTGTCCACCGAGCACAGTTTTTTGCCGCGTACGCGCGCCATGTCGAAGCCGACCTTGGCGATGCGGCGAATTTCGCTTTCGCTGTACGGCAGGGTGTCGTAAGCCTGGCGCTCACCGTTTTCCAAAATGCGCGTCTCGCGCGGACTGCCGAAGTAGATACCACCGGTCAATTCGCGAACGATGAGAATGTCCAGACCCGCCACAATCTCGGGTTTCAGGCTCGATGCGGCAGCCAATTGCGGATACAGCAGTGCTGGACGCAAGTTTCCGAACAGGCCCAGCTGCGAACGAATCTTTAGCAGTCCACGCTCAGGACGCAGCGCCGGATCGATGGTGTCCCACTTCGGGCCGCCCACGGCGCCGAGCAGAATCGCATCGGCCTGGCGAGCGCGCTCCAGGGTTTCATCAGCCAGCGGGACGCCGTACTTGTCGTAAGCGCCACCGCCCAGCTCGTCATAGGACAGCTCGTAGTCCAGCGCGTACTTCTCGTTGGCAACCTGCAGGACCTTGACCGCCTCGGCCATGATTTCCGGACCGATACCGTCACCCGGGAGAACCAGAATCTGCTTGCTCATTGCTTTCCTCTATTTTCGTAGGGTGGATGACGCTTTTCTCATCCACCGAAAAACTGCATAGGGGGATGGATGAAGCATCATCCACCCTACCCTTATCGATTACTTGATGGCGCCGAACAGCCAGGGCTGGCTTTCGCGGTGGCGCGTCTCGAACGCCTTGATCGCCTCGGCATCCTGCAGGGTCAGGCCGATGTCATCCAGGCCGTTAAGCAGGCAATGTTTGCGGAAGGCGTCGACCTCAAACCGGTACTGCTTGCCGTCCGGGCGGGTCACGGTCTGCGCAGCCAGGTCCACAGTCAACTGGTAACCTTCGGTGGCCTCGGCTTGCTGGAACAGCTCATCGACTTCTTCTTCCTTCAAGATGATCGGCAACAGACCGTTCTTGAAGCTGTTGTTGAAGAAGATATCGGCGAAGCTGGGCGCAATGATCGTACGGAAACCGTACTCTTCCAGGGCCCAGGGAGCATGCTCACGACTGGAGCCGCAACCGAAGTTCTCACGGGCCAGCAACACGCTGGCACCTTGGTAACGGGGGAAATTGAGCACGAACTCAGCATTGATCGGGCGCCCCGAGCAGTCCTGGTTCGGCTGGCCGACATCGAGATAACGCCACTCATCGAACAGGTTCGGGCCAAAGCCGGTGCGCTTGATCGACTTGAGAAATTGCTTGGGAATGATCTGGTCGGTATCGACGTTGGCACGATCCAGTGGGCAGACCAGGCCGGTGTGTTGGGTAAAGGCTCTCATGGTGCGTCTCCTCAGGCCTGGATCAGTTCGCGAACATCGATGAAATGGCCGGTCACCGCCGCAGCGGCAGCCATGGCCGGACTGACCAGGTGGGTACGACCACCTGCGCCCTGACGGCCTTCAAAGTTGCGGTTGGATGTGGAAGCGCAATGCTCGCCGCTGCCCAATTTGTCCGGGTTCATCGCCAGGCACATGGAGCAGCCCGGTTCACGCCATTCAAAGCCCGCCTCAATGAAAATCTTGTCCAACCCCTCTTGCTCGGCCTGCTGCTTGACCAATCCCGAGCCTGGCACCACCAGCGCCTGCTTGACGGTCGCGGCGACCTTGCGGCCCTTGGCAACGATGGCCGCGGCGCGCAGATCCTCGATCCGCGAATTGGTGCAGGAGCCGATGAACACGCGATCCAGGCGGATATCGGTGATGGGCTGGCTGGCAGTCAGGCCCATGTATTTCAATGCGCGAACAATGGAATCGCGCTTAACCGGATCGTTCTCACCAGCCGGGTCCGGCACGTTCTGATCGACGGCCAGGACCATTTCCGGCGAGGTGCCCCAGCTGACCTGCGGCTTGATGTCTTCGGCCTTCATTTCAATCACGGTGTCGAACACGGCGTCTGCATCGGACACCAGGTCTTGCCAGACTTCGACCGCCTTTTCCCAGTCGGCGCCTTTGGGTGCGTAGGGGCGACCCTTGACGTACTCAATGGTCTTCTCATCCACCGCTACCATGCCAACGCGGGCACCCGCCTCGATGGACATGTTGCAGATGGTCATGCGCCCTTCCATGGACAGGTCGCGGATCGCACTGCCGGCGAATTCCAGCGCATGGCCATTACCACCGGCGGTGCCGATCTTGCCGATCACGGCCAGCACGATATCCTTGGCAGTGACGCCGAACGGCAGCTTGCCTTCGACCCGCACCTGCATGTTCTTCATCTTCTTGGCCACCAGGCACTGGGTGGCGAGCACATGCTCGACTTCCGAGGTACCGATACCGTGGGCCAGCGCGCCGAAAGCGCCGTGGGTCGAGGTATGCGAATCACCGCAAACCACGGTCATGCCCGGCAAGGTAGCGCCCTGTTCCGGACCGATTACGTGGACGATGCCCTGGCGCACGTCGTTCATCTTGAATTCGAGGATGCCAAAGTCATCGCAGTTCTCGTCGAGGGTCTGCACCTGAATGCGCGACACTTCATCGGCGATGGCTTCCAGTCCACCTTGGCGCTCGGCCTTGGTAGTCGGCACGTTGTGGTCCGGCGTGGCGATATTGGCATCGATGCGCCAAGGCTTGCGGCCAGCCAGGCGCAGGCCTTCAAACGCCTGGGGCGAAGTAACTTCGTGCAAAATGTGGCGGTCGATATAGATCAACGACGAGCCATCATCACGACGCTTGACCTCGTGCATCTCCCAGAGCTTGTCATAGAGCGTTTTACCGGCCATTGGACATTCCTCATCAGTTTCTTATGGGCAGAGCCCTTGCGCTTATGGATTTTATGCTATGAACTTGAGAGGAATAACTCAAATTCATATTTTTCATCCAACGGATTCCAAACAGGAATGCGCAGGATGACTTCCCGGAACTCCTTCCATGGACCTCGCCGCCCTGCAGGCCTTTCTGGCTATCGCTGAAACAGGCAGCTTCTCTCTCGCCGCCGAACGTTTGCACCTGACCCAGCCCGCAGTCAGCAAGCGCATCGCAGCGCTGGAACTGCAGCTCGATGTGCGGCTGTTTGACCGCCTGGGCCGTGAAGTGGGTCTGACCGAGGCCGGGCGTGCGCTGTTACCCCGCGCCTATCAGATCATCAACGTACTGGACGACACGCGCCGCGCCTTGAGTAACCTGAATGGCGAGATCAGTGGTCGGCTAACCTTGGCGACCAGCCATCATATTGGCTTGCACCGCCTCCCGCCCTTGTTGCGGGCATTCACGCGCCATTATCCCCTGGTCAGCCTGGATATCCGCTTTCTCGACTCGGAAGTCGCCTACGAGGAAGTGCTGCACGGCCGCGCGGAACTGGCCGTTATCACTTTGGCACCGGAAACCCGTCTGCCCGTGCGGGCCGTACCCGTTTGGAATGACCCCCTCGATTTCGTTGCCGCGCCCGAGCACCCCTTGGCCAGCAATGGTACGGTGAGCCTGGCCGATGTGGCACGCCATCCAGCGGTTTTTCCCGGTAGCAACACCTTCACACACCATATCGTTCATAAACTGTTTGAAAGCCAGGGACTGACACCGAACATCGCCATGAGCACCAATTATATGGAGACGATCAAGATGATGGTTTCCATCGGGCTGGCCTGGAGCGTTCTGCCCCTTACCATGCTCGATCGGCAGGTAGTGCGCCTGCCGTTGCCCGGTATTCATCTGTCACGCCAGCTTGGCTACATCGTGCATACCGAACGCACACTGTCCAACGCTGCGAAAGCGTTCATGCTGTTGCTCGACACCCAGCCGAAATCCTTGCCTGGAGAACCGAGATAAGCCTACCGTAGTCCCATATCCACTTGGCATGAACGACGGTTGTAGCTTCTCACTGCCCGGGGCGCTTGATGACCAAAGACAGTTCGCGAGCTGCGTTGTCGCCCTTCGACACACGACAGGCAGCCCAGAGTCCAAACCCCATGCTGGAAAGCACCTGGCTCGAGACTGCGCTTGACTGCGCCGAACTGGGAGCCTGGTGCCTGGAGCTAGACAGTGGAAAGCTTCATTGGTCTTCCACTGCTCAGACACTGCTTGGCCCGGTACTGCATGCAAGACTCACACATGGGCGCGCGTACCTCCGCCGTATTCCTCGCTTGGATCGTCCGCGCCTGCTGCGCTATTTTCGCTCCATCTTTGCCACGCCGCCGGCGAGCAAACCCATCGCCCATCACTTGCACTGGCCCGACAACAGCTTACATTGGCTGGAGCTCAAGGGCCGCTTGCACACTGACCTACAGGGCAGGCGACATATCCTGGGCACCGTACGCGACATCAGTCTGCAGCACGACGAACGACACAACCTGCTCAATCAGGATGAAATCGTCAGTAACGCCTTGCGCAATACACCCGACGCCGTGGTGATCAGTGAGCTGGCCGGTGGGCGTTTCGTCGAAGTCAATGCCGGTTTTGAAAGCTTGTTCGGTTGGAGCAAAAAAGACACCATTGGCCGCACTCCCGATGAGCTTGGCCTCTGGATCGATCCCCTTGAGCGTGACCAGCTGCGCGAGCAGTTGGCCAGGCATGGCAGCCTGAGCGATTTCGAAGCGCACCTGCGCAAACGTGACGGCAGTCTGTGCAGCTGTCGCTTCTACAGCGCCCCCATTGAGCTGCACGGCCAGCCTTGCCTGGTGACCACCCTACGCGACATGAGCCAGCAGCGGGTTCAGGAACAGGCGTTGCAAGACAGCCGCGAACGGCTGGCGCTGGCCCTGGAGTCCGCCATGCTGGGCACCTGGGACTGGCACATCCCCAGCGACACCTTGTTTGGCTCGGCTCGCGCAGCAGCCCTACATGGGCTAGCCGCCCAATCGTTTCAGGGTAATTTCCGCATGTTCTTTGCCAGCGTCCATGAAGACGATCGCGAACAAATGCGTCGCACCTACCGTGAGCTGCTCAGCGGCAAGCGCGATGATTATCACACCACCTATCGCTCGCGCTTCAGCACAGGTGAGGTCCATCACCTGGAAAGCACCGCCCGCCTCTATCGGGATGCTGCCGGTAACCCATTGCGCATGACTGGCATCCTCATCGACATCACCGAGCGTGTCGTGCGCGAACAACACCTGGCCGCGTCTGAAGAAAAATTCGCCACGCTGTTTCATGCCAGCCCCGCACCGATCTGCGTGTCACGGATTGATGACGGGGAGTTTCTGGAAATCAATCCCAGCTTCACCGAGGTTTTTGGCTGGCAGCCCGACGAGATAGTCGGCCACAGTGCCCAGGCCCTCAATTTTTGGTCCGATATCGGGCAACGAAGGGAGTTGTTCGATCAACTCGCCCGCGACCAGGTGCTGGACAATGTCTTGGCTCTGTTTCACACCAAACACGGCCAGCAATTGACCTGCTTGATTTCCAGCCGCTACATCCAGGTGGACGGCCAGCGCTACATCACCACTTCATTCCACGATATAACTCGCCAGCAGCAAGCCGCCCAAGCGCTACAGGCCAGCGAGGAAAAATTTGCCAAGGCGTTCCATTCCAGCCCCGACGCCATCTCCATATTTGAGCGAGGCGGCGGCCGCTTCATCGAAGTCAACGAGGGGTTCCGGCGCCTGACCGGCTATAGCACCGAGGACGTGATCGGTCGCACCCTGGGAGATTTGAATCTGTGGATCAGCCCTGAACAACGTCAGCAGATGGCCGAAGCCCTCGAGCGCAACGGCCGCCTGCCACGCCGTGAAATGCACCTGCTAGACCGAGACGGCCAATTGAAATTTGCCGAAGTCTCGGTTGAGTCCATCACCCTCAATGGCTGCGATTGCCTGCTGCTGACGGCGCGCGACATCAGCGAGTTGAAAGAAGCTCAGGCCCAGATCCAGCACCTGGCCTACCACGATTCACTGACCAACCTGCCCAACCGCGCCTTGCTGCTCGACCGCCTGACCCAGCAGATTGCCTTGCTCACCCGTCACGATTTGCGTGGCGCGGTCCTGTTCCTTGATCTGGATCATTTCAAGCACATCAACGATTCCCTCGGCCATCCCGTCGGCGATGCGGTCCTGCGCATGGTCACCAGCCGCCTGCAAGCCAGCGTGCGCCGGGAAGATACCGTGGCTCGCCTTGGGGGGGATGAATTTGTCGTGTTGCTTTCCGGTTTGGAAGGCAAACGTGCGCAAGTCATTCGCCAAGTGCACCTGGTGGCCGAGCAACTCCGCAGACGTCTGGCCGAGGCCATGTTGATCGATGGCCGCCACCTGCAACTCACAACCAGCATTGGCATCGCCCTGATACCCGATCACGGCACCAGCTCCGATGATTTGCTCAAACGCGCCGACATCGCGCTCTATCGGGCCAAGGATTCCGGGCGCAACAGCATTCATGTGTTTCGCAGCCACATGCAGGCCTTGGTCAGCGAGCGCCTGTTGCTGGAAAACGACTTGCGCCAGGCGCTCCCCCGCCAGCAGTTCAGACTGGTATTTCAACCGCAAGTCGATGCTCGCAGCCAGAAGATCATCGGCGCCGAAGCCTTGCTGCGCTGGCAGCACCCACAGCGTGGCGAGCTGACGCCCGAGCGCTTCATGCAGGTTTTGGAAGAGAGCGGCCTCATCCAGGAGGTAGGACTTTGGATATTGCGCAACGCCTGCCAAGCTTGCGCCTGGTTTCTCGATGAGGCGCTGATCGAGCCGGCCAATTTTCACTTATGCGTCAATATCAGCCCTCGCCAGTTCCGCCACTACGACTTTGTCGAAGACGTGGAGAATTGCCTGAAGGCAAGCGCGCTTCCGGCACAGACACTGAAGCTGGAAATCACCGAAGGCGTGGCTATCCGCAATATCGAAGACACCATTCACAAGATGCAACGCCTTAAACGTATCGGTGTCGCCTTCGCCATGGATGATTTCGGTACCGGCTATTCGTCACTCACGTACCTCAAGCGCCTGCCGGTGGATACGCTTAAAATCGATCAGTCCTTCATCCATGATGCGCTGCTCAACAGCAATGACGGCGCAATCGTTCGTGCAATCATTGCCATGGCCCACAGCCTGGGTCTGCAGACCATTGCCGAAGGCGTGGAAGAAACAGAGCAGCTGGACTTCCTGCAACAAGAGGGTTGTCACCTGTATCAAGGTTACCTTTTCAGTCGCCCGATCCCGCCGGAAGATTTCCACGCTCTGCTGACCGCCACGAACACACCCGACGCCTCAAAAAAGAATGTCCGCGAATAATCGCGGACATTCTTTTCAAGCAGGGTGCTGTCAGCTCTGCAACGCGTGGCGCGCAGCACCGATCGGGATGCGCTTGGGCTTGGCCTCTTCCGGCACGATGCGCACGAGATCGATATTCAACAAACCATTTTGCAAAGCCGCCCCCTGAACCTCGATATGGTCGGCCAGACGGAACGACAACTTAAAAGCGCGCTGGGCAATTCCCTGATGAAGATAGGTGACACTTTCACCCTCGCGCTCACGCTTTCCACCGCTCACCGTCAACACGCCGCGCTCGACCTGTAACTCTAGGTCCTGCTCTTGAAAACCAGCCGCCGCCACGACGATTCGGTATTGCGCATCACCGTGCTTTTCAATGTTATAGGGTGGATAGCTGCTGCCGCTCTCGTTGCGCAGGACCGACTCGAACAAGTCGTTAAAGCGATCAAAACCAACAGACTGACGAAACAGCGGCGCCATGGAAAATGCAGTGCTCATGAAAATTCTCCTGAGTAATCAGCAAGGAAATGCGGGACCCGACTTCGGCATCCCACGCTGACTACATGAGGTTTACGGAGGAAATTTCAAGAGTCCGGATGCCTGACCGGCAGCCCATCGAACCACTGCAAAAAATGCGCAACGCTCATCTCGAGCGAGTCGGAATTATCCAACCGCCAGACGCCTTCCATTCCTGCATCGGACCGCAACCTGGCACTACGTCCCAGGCGCGCATCGATGTCCTTAGCTGATTCACGACCACGCGACAGCAGACGCTGGCGCAACACCGCCTCATCCACCTCCAACAACACCGCCTGTAACTGCGGATAACGCGCCCGGGCGGCGGGCAGGTGGGCGCGGGAACCATTGACCACGACGTCATGGCCACCGCCCAGCCAGTCATCAATTACACGGGGAATACCATAAGCCAGACCATTGGCCTGCCAGCTCAACGCAAAGGCGCCCTGCTCTTTCAAGCGGGCAAATTCCTGGGCATCGACACTCACCGCATCCTCGCCCACGGCTTCCGCAGAGCGAGTGATGACTCTACGCGCGATATGACATCCACGCGCCTGCAAAGAGTCACGGGCGGCGTTCAACAGGCTATCCTTGCCGGAGCCTGAAGGCCCCATGAGATAGATCAGGTGACTCATCTTGCCTCCCCAAAAACCGCCAGACACCGCTGCGCCCAGAACGTTCCTTACGCCTCGCTCGCTGAGCAAATACTGAGCATGCAATCGCATTCTGGATGATCGGTGCTGGCAAAAAGCCTTTAAGTGAACCAAACTATGAATGTCTTGCGACAATATTTATAAAAAAGAAGATGTTGTTGAACTTAAAGGCCGGACTTAAGTCCAACCTGCGACTTAAGCGCCATTCCCAGCACCCTTCTAGACTATTGGTTGATAACGTATGCGCCCTATGAAACAGGCTGTTTATTCAAGCCGCACGGCTGACAAATTCGTTGTCCGCTTGCCCGACGGCATGCGCGAGCGCATCGCCGAAGTAGCTCGCACTCATCACCGCAGCATGAACTCCGAAATCATTGCCCGCCTTGAGCAGAGCATGATTCAAGAGGCCTCACTGGCCGATGACCTGGCCTCGCGCCTAGACAGTCCTGAGCTGACGCTTAATGAACGCGAACTGGTGCAGTGCTTCCGCCAGCTAACTCGCCGCCAACAAAACGCGCTGGTCGCGCTCATTGCCCATGACATGGAAATGGCAGCCGGCGAATAACAGTGAAACAGATATAAAAAAACCGGCTCTTGCCGGTTTTTTTATATCTATAACCGAACCGCCTTGTTTTCGCTTAGAGCAAGAACAGTGTTGCCAGCCCTAGGAAGATAAAGAAGCCACCACTGTCGGTCACCGCCGTGATCATGACACTGGCCCCCATCGCCGGGTCTTTTCCCAGGCGCTCAAGCGTCATCGGAATCAATACCCCCATCAACGCCGCCAGCAGCAGATTGAGGGTCATTGCCGCCGTCATGACCACGCCCAGCGACCAGTTGCCGTACAGCCACCAAGCCACTAAACCGATCACGCCACCCCACAGCAGTCCGTTGACCAACGACACACCCAGCTCCTTGCGTAACAGTCGCGAGGTGTTGCCAGTGCCGACCTGATCCAGGGCGATGCCGCGCACAATCATGGTGATGGTCTGATTACCGGAATTGCCGCCGATACCTGCAACAATAGGCATCAATGCGGCCAGAGCAACCAGCTTCTCAATCGAGCCATCGAATAACCCGATCACCCGCGAAGCAATAAAGGCTGTAATCAGATTGAGCGCCAGCCAGGCCCAGCGGTTGCCCACCGACTTCCACACCGAGGCGAAGATATCTTCTTCCTCGCGCAGACCGGCCATGTTGAGGACTTCGCTTTCGCTCTCCTCACGAATCAAGTCGACGATCTCATCAATGGTCAGTCGACCGATCAGCTTGCCGTTCTTGTCGACCACAGGGGCAGACACCAAGTCATAGCGTTCGAACGCCTGGGCAGCGTCGTAGGCATCCTCATCGGGATGAAAGCTGACCGGATCGCTGGCCATGACGTCGGCCACCTGCTTCTCAGGGTCATTGACCAGCAGGCGCTTGATCGGCAGCACCCCCTTGAGCACGCCATCGTAGTCGACCACAAACAGCTTGTCGGTATGCCCAGGCAATTCCTTGAGGCGGCGCAGGTAACGCAATACCACTTCCAGACTGACGTCTTCACGGATGGTGACCATCTCGAAGTCCATCAGCGCGCCGACCTGATCCTCCTCGTAGGACAGCACCGAGCGCATGCGCTCGCGCTGCTGCGCATCAAGGCTTTCCATCAGCTCGTGGACGACGTCGCGCGGCAGCTCCGGCGCCAAGTCGGCCAGCTCATCGACATCCATGTCCCGGGTAGCGGCGATCAGCTCATGATCGTCCATGTCGGCGATCAGGGTTTCGCGCACCGCATCGGAGACTTCAAGAAGAATATCGCCGTCGCGCTCGGCCTTGACCAGTTGCCAGACGGTCAAGCGCTCATCGAGCGGCAGAGCTTCGAGAATGTGGGCAATGTCGGCGGGGTGCAGCTCGTCAAGCTTGCGTTGCAACTCAGCGAGGTTCTGCCGACGCACCAGATCGTCAACGCGATCCTGGTGCTGACCTTCCTGGCGATGGGTAAGGTCTTCGACCAGGCGGTGGCGGTGCAGCAGGTCGACAACCTGCGCCAAGCGGTCTTGCAGGCTTTCTTGCGGCTTTTTGGCTTCTACTTCAGTCATTGGCGCGCTCCACCCCAGAAGCGGAGCACGCCAAAGGGGATCAATCAGTCAATACGCGATTGGGCAATCAAAAATGTGAGTGAGTTACTACTGGGTAAGTCCATGGTGGGAATCCACAAGCCCCGGCGGGGCTGACCGGGCAATATTACCACTGCCTGAGGCCATTGCGCGCGATAAAAGTTCGGCACTACAAGCGTTTGCACGGCAAAGCTCGGCCATCTTCACCTATGGGATGCACTCGATTGAGACCAGGACACTGCAAAGCCCTGTCACGCCGCCTATGCTGCGCGGCTCTGCTTACCACCTAGGGATACCCCTTATGCACGGATTGCTTCGCACCAGCTGCTGCCTGGTCGCGCTTGGCCTGTCCAGCGCTCTGCCCGCTGCCAGCATCTATCGCTGCGCGGATTCACAAGGCCATGTCAGCTTTTCCGATCAGGCCTGCCCACCTGGAGCTGCCCAGAAGGCCCTTTCGCCACAGATCAACAGCCTGCCGCCTCCGGAGCCCCCTAGACCTGATCGCCGCACCGATAAGTCCGGCCTGGTAATCGGCAGCAGCCAATCGGAGACCCCGTGCGGGGTGCTGCTCACCAGTCAACAGAAGCGCACCGCGCGGATTCGTCAGCAGGTTTTGGCTGGAATGAATCAGCAGGACATCGAAAGCGCCTTTGGCACGCCGGACAAGATCAGCAGGAACAACAACCAGACCCGCTATCACTACCGGGATGCCAAGGGCAACACTCGTCAGGTCGTCTTCGATGAGGCGGGCTGCGTGAAAGCCAAACCTTGAAAAGCAAGAAGCCCGCATTTCTGCGGGCTTCTTGTGTGTGGCGGACTCAGGAGGATTCGAACCTCCGACCGCTCGGTTCGTAGCCGAGTACTCTATCCAGCTGAGCTATGAGTCCGTGTGGCGCTTGATAAACCAGATCACCGCTGGTTGACGCTAGGAAACCATCATTGCTGACAGCCTTCCTGATGTGGCGGACTCAGGAGGATTCGAACCTCCGACCGCTCGGTTCGTAGCCGAGTACTCTATCCAGCTGAGCTA
>NZ_JBQPXM010000021.1:0-18476 GCF_052245235.1 Pseudomonas sp. B392_1p
CCGATGAGTTTCTTCACCGTTTCCGGGGTCGCAGCCACGCGGGTTTCCCCGGTGTGAGTTTCTAGAGGAATGCCGATGTGCATAGTCTTTCCTGAGGGCGGATCAGTTGCGCAGTCAGGCTGAGCCTTTGCCATGACGAGGCGAAGAAGGCGCAGACTGGTTTCGGATAAAACGGCCAGACGAGCTTCCCGAACTCCGGAACGATCTCGAACAGATCGCCCACCAGGCCGTAGTCGGCCACCACGGCCAGCGAGTTCAGCTCGTCAGCGGACTCGACCAGGATGGCCCGGTCGGCGCCCAGTGCCAGTGCGGTGCGCAGTTGTTCCTGGACAGCGCTCGGCCCTACGGACACGGCAACAATTTCGCTAACGACGCCCTTTTCCTTTAGGCGTACGGCCTCTTCCACGGCAATTTCGCAGAAGGGGTTCATGGACGTCTTGACGTTGGCGAGATCGACGCCGGAGTTGTCCGCCTTGACGCGAACCTTGACGTTGTAGTCGACCACCTTTTTTACATTAACCATGATTTTCAAAATGAAGTCTCGTTGCACCAAATGGCGCTGGTAGTTCCAGTCGTACAAGCAACCGCATGAGCTGCTCGGAACTGGCGGGTGCCAGCCGAGCGAAATGCATCCTCGCTAGGCGTCGATTCTCTCGAAAATGGCAGCGATGCCCTGTCCGCCACCAATGCACATCGCTACCAGTGCGTAACGCCCTTGCACGCGTTGCAGTTCGTGAATCGCCTTGGTGGTGATGATCGCGCCGGTGGCGCCCACCGGATGGCCCAGCGAGATGCCCGAACCATTGGGGTTCAGCTTGTCCGGGTCCAGGCCGAGTTCCTGGGCCACGGCGCAGGCCTGGGCGGCAAACGCCTCGTTGGCCTCGATGACATCCATCTGCTCCAGGCCGAGCCCGGTCCGCTGCAACGCCAACCGTATTGCCGGCACCGGCCCGATGCCCATGAAGGCGGGCTCGACGCCCGCATGGGCATAGCCCACGAGGCGGGCCAGAGGCTGCAGCCCCAGCTCGCGCGCAACGCCGCCCTCGGCAAGCACCACGGCGGCGGCGCCGTCATTGAGGCCCGACGCATTGCCGGCGGTGACCGTGCCGGCGGCCTTGTCAAAGACCGGGCGCATGCTGGCGAGCTGCTCGGCGGTCACGTCGTCCCGCACATGCTCGTCCGTATTGAACAGGCGCGTGCCTTTGCGCGTGCTCACTTCGACCGGGATGATCTGAGTGGCGAAGCGCTGCTCGGCGAGCGCGCGGGTGGCGCGTCGCTGACTTTCAAGGGCCAGGGCGTCCTGTTGCGCACGGCTGATGCCATAGCGCCTGGCAACGTTTTCCGCGGTGATGCCCATGTGGATCTGCTGCCAAGGATCGTGCAGGACGCCATTCATGTAATCGACGGCGTTGGCGTCGCCCAGACGCTGGCCCCAACGCAGCCCGGGGAGCATGAAGGGCCCCCGGCTCATGCTTTCGGCCCCGGCGCCAATGGCAATGGAGGTGTCGCCCAGTTGAATGGCCTGCGCCGCCGAAATGATTGCCTGCAAGCCTGAGCCGCAGAGCCGGTTGACGTTGAAGGCCGGCGTGGTGACGGGGAGGCCCGCATCGATGGCCGCGATGCGGCTGAGGTAGGCATCCTTGGGCTCGGTAGGGATCACGTTGCCCATCACCACATGCCCGACTCGCTCCGGGGCGACCCCGGAACGCTCCAGTGCCGCGCGGACCACGGTGGTGGCGAGCGAGGCGAGGGGAACATCCTTCAGCGAACCGCCAAAAGTCCCTATGGCTGTGCGAACCGCCCCGACGATGAGAATTTCGCGCTCTGACATGACATCGTCCGTTCCAGAAGTTTGATGTGTTGCTGCAACTGTGCAGCGATGCGTTGCCAGCATTCTTGGGAAGTCGAACGCCGCCGACATCGTCCACACGGCTTAGTCAGAGGCGTTGAGCCGAGGTATGGCGAATCTGGCCGACGCGAGGGAGCATGCTGCCTTTCCACGCCTTCGGAGCTGCTTCCCAAGAGCTGGACATGCACTGGCACTGGCACCCGCTAAAAGGGGTGCCAGGTATGCCAGTGGCAAATGATGGGTGGCCGACCGTGGCCAGGTTATCGGGGCGGATCACCGCCCCCTTACCGTTTTGCTGGTTGGAGCGCCGACCTCCGATGGGCGCCTTCGATGCGTCGATAGGTGCGGGAGATATCGGCTCAGGCGTTCGCCTGGCGCTGCTTGACCAGCGTCAGCGCGGTGTCCTCGATCATGTCTTCCTGACCGCCGACCATGCCGCGGCGGCCCATCTCGACGAGGATCTCGCGAGCGGACACGCCGTACTTCTTCTCGGCCCGCTTGGCGAACAGCAGGAACGAGCCGTAGACCCCGGCATAGCCCATAGTCAGGGCGTCGCGGTCGCTGCGGATGGGGAAGTCCATGATGGGCACTACCAGATCTTCGGCGACGTCCTGGATGCCGAACACGCTGACGCCGGTCTCGATGCCCATGCGGTCGCAGACCGCCACCAGCACCTCCATCGGAGTGTTGCCGGCGCCGGCGCCGAGGCCTGCGCAGGCCGCGTCGATGCGGGTCGCCCCGGCGCCGATGGCCGCGATGGAGTTGGCCACGCCCATCGACAGGTTGTGATGGCCATGGAAGCCGATCTCCGTCCCCGGTGCGAGCGCCTCGCGCAGGGCGGCGACCCGGGCGCCGACGTCGTCCGGCAGCAAATAGCCGGCCGAGTCGGTGATGTACACGCAGTTGGCGCCGTAGCTTTCCATCAGCTTGCCCTGGGCTGCCAGGCCTTCGGGGCTGTTCATGTGCGCCATCATCAGAAAGCCCACGGTGTCCATGCCCAGGCCGCGGGCGTGGCTGATGTGCTGCTCAGAGACGTCCGCCTCGGTGCAGTGGGTCGCCACCCGAATGGTGGAAACACCGATTTCATGGGCCATTTTCAGGTGATCGACCGTGCCGATGCCCGGCAGCAGCAGGGCCGACACCTTGGCGCGCTTCATCAGCGGAATGACCGCCGAGAGATATTCCTCGTCGCTGTGTGCAGGGAATCCGTAGTTGACCGAGCTGCCGCCCAGGCCGTCGCCGTGGGTGACCTCGATCAGCGGGACGCCGGCAGAGTCCAGGCCCTGGGCGATACTTTTCATCTGCTCCAGGCTGATCTGGTGACGCTTGGGGTGCATGCCGTCGCGCAGGCACATGTCGTGTACGGTGATTTTCTTGCCGCAAAGGTCCATGGCGCGCTCCTTAAAGCTCGGTCTGCTTGAGCAGTTCTTCGGCAAACATCTCGGCGGTGCGGGCCGAGGCTGCGGTCATGATGTCGAGGTTGCCGGCGTACTTGGGCAGGTAATCGCCCAGGCCTTCCACCTCCATGAAGATGGAAACACGATTGCCGTCGAACACCGGCCCGTTCACCAGCTGATAGCCCGGCACGTACTTCTGCACTTCGGCGATCATGGCGTGGATCGATGCGGTGATCGCCGCTTCGTCCGGCGTGCCTTCCACCAGGCAATGCACGGTGTCGCGCATGATCAGCGGCGGCTCGGCCGGGTTGATGACGATGATCGCCTTGCCCTTTTTCGCGCCGCCCACCTGCTCCACGGCACTGGCTGTAGTGCGGGTGAACTCGTCGATGTTCTTGCGCGTGCCGGGGCCAACCGACTTGGACGCGGCGGTGGCGATGATCTCGGCATACTCCACCGGCTGCACGCGCGACACCGCCGCCACCAGAGGAATGGTGGCCTGGCCGCCGCAGGTGACCATGTTCACGTTCATCGCCCCGGCACGAAGGTTGTCCTTGAGGTTCACCGGTGGGACGCAGTAGGGGCCGATGGCCGCGGGGGTCAGGTCGATCATCAGCACGCCCAACTCGTTGAGCTTGCGGCTGTTCTCGGCATGCACATAGGCGGAGGTGGCATCGAAGGCGATGCGGATGTCATCGGTCTTGATGTGCGGCAGCAGGCCGTCGACGCCCTCGGCGGTCACTTTCAGGCCCAGTTCCTCGGCGCGTTTGAGGCCTTCGGAGGACGGGTCGATGCCGACCATCCAGACCGGCTCCAATACCTCGCTGCGCTTGAGCTTGTACAGCAGGTCGGTGCCGATATTGCCGGGCCCGATCAGGGCGCAGCGGATTTTCTTGCTCATGGTGTTCTCCTGATTGAGATGCAGGTCACTCGACGAAGCGCAGGCTGGATTCACCGAGTCCGCTGAGGGTCAGGCTGACCCGGTCGCCGGCGGCGACCGGGACCAGAGGAGCCAGGGCGCCGGAGAGGATGATTTCACCCTTGCGAAAAGGGATGCCCAGCCGGCCGAGGGTGTTCGCTAGCCACGCGACGGCTGCGCAGGGGTGGCCCTGCACGGCGCTGCCCAGACCGCTGCCGGCGGGATGGCCGTTCTTGAACAGCTCCAGGCGCACCTGGGCGAGGTCGATCTCCCGGGGATCGATGCGCTGCGCGCCCAGGGTGAAGACGCCGCAGGACGCGTTGTCGGCGACGGTGTCCTGGATGCGGATCTTCCAGCTGTCGATCCGCGAGTCGACAATTTCGAAGCAGGGCGCGACGTACTGGGTGGCATTGAGCACGTCGTCGGCGCTGATGTCGGTGCCGATCAGGTCCTCGCCAAGAATGAAGGCGATCTCGCCCTCGGCGCGGGGCTGGACCAGGCGGTACTCGGCGAAGCCGACGTCGCTGCCGTCGGCGACCTGCATGCGATCGGTGAGGAAGCCAAAGTCGGGCTGGTGCACGTTCAGCATGTCCTGGACGGCCTTGCTGGTGACGCCGATCTTCTTGCCAACGATCTGCTCGCCGAGCTGCTGCCGGCGTTCGAGAAAGCGCAGGGAAATGCGATAGGCATCCTCGAGCTGAATATCCGGGTGACGCTCGGTCAGGGGCGACAGGGTTCGCCGGCCTTGCAGGGCGTCGAACAGCTCGTCGCCCAGGGTCTCGATCAGGTTAAGGTTCATAAGCGCGCTCATGTCAGTGCGATGGGTGGGGCGGTCTTAGCGCGGACCCCAGAGGTCCGGAAGGCCGCAATCGGTAGTGGCAATCAGGCGCTTGAGCAGGACCTTGAGCATCTTGGCGTCCACCTCGCCAAGACGCGCCACCACGTCCTGCTCGACCGCTTTGGCCAGCGCGATTTCTTCCAGCGAGGCCTCGCGTCCGGTGCCGGTGAGCACATAGCGGTTCACTCCGGCGATCCGTTCGATAGCGACCAGGCCCTGCTTCTCGAGAAAGCGCATGGTGGCCGGGGTGACGGAATAGCCGGTGTAGCCGACAAACTGGTCGAGCTCTTCCAGCGTCAGCGAATCGCGGATGCACAGCACCGACAGCACGAAGAAGGCATGCTCGTCGAGTTGCTGGCTACTCAGGCGCTGACGCAGCTCGTCGAGCAGTTGGTAATGGGCGCGCCCCAGCAGATAGCCGAGCAGGTCCTCGGTGTAGCTGCATTCGGGGGGCGGCGGGCTGCCCAGGCGCAGGGCATTGCCCGGTTGGCGCGTGGCGAGCGCGTACTGGCCGCTCTGGAAGGCCAGGGGCGCGCGATCACAGTAATCGAAGGCCAGCACTTCACCGACGAAGATCACATGATCGCCACCTTCGTACTGGAACGCCGTGCGGCACTGAAAACGGGCGGTGCACTGCGGCAGAAGAGGTGCGGTGCTGATGCCCTTGTCCAGCTCGATGCCGGCGAACTTGTCCTCACCCTGGCGGGCGAAGCGGCTCGAAAGCTCTTCTTGCTCATGGGACAGCACGTGGACGTTCCAGTGTTTCGCTTGGCTGAAGGTCGAAAGGCTCCTGGCATTCTTGGCCAGGCTCCAGAGCACCATGGGTGGGTTCAGCGAAACCGAGTTGAAGCTGTTCGCCGTAACACCCACTGGCTCGTTGTCTACGCCACGGCTGGTGATGATGGTGACCCCGGTAGTGAAGGTACCGAGGGCGGCGCGAAAGGATTGAGGATCGAAGCTGGTGTTTGCGTTCATGGCTTGCCCGCCGAGCTGGGATTACGTGAATTCAGTATCGAGAGGCCATGGTCGGCCAGCATCGTCTTAACGGACTAACGCTGGAGTCGCCGTTCGGGTCGTCCGTTTGGACGTGGCGCGGTCCCTGGTGGGGCGGCATGTTCCGGCGTTGGCGCCCGGTCTGAGCGCGCCCCGCGCCTGCGCGAGGTGCGCTCACTGGGACTGGCGCGGTCAATTCCGCCATACAAGGACATCCCGATGCTCAACCGGATCACCATCGCCCAGCGCCTCTGGCTCTGGGCCGTGCTTGCCAGTTTTCTGTTCTTCTCCGCCGTGGCGCTGGGCTGGCATGGCCTCTACCAAGCACGCGACAGCCTGCGCGTGGTGCATGACCAGCGGCTGCGGGCCCTGGAGGATTTCGCCGAGATCGGTCGGCGTCTGGATGAAAACCGCCGGCTGGTGCTGCTGGCCTTTCAATACGACCCCAGCGGGCAGCTGGTGCGAGCCCATGAGCGTCCGGTCGGGGTGCATCTGGATGCCATCGAAGCCAACAACCAGGCCATTGCCGGGCTCTGGGCGCGAGCGACCAGCTGGCCCGGCGAGCCCGCGCATGCCGAGGCGTTCGAGGCGAGTTACGCGGAATGGCTGCTGGAACTCGACAGCGTGCTGGCGTCGCTGCGCCTGGATGACTTCCGCTCCGATGGCATGGTTGCGTTTCTCGGTATCGGCATGCCGCTGGGCGAACAGGCGATGCGGGCGCTGGACGGTCTGCGCCAGGCTCAGCGGGCTCTCACCGAACAGGACTATCGAGCGGCGGAGCGGCGCTACCAGTGGGTGATGATGGCCTACCTGGCGCTTGCGGTGTTGGGCGTGGTGGCTGGCGGCCTGACGGCGCTCTCCGTCGTGGGCCGCCTGCGGCGCGCCTTTGCCGTGGCCAGCGACAGCCTGGGGGCCATGGCGGCGGGCGACCTGTCGCGTCCCGTCCCCCAGCTGGGCCAGGACGAGGTCGGCAGCATGCTGCGCGATATGGCGTTGATGCGGGACAGCCTGCGCGGGCTGATCGCTGCTGTGCGCGAGCAGATGCAGCGCCTGGAGCGGGAGGCGCGGCAAATGGCTGACGTGGCGTCCGGCTCGTCGGTTGCCACACAGCAGCAGGCGGTGGCGGTCGACGCCATGTCCCGGCTGGTCATGGAGCTGTCGCGCTCGATTGAGCGGGTCGAGACCCATGCGCAGGCCACGCGGCGGATCACTGTGGAATCGGCCAGTCGCTCCGCCGAGAGTGAAGACGCCGTTCGTGCCATGAGCGACGAGATGCAGGGCATCTCCGAGGTGGTGGCGGACACGGCGCGGCACATTCGTGAACTGGACGCCCTTTCCAGCGACATCAGCAGCGTGCTCGGGGTCATCCGGGAAGTGGCCGAGCAGACCAATCTGCTGGCGCTCAACGCCGCCATTGAGGCGGCGCGGGCGGGCGAGCAAGGCCGTGGTTTCGCCGTCGTGGCCGATGAGGTACGTCTGCTGGCCAGGCGAACCGGGAACTCCATTACCGATGTCGGCGACATCGTCGCGCGCATCCAGAACGGCACCCAGGATGTGGTGCGCAGCATGGATAAGGCCGTACAGCGGGTTCGGGATGGGGTTGGCCTGGCGGACAAGGCCGGCGCCTCGATCGCGCAGATCAGGCACGGCACCGAGCAGGTGATCGAGGCGGTGAGCGGCATTGGCGATGTCGTCCAGGCCCAGGCCGAGGCCATGCGCGAGATCACCGAGCAGGTCGAGGGGGTGGCCAATGGCACCCGGGAGTTGTCGCAGAGCGCCGGACGCGGCGCCGTGGCGGCGGCGGATCTGGACCGCCTGGCCGCCGAGCTGGCTCGCCTGTCGGCGCGCTTCATTGTCGAGAGCGCGCCCTCCGACGTTGCGACTAGTCCGCTTTGACGATGAATCGTCTCCTCCTCGCATCCGATTATCCAGTCACGCCTGCGCAACTGCGCATTACAAGAGAGAGCTGAAGGATGACTGCGATTCGGGAAAAAACGCCTCAGGAAATCGAATTGATCGAGCGCGCACGGCGCTTGGTGCCGCAGCTCAAGGCGCGTGCAGCCCAGGCTGAGCGCGAATTCAAGGTGCCGGTCGAAACCATTGCCGATATGCAGGAAGCGGGGCTGTTTCGTGCCCTGCAGCCCAAGGCCTTCGGTGGTTACGAGATCGATCTGCGTGCCTTTTTCGAAATCCAGATGACCCTCGCCGAGGGCTGCATGTCCACCGCCTGGGTCTACGGTGTGCTCGGCGTGCATCCCTGGCAGCTGGCGCGCTACCCGCTCGAGGCTCAGCGCGATGTGTGGGGCGAGGACAGCGGCACCCTGATGTCCTCCACTTACATGCCGGTGGCGAAGGTGACCCCGGTCGACGGTGGCTACCGCATCAGCGGGCGCTGGGGCTTCTCCAGCGGCAGCGAACACTGCAGCTGGTGTCTGCTGGGCGGCATCGTCCCGCCTGAAGGCGACCAGCCCGCCGAGCACGGCACCTTTCTCGTGCCGCGCAGCGACTACCGCATCGAACACAACTGGGACGTGCTGGGTCTGCGCGGCACCGGCAGCCACGATATCGTGGTGGAAGACGCCTTCGTGCCGGCCTACCGGGTCCAGCGCACCAACAACTGGACGCTGGAGGCCACCCCGGGCCGCCTGGTCAATACAAATCCGATCTACGCCATTCCCTTCGCCCAGATCTTCGCCCGCGCGGTGTCCACCTCCGCAATGGGTGCGCTGCAGGGCGCGATCAACGAGTTCCGTAGCAATGCCGCGCAGCACATTGGCAAGCACGGCGCCAAGACCGCCGAGGACCCAGGCGCGCAGAACGCCGTGGCCGACGCCACCATCACCCTGGACATGCTCAAGCTGGTGCTGGAGCGCAACTACGGGCAGCTGATGCAGCTGGCGCAGGTAAATGAGTACCCGGACGTGGAGACGCGGCTGCTGTACCGCTTCCAGTCCTCCTACGTGACCAACATCTGCGCCGAGAAGGTCAACGAGCTGCTGCGCTGCATGGCCGCCTCCGGGCTGTACAGCAGCAACCCGGTGGCGCGGATTTTCCGTGACCTGCACCAGGCGCGTGGGCATATCGCCAACAACTACATGGCCTACGGCCGCAGCTACGGCGCGGTTTTGCTGGGTCTGCCCAACCCCGATCCCTTCGTTTGACGGCGACCGTACCGTTTGGCATCCCGATGCCAGCGGTGCGGCGATGGATTCCCTCTCTCGTGCAAGGCAAAACAACAATGACAAGCCAAGCTTCGACTGAAACCCGTTACGACGTCATCGTCGTAGGCTCCGGCGCAGGTGCCATGACGGCGGCACTCTTCGCCGCCGACGAAGGACTGTCGGTCCTGATGATCGAGAAGACCACCCAGTACGGCGGCACCTCGGCCATTTCCGGCGGCGGCATCTGGATTCCGAACAACCACCATTTCCAGGCCAAGGGCGGCAACGACAGCTTCGACAAGGCCTGGACCTATCTCCAGGCTGCGGTTGGCGACCGGGTCGACAAAGCCCGCCTGCGCGCTTACCTGGAACAGGCCCCTCGAATGGTGCGCGAGCTCGAGGAGCGCAGTCGCGTACGCTTTGCCGTCGCCGAGAAGTACCCCGATTATTACCCGCATCTGCCCGGCGCCTTGCCCGGCGGACGCTCGCTGGACCCGGAAATCTTCGATGCCAGCGTGCTCGAGGAGGAGTTCGACAACCTGCGGCCGGCCTCGGCGACGACGCTGCTGATGGGCAAGATCGCCTGGACCGCGCGCCAGGCACACAAGGCCATGTCGCGCAGTTTCGGCTGGCGTTTCGTGCTCCTGGGTCTGGTGTTGCGCTATCGCCTGGATTTCAAGTGGCGGCGCAAGACCGATATGGATCGCCGAACCGCCCTGGGGGCTTCGCTGGTGGCTTCGCTGCGCCGTTCGCTGATGGATCGCCAGGTGCCGCTGTGGCTGCGAACCGATTTTCGCGAGCTGCTGGTAACGGACGGACGTGTCAGCGGCGTTCGCGTCGAGCGTGATGGTGAGTTGATCGAACTGCATGCCTCGCGTGGGGTGATCCTTGCCTCTGGTGGTTTCGAGCGCAACCAGGCTCTTCGCGAGCGCTACCTGCCCAAGCCCACCCGCGAGGCCTGGAGCGCGACGCCACCCGGCGCTAATACCGGTGCCGCGCTGGAAGCCGCGCTGGCCGAGAATGCCGCCACGGATCTCATGGAACACGGCTGGTGGGCGCCGACCATCGCCGTGCCGGGCGAGGAAAAGCCCCGGCCGATCTTCGCCGAGCGCGCCTTTCCCGGTTCCATCGTCGTCAACAATCGAGGCCAGCGCTTCGTCAACGAGGCGGCGCCTTACCTGGAGTTCGTCGCCGCCATGTATCGCGACAACCAGGCCACCAACGGCCAATCGCTGCCGGCCTGGGTGATCTTCGACGCGCGTTTTCGCTTCCGCTACGCCATGGGGCCGCTGATGCCATCGCAGATCATGCCTGATGAGCGTTTGCCGGCCGCGTGGCTGAACAGCCTGTATTTCAAGGCGGACACCCTCGACGCGCTGGCGCGGCAGATCGACGTGGACCCGGAAGGTCTGGCGGCGAGCGTGGCGCGTCTCAACGGTTTCGCCCGGACCGGCGAGGACCTGGAGTTCGGCCGCGGTGGCAACGTATTCGACCGGTACTACGGCAGCGTTGACGTCAAGCCCAATCCCTGCCTGGCGCCCTTGCAGAAGGGGCCGTTCTACGCGATGCGCATGGACGCCGGAGACATTGGTACCAAGGGCGGGCTGCTGACCAACCAGCATGCCCAGGTTCTGCGCACCACTGGCCAGGTGATTGAGGGGCTGTACGCCATCGGCAACACCTCCGCCTCGGTGTTCGGCACCACCTATCCCGGCGCCGGCGGCACGCTGGGCCCAGCCATGACCTTCGGCTACATCGCCGCTGGACACCTGGCCGGCCAGCGCTGAGGAGCAGAACATGAGCACCTACGATGACGATAGCGTGACCGAGATTCTGCCGCCCTTGCGCGTCGAGGATGCGGATCGCCATGCCTGGGACGATGCCTGCGACCTGCTGGTGGCGGGTTGGGGCGCCGCCGGTGCCTGCACCGCACTGGAAGGTCACGCGCAGGGCCTCGACGTGCTGATAGCCGACCGCTTCCAGGGCGGCGGAGCCAGCGCCAAGAGCGGCGGAATCGTCTATGCCGGGGGCGGCACGCGCCAGCAGCGCGCCGCCGGCTTCGCCGATACGCCTGAGGCCATGTTCGATTACCTGCGCCATGAGACGCAGGGCGTTGTCAGCGATGACACCTTGCGGCGGTTCTGCGACGAAAGCGTGGCGAACCTGCAGTGGCTGGAAAGCCACGGCGCCGAATACGGCTCGAGCATGCCGCCCGGTGGCGGCAAGACCTCCTATCCGCCGGATGGCTACTACCTCTATTACTCGGGTAACGAGAAAGTGCCGGCCTACGCCGGTCCGGCCTCGCCGGCGCCCCGTGGCCATCGCACCGTGGGCAAGGGCCAGAGCGGCCAGGTGCTTTACGATCAGCTGCGCGACGCCTGCCGGCGCGCCGGCATTCGCACGCGGCTGCAATCCACCATTCGCCGCCTGGTGCTCGACGGCCAGGGCGCGGTGGTGGGCGCTGAGCTCTGGTGCCTGCCAGCAGAAAGCTATCAGGCGCGCGAGCATGCTCGTCTGGCTGCCGCTGCCGAGCGCTGGCAGAACCTCGCACCGGCCTACAGCGACCGGCTGCGTGGACGCCTGGCCCGTATCGAGCGTGACTACGCACGGCCGCTGGCGGTTCGTGCCCGTCGTGGCGTGGTGCTGAGCACCGGCGGCTTCATCTTCAACCCGCAGATGATGCGCGAGCATGGCTCCCGCTACGTGCGCACCTTCAAGGTAGGCGCCACCGGTTGCGACGGCTCGGCCATACGCCTGGGTAGCAGCGTCGGCGCGGCCAGCGGTCAACTTGAACGGGTTTCCGCCTGGCGCTTCCTCAGCCCGCCGCTGTGCTGGCCCAAAGGCATTGTGGTGAACAGCCTTGGGCAACGCGCCTGCAACGAGGAAGTCTACGGCGCCACCCTGGGCGTGCGCCTGTGCGAGGAACACGACGGCAAGGGCTGGCTGATCCTCGACCGGCGCCTGCGCCGTCAGGCGCTGAAGGAAACCCTGCGCGGCGGCTACTGGTGGTTCCAGACGATGCCGGCGTTGCTGCTGATGCTCTTCGCCCGCAAGGGCAAGACCATCGAGGTGCTGGCCCGGGTAATCGGCGCCGACGCCACGACGCTGGCCGACACCCTGGCCCGCTATAACGCCGCGGCGCGGGGCATGGCCGAGGAAGAGATGGGCAAGTCGGCGGACAGTCGCCAGGTGCTGGAGCAGGGCCCGTTCTATGCCTGCGATATTTCCGTTAGCAGTTCCGCCTACCCCATGGGCGGACTGACCCTGGGCGGGCTGCAGGTGGAGGAGACCAGCGGGGCAGTGCTCGATCAGGCCGGCAGGCCGATTCCCGGCCTCTACGCCGCAGGCCGTGCGGCAGTCGGCATTCCCTCGCACATGTACATCAGCGGTCTGTCCCTGGCCGACTGCGTGTTTTCCGGTCGGCGTGCTGCCCGCGCCGTCGCGGCCGCCACCGCGACGCCAGTGCCGGCGAAGGTTTCCGTATGAGCATTCCACGCATGCCCGCCTGCACCGCCCGCGCCGGACGAGAGCCTCAGCCCTGTGTCCGCTTGGGCGCCAGTCGGCGCGTTCACATGAGTATTGAACCATGAGCAACTACATAGCACTGCGGGTCGCGCAGGTCATCGAGGAAACCGCCGATGCACGCTCGCTGGTCTTCGAGGTTCCGCTGAGCCTGGCCGAAGCGTTCCGTTATCGGCCAGGCCAGTTCCTCACGTTGCGTGTACCCCACGGCGATGGCTGGCTGCCGCGCTGCTACTCGCTGTCGAGTACGCCGCTGCTGGATGAGCCGCTGCGGGTCACCATCAAACGCGTCGCTGACGGGCGTGCGTCGAACTGGCTCTGTGGCCAGTTGCGCGCCGGAGACAGTCTGGAAGTCATGGCGCCTGCAGGTGTGTTCGTGCCCAAGCGACTGGACGGCGACCTGCTGCTGTTCGGCGGCGGCAGCGGCATCACGCCGGTGCTGTCGATCCTGCGCTCGGCGCTGCTGGCCGGCAAAGGCCGCATCCTGCTGATCTACGCCAACCGCGACGAAGCCTCGGTGATTTTTCGCAACGAGCTGCGCGAGCTGGCCAGGGCCCATCCGAGCCGCTTACAGGTGGTGCACTGGCTGGACTCGATCCAGGGCATCCCCAATGCCGAACAGCTTGCCGAGCTGGCGCGCCCCTTTATTCGGGCCGAGGCCTTCATCTGCGGGCCGGGACCCTTCATGGACACTGCAGTCACTGCGCTGAAGGCCTTGGGCATGCCGGGGCCGAGCATCCACGTCGAGCGTTTCGTCTCGCTGCCCGGCGAGGGCGAAATCGTGCCCGTGGCCGCCAGCGAGGCGGCTTCCGCGGCGGCGGTCACGGTAGACCTGGACGGCCAGCAACATCAGCTCGAATGCGAGGCCGGAGAGACCCTGCTGGCGGCAATGGAGCGCGCGGGCCTCAAGCCGCCCAGCGCCTGCCGCGTCGGCGGCTGTGCCTCGTGCATGTGCACCCTGGAAAAAGGCCAGGTCGAGTTGCTCGTCAACGATGCGCTGGACCCCTCGGAGCTGGACGAGGGCTGGATCCTCACCTGCCAGGCCGTGCCCACCAGCGACCAATTGCACATTCGTTTCCCATGATCACCAGGCGACTCCGACCATGACCGACACTACTTCGCCCCAGACACTGCTTGAGCCCACAGCTACCGCAGCGCCCATGACCATCCCAGCGCTGCTGTCGGAGGCGTCGCGGCGCTTTGCCGGGCTTGCCGCCATCGAAGAGAACGGCGTGGTCACCGGCTACGCCGAGCTCCCCGAACAGGTGATGGCCGTGACCCGTGGGCTGCTGGCCCGAGGCATCCAAGAGGGCGACAGAGTCGCTATCTGGGCACCGAACTGCCGGGCCTGGATCATCGCTGCCCTCGGCATTCACTGCGCGGGCGCGGTGATGGTGCCGATCAATACCCGCATGAAGGGTCCCGAGGCCGCCGATGTGCTGGCGCGCAGCGGAGCTCGGCTGCTGTTTGTGTGCCGTGAATTCCTGGGAGTCGATTACCCCCAGCTGCTCCAGCCCTTCCGGCCGCAAAGCCTGGAAGACGAGATCATCCTCGATGAGCGTGTCTCGATCGATGGCCGGCAGGGGTGGCAGGCGTTTCTCGCCGAGGGCGCCTCGCTGGCTCCCGAGGTGGTCCAGGCCAGAATGGCCGCGGTAACACCCGAGCACGTCAGCGACCTGCTCTTTACCTCCGGCACCACCGGCAAGCCGAAGGGCGTGCTGAGTACACAGGGCCAGCTGCTTCGCGCCTTTTATGAATACGGCAAGGTGATCGGCCTCGGACCGGGCGATCGTTACCTGATCGTCAATCCGTTCTTTCATGCCTTCGGTTACAAGGCCGGTTGGATCAGTTGCCTGCTGGCTGGCGCGACCATCTTGCCGCACGCGGTGTTCGATGCCGACGTCGTTATCCGGCGCATCGTCGAGGACCGCATCACCGTGCTGCCGGGGCCGCCGACCCTGTACCTGTCGATGCTGGCGCATCCGCAACTGGCGCAAACGGATCTTTCCTCGCTGCGGGTCGCGGTCACCGGTGCGGCCACCATCCCGGCGGTGTTGATCGAGCGCATGCGCGCCGAGCTGGGCTTCGAGGTGGTGACCACTGCCTACGGCCTTACCGAATGCGGCGGCCTTGCGACCATCTGCGACCCTGGCGCGCCGGCCGAGGTGATCGCCGCCACCAGCGGTCGTCCCATCGCCGGTACCGAGGTGAGTATCCGCAATGCCGAAAACCAGGTTGTGCCACAGGGCGAGACCGGCGAAATCTGCCTGCGCGGCTTCCACGTCATGCGCGGGTATTTCCAGGACCCCGAGGCCACCGCCGAGGTGATCGACGCCGAGGGCTGGCTGCACACCGGTGATGTGGGCCGTCTCGATGAGCATGGCAATCTGCAGATCACCGACCGCCTCAAGGACATGTTCATCGTGGGCGGATTCAACTGCTACCCGGCAGAGATCGAAGCCGTGCTGCTCGAGCATCCGGCCATCGCCCAGGTGGCGGTGATCGGCGTGCCGGACGAGCGCATGGGCGAGGTCGGCTGCGCCTGCGTGGTACGCCACGCGAACCAGCCGCTGGAGGTGGCGGAGCTCATCGCCTGGAGCCGTGAGCGAATGGCCAACTACAAGGTGCCGCGCTTGGTGCGCTTCTTCGAGGCACTCCCACTGAACCCTTCCAACAAGGTGGCCAAGAACGACCTGCGCGCGCTGCTGGCGACCTGAGCCGCAGCAGGCACTCTCAGTTTCCCTGCCTGCCGGTCACCGGCAGCCACATGGAGCGATAGCAGCACAATAACAAGAATGGAGATAGCTATGAGCGTGAAGAAAGCGAGTTTTGCCCTGCATCTGCTGGGTGTATCGGTAGCCATCGCCAGCGGTGCGGCGATGGCCGGCCCTTCCTTCGAGATTGGCGAAAGAACCACGGTCGATACCACGTTGACGGTGAACTACACCGCGTCGGTGCGAACCGGCAAGCCTGCCAAGCAGTACCTCGAAAGCCTCAACAACGATGATGGCACGCGCAACTTCGATCGCGGTTCGCTGATCACCAACCGGGTCAGTGTGTTCGGCGAAGTGCTGGTGCGGCACGACAACCTGGGGGCGGTGCTGCGCGGCAGTCATTTCCACGATGAGGCCTACCACGGTCGCAACGACAACGATTCGCCGAGCACGGTGAACAAAGGTGGCCGCAACGACACCTTCACCCGCGACACCCGGCGTGACAGTGGCGGCCGCGCGCGCCTGCTCGATGCCTATGTGTACGGCAACTTCGACGTTCTGGACGGACAGTACGTCTCGCTCAAAGCCGGTCGGCACCTGGTGGCCTGGGGCGAGAGCTTGTTCTGGCCCAACATCAGCCAGGGTCAGGCGCCGGTCGACGCGACCAAGTTCAACGTACCGGGCACCGAGGCAAAGGACGCTTACCTGCCGGTGGGGCAGTTCTCCGCCTCCTGGTCGCTGAACGAGGACCTGGCATTGCTGGGCTTCTACCAGTACGAGTGGGAAGAAACGCAGCTCAATCCGGTCGGCGATTATTTCAACAGCAGCGATATCTTCGGCCCTGGCGCCGAGTACTTTCGTTTTGCGGCTGGAGATCCGCAATTCACAGCGCTGTCCTATGCGGGCGAGGAAAAGCCGCGCGACAGCGGCCAGTGGGGTTTGGGCATGCGCTACCGCCTGACCGACAGCACCGAAGTCGGCCTGTTCCACTACCGTTACCACGAGCGCGTCGGTGCGCTGTTCTTCAATTTCGGCGGCGACACCCGCTATTCCTCCCTGTCCGGCAGCGTGGCGCCCGGCACCTTCAAGCTGGGGTACTTCGAGGACGTGGAGCTGACCGGCGTGAGCTTCAGCTCGAAGATTGGCGACGCGGTGCAGTTCGCCGGCGACCTGAGCTATCGCGATGGCTCGGCGGTCTACCTGGACAACGGCACGCCGGCGCGTGGCGAAGTCTGGCAGGCGAACCTCAATGCGATGTACCTGATCGGCCCCACCTGGCTGGCGCACCAGACCTCGCTGTTCGGCGAGGTGATGCACCAGCACATCGAATCCGTGGACCCGGTGGATATCACCGTCGACGGTGTGAATATCGGCAGCTTCGACAGCTTTATCTATGACGGCCAGACCCGTGGTTCGACACTGTTTGGCCTGGGCGCGCAGATGGAGCACCCGAACCTGTTCAGCGGCTGGGATCTGGCGACCAAGGTCAACTGGCAGCAGAACCTCGACGGCAGCGCCCTGCAGGGCATCGGCCGTGCCGAGAAGCGCCTGACCCTGGGCGCGGACCTCAAGTACCTGGGCAACTTCCAGGTGGGGATGACCTACGTCGACTACCTCAGCTCGCCGAACATCGCCAAGGGTCGGATGATGGCGGACCGCGACTACCTGTCGTTCAACGCCAAGTACTCCTTCTAAGGCGACGCCACGCAGCGCCGCCGCGGTGCTCCTGCGGCGGCGCTGTACCGCGCGCTCTTCACGCGAGGAACTTGCATGCAGACGTCCCCTGGAATCACTTCGGCCTTCGAGCCGCTGCGCATCGGTCCGCTGACCTTGCGCAATCGTTTCATCAAGGCCGCGACCAATGAAGGCGCGGCGCTCGACGGCATTCCCACCGGCCAGTCCCTGCGCCTGCACGAGCGCATCGCCGCCGGCGGCGCGGCGATGACCACGCTGGCCTACTGCGCGGTCAGCCCCGACGGGCGCACCTTGCCCGATCAGGTGGTACTTGACCACAACAGCCTGCCGCACTTGCGCGCGCTTACCCAGGCAGTGCATCGCCATGGCGCGGCGGCGTCGGCGCAAATCACGCATGGCGGATGCTTCACGTTCCTGCCGCCGAGTCGTTCCGCCTTGCCGCTGTCGGCAAGCGGTGGCTTCAACAAGGTCGGAATATTGAGCGGCATGCTGCGCAAGCAGGCCATGTCCGAGGCAGACCTGTCACGGGTTGCCGACGAGTTCGTGCGCGGCGCGCGGCTGGCGCGTGAAGCCGGCTTCGATGCCGTCGAGCTGCACATGGGCCACGGCTACCTACTCAGCCAGTTCATCTCACCGCTCTACAACAAGCGCCATGACTGCTACGGCGGGGCGCTGGAAAATCGCATGCGCTTCCCGCTCATGGTGCTGCGGCGGGTACTGGACGTCGTGGGGCGCGACCTCGCAGTGGTCTGCAAATACAGCGTCACCGACGGCGTGCGCAGCGGCAACCGTGCAAAGGATGGCGCCGCCATCGCGCGCCTGCTCGAGGCCGAAGGTGCCCACCTGCTGGTACTCAGCGCGGGAATGAACGTGGAATCGATCACCACCATGTTCGGCTCGTCGTTTCCCAAAGAGAACCGCGTCAGTACCGGCAAGCCGTTGATCGATGCCGTGGTGGCCCTGAAGAGCCTGCTGGAGCCTCAGGTGCAGTTTCGCGAACTTTACCTGCTCGAACACTCGCGAAAGGTCCGTGCCGCCGTGCGCATGCCGCTGGCGTACATCGGTGGGGTGAAAAGCCTGGAGGGTATCGAACACCTGATGGCGCAAGGCTTCGATGCGGTCGCGCTCGGGCGGGTGCTGCTCGCCGAACCCGATTACGTCAACACGCTGCAGTCGGGTGCCCGCCGGGACTCTATCTGCACGGCGTGCAATCGCTGCGTGGCAATGATGTACACGCCGGGCGGCACGTCCTGCGTGTTGGGCGAGCCGGGTGATGCGCAGCTCAACAGCGTCGGGGCCGCCTTGCTCTAGTGGCCTGTTTGGCTAGTTCAGTTAGTCAATTTCGGCGCCCGAGGCCCCGATACTGCGTTGCCACTCCTCGCCATAGC
>NZ_JBQPXM010000022.1:0-18370 GCF_052245235.1 Pseudomonas sp. B392_1p
TGATTCAGTTGTTAAAGAACGTTTCGATCTGGACCGGAGGTCGCTAACCGAGGCCGCGCATTCTACAGCAGCCTTACTTGCCGTCAAGTTGTTTTTGAAGATTTTTTTCAACCTTCTCAACCACTTGCGCTACCGACCGAAGTAAACCCCAGCTCGGTAGCGGGAGGCGAATTCTACAGCAACCTGAATCGCTGTCAACTCCAACCTCGCACCGCCTTCGCTTCGAAAAGCGAACCTTCCGATATTCTTCAAACCGCTTAACTCGTTGATCTACAAGGAGTTTTCAGTAAGGTCTGCACCGGAAGTGGGGCGCATTATAGGCCGCTGGATTCTGCCGTCAAGGGTTATTTGCAGCTACATCCAATTTTGCTCTTTTTACTGCTAATCCGCTTGCACAGATGCTCAAGCTTGCTTCTCATCGCGTGCCCGCCGACGCTACATTCTGTTTTACGTTCTCGAAGGTCCCAACATGCTTGCAGCAAACCAACCGATCGCAATCGACGCTCCCCTTGTTCGTTGCGCAACTCGCTGCGGCTTTTTTATAGCAGGCTTTGGTTTATCCATATGGGCGCCCCTGGTGCCTTACGTGCGCGAACGCATCGAAATGAGCGATGCGCTGTTCGGCCTGCTGCTGTTATTCATCGGGCTCGGCTCCCTCGTCTGGATGCCCCTGTCCGGCATCCTGGTTGCGCGCCAAGGCATTCGCCCAGTGATCATGACGTGCATTTTATTTCTGCTGGTTTCGCTCGGTGTTATGGCGCTGACGGAATCGTTCTGGCTTCTGGCGCTCGCCTTGTTCTGCTTTGGAGGCAGCCTGGGTGTATTGGATGTGGTGCTCAATATTCAGTCCCTGCTGATCGAGCGCAAGCTTGGTAGGCACCTGATGTCGAATTTTCACGGCATGTTCAGCCTGGGCACCATTTCCGGCGCACTGTTGCTGACGGCGCTGTTATCGCTAGGCCTTTCAGCCGCAACAGGCAGCTTCCTCATGATCGGCCTGATTATTGTTTGCAGCCTGCTGGTCATGCGCGGCTTCCTGACTGACCGCGCCTCTGGAGGCGGTGTCGCCTTTATCCGCCCGAATGGCGTCGTACTGTTGATAGGTGCACTCTGCTTCGTGGTGTATCTGGCAGAAGGCGCAATTCTGGATTGGAGCGCTCTTTACCTAACCCAGGATAAAAAGCTCGAAACCGCCCTGGGCGGATTGGGTTACGCAAGCTTTGCCTTAATGGTGACCATTGGCCGGTTTGCCGGCGCACCCGTTGTTCGAGCTCTGGGCACAGCCAAAATCATCATTTTTGGGAGCCTACTGGCCGCAAGCGGAATTGGCCTCAGCATCATTACAGTACACTGGCCACTCGCACTGCTTGGCTATGGCCTGTGCGGTTTGGGCTGCGCCAATATTTCGCCCGTACTCATTTCATCCCTCAGCCATCAAGACGATATGCCCGTGCATCTAGCTGTCACTGCCGCGACCACCATCGGGTTTGCCGGTGTGCTAGCCGGCCCGGCAATCATGGGCCTGCTTGCTAACTACAGCTCACTCAGCATCGCCTTCGCTGCTCTGATGCTGATGCTACTGGGAATTGCACTCACCGGTCGCCGGTTCGCACGCTGAAGGTTCTGTTCTTCCGCCCACCATTCGCTAGAATGCGCGCCCTATGCAAATCCAAGACATTCACCAGCAACTGAGTGATATCGGCGCCAAAGGCGTGCATATCGGCAGACTCACCCGTACCTGGCTCAAGGGCTTACCCTTGGATGCCGGCACTCGGCATCAGCGTAGCGAGGATTTCCTGCCTCGTTCCGTGCGCGACGGCCTGCCTGTCATTGCCCTCACGCTCGACAATCTGGCCAGACTCAGCTCAGCGCATCCTGGTGCCGACGGCTCCGCTCGCCTACTGGTTGAATTGGGCGATGGCCAACTAATTGAGAGCGTTCTGTTGCCGCGCGGTGGCTTGTGCGTGTCCAGCCAAGTTGGCTGCGCAGTAGGTTGCACATTTTGCATGACCGGCAAAAGTGGCCTCCTCCGCCACCTCGCCAGCGCCGAGATCATTGCCCAAGTCGCGCTGGCCCGCCGCTTTCGCCCCGTAAAGAAAGTGGTATTCATGGGTATGGGCGAACCGGCACACAACTTGGAAAACGTGCTGGAGGCGATCAACCTGCTGGGCACCGAAGGGGGTATAGGGCACAAGAACCTGGTGTTCTCGACCGTAGGCGACCCCCGCGTCTTCGAGCGGCTCCCGCAACAGCAGGTGCGTCCAGCTCTGGCGCTGTCACTGCACACCACCGATGCCGAGTTGCGCCGTCAACTGCTGCCTCGGGCACCCCGGCTCGATCCTGAGGAATTGGTGCAACTGAGTGAAGACTACGCTCGCAGCGTGGATTTTCCGGTGCAGTATCAATGGACCCTATTAAAAGGCATCAATGACAGTCAGCAGGAAATGGATGGAATCATTCGCCTGCTCAAGGGCAAGTACGCAATCATGAACATGATTCCCTATAACAGCCTGACAGATGACCCTTTCCAGCGTCCAGACGCCGACCGAATCGAACAGATCAGGCGCTACCTGCATGACAACGGTGTGCTGACAAAAATACGCAATTCAGCCGGACAAGACATTGATGGTGGATGCGGGCAGCTACGGGCGCGGGCCAATGAAATAGCCAATCGATGACTTCAGACCTGAGTCCAACCAAATTCGACGGTCAGACTCAACCTCTGAAATGGTCCGCTAAAACCTGGCTATCCTGATGCCTACAGGAGGGCTTTATGAGCAAAGACCAAAACGATGATCACAAACCGTTGACCATGCGGGAAATGCTGCAAAGCATGTTGGCCGGGGCATTGGGCGTGCAAACCGGAAAAAATCGCGCACGGGACTTCAGCCGCGGCAAACCCAGCCAGTTTCTTTTGCTGGGTGTGCTATTCATGGTGCTGTTTGTGCTGATTGTACTTGGCGCCGTTAAGCTGGTTCTGCACTTTGCAAATCTATAGCGCACCCCCGGCCTTTGCTTCGTCGCTTTATTGATGGCTGACCCAGTACACCGCCGTGACGACGGCTATCAGTATCAGGCAAAAGATCGCCCCCGCGTCCGCAACACTGTCTCGGTCATCATGTCCAGAATGGTTGCTCATCGTTTTCCCCTGCTCAGACTCCCTGAATACCTGTGAGTAAAGACCAGACGCATCGTCTCCTCAAGCACCGAATCTTGGCTTCTTAAGCGATTCAGGTTCTAAGCATATTCTTATTCTTCACTTTTACGAATAAACACCAACTGGTATCTTGCCGGCCCTATCCGGGTCGCGCTGCCGTGCGCGCAATAGCTGTCAGGATCTTTCATGTACGTTTACGACCAGTACGACCAACACATCATCGAAGATCGGGTACGTCAGTTCCGCGATCAGATTCGCCGCTATCTGGCCGGTGAGCTCAGTGATGCCGAGCTTCTGCCACTGCGTCTTCAAAATGGCCTGTACATTCAACGCTATGCGCCCATGCTGCGCGTGGCCGTACCGTATGGACTGATGTCCTCCAAGCAGGTTCGCAAGCTGGCGGAAATTGCCCGTAAGTACGACAAGGGCTACGCCCACATCAGTACGCGCACCAACGTACAGTTCAACTGGCCGGAACTGGAAGATGTGCCGGATATCTTGGCCGAGCTGGCCACCGTGCAGATGCATGCGATCCAAACCAGCGGCAACTGCATTCGTAACACCACTACCGACCAATTTGCCGGTGTCGCCAAGGATGAGGTGATCGACCCGCGCCCCTGGTGCGAAATCATTCGCCAATGGTCGACCTTTCACCCGGAATTCGCCTTCCTGCCTCGCAAGTTCAAGATTGCCGTGAACGGTGCTGCCAGCGATCGCGCCGCCATTGAAGTGCACGACATTGGCCTGGAAGCGGTTCATAACAGCGCAGGCGAACTGGGCTTCCGGGTTTCCGTCGGGGGCGGCCTGGGGCGTACCCCAATCGTTGGCAGCTACATCAATGAATTCCTGCCCTGGCAGCACCTGCTCAGCTATCTCGATGCCATTCTTCGGGTTTACAACCGTTACGGCCGTCGCGACAACAAGTTCAAGGCACGTATCAAAATCCTGGTCAAAGCACTGACTCCGGAAGTGTTCGCCGAACGTGTCGCAGCGGAATGGGAACACTTGAAAGACAGCCCGCTGACCCTGACCGAAGAAGAAGTGGCTCGGGTCAGTAAATTTTTCGTCGACCCGCTCTACAAAACGCTGGAAGATCAGGGCGCGGCACTGGCCCGGCTGGATACCGAACATCCCGGCTTCGCTCGCTGGCGCGCTCGCAACGTCACTGCGCACAAGAAGCCTGGCTATGCGGCAGTCACGCTGTCCCTGAAAGCCACCGGCGTCGCACCGGGCGATGTGACTGAAAAGCAACTGGATGCCATTGCCGACCTGGCAGACCGCTACAGCTTCGGTGAAGTGCGCAACTCCCACGAGCAGAACATGATTCTGGCCGACGTCGAACAATCCCAACTGTTCGAGCTCTGGCATGAACTGCGCGAGCTGGGCATCGCCACTCCCAACATCGGCCTGCTGACCGACATGATCTGCTGTCCGGGCGGCGATTTCTGTTCGCTGGCCAACGCCAAGTCGATTCCAGTGGCAGAAGCCATCCAGCGGCGCTTTGACGATCTCGACTACCTGTTCGACATCGGTGAGCTCGACCTGAACATTTCCGGCTGCATGAACGCCTGCGGTCACCACCACGTTGGCCATATCGGCATTCTGGGCGTGGACAAGAAAGGCGCCGAGTTCTACCAGGTTTCCCTGGGTGGCAGCTCAGGACGCGATGCCAGTCTGGGACAGATTCTCGGCCCATCCTTCGCCCAGGATGTCATGCCTGACGTCATTGAAAAGATCATTGCCGTTTACGTGGAGCAACGTACCGAAGATGAGCAGTTTATCGACACCTACCGCCGCATTGGCATCGATCGTTTTAAAGAGCGCGTCTATGCAGCGAATCATTAAGAACGAGCAGATCGTCGACGAAACCTGGCACCTGCTCGACAAGGAGGCCTCGCTGGATGGACTGCCCAACAGTGACGACCTGATCGTGCCGCTGCGCCTGTGGCGCGAGCATGCCCATGCCCTCAAAGCCCGTGACGGCGGGCTGGGAGTATGGCTCGATGCCGATGAAGCGGTAGAGGATATCGCTGATGACCTGACGCACTTTCAGATTGTGGCCTTGAATTTCCCGGTTTTCACCGATGGTCGCCATTACTCCAGCGCTCGCCTGTTGCGCGAACGTTACGGCTATAAAGGTGAAGTACGCGCCATTGGCGATGTGCTGCGTGACCAGCTGTTCTATATGCGCCGCTGTGGCTTCGATGCCTTTGCCATCCGCCCGGATCGCGACCCTGACGATGCGCTGAAAAGCCTCAAGGATTTCTCGGTAACCTACCAAGCTGCCACCGATGATCCACGTCCGCTGTTCCGCCGCCGTTAAGCTCGGCTAAAAACCAGAAAGCCCCGCTAATCACGGGGCTTTCTGGTTGCTGGACCTAGAATAAGTCAGTCCAGCTTTACCAGAGCTCGGCCGACCATCTTGCCGGCAAGAATACGCTGGATCGCCTCAGGCAATTGCTCAAGTCCGATCTCCTCCACCAGATCCTCAAGCTCCGCCATCTTCCATGGTCCGGCCAGCTTGTCCCAGACGGAGGCCTTATCAGCCAAGGGAATTTCCACCGAATCCACGCCCAGCAGATCAACGCCACGCAAAATGAACGGCAGAACGGAGGCCTGGAAATTAACTCCGGCCGTGAGCCCGCAACAAGCCACACTGCCGCCACGGCGTAACGACTTGACGATATTGAATAGAATGTCGCCGCCTACCGTATCCACCGCCGCCGCCCACTGCTCCTTGAGCAACGGTTTGGCCGTACCTTCTTGCAAGGCTTCGCGCGGCAGCACCTGAGTGGCGCCCAAGCGCTGTAAGTAGTCTGCTTGTTCCGCCTTGCCCGTCACCGCCACCACCTGGCAGCCCAGATGCGCCAGCAAGCTCACCGCGATGCTGCCCACCCCACCCGTGGCGCCCGACACCAACACAGGGCCTGCCTTTGGGGTGAACCCGGCACGTAGCAGCTTCTCCACGCACAAGCCCGCCGTCAGGCCAGCCGTACCCAGCAGCATTGACTCACGCAGCGTCAGACCAGCAGGGCGTTTGACCAGCCACGCGGCCGGAACCCGAATGTATTGACCGAATCCGCCCGACGTACTCATGCCCAGATCGTATCCGGTGACGATGACTTCATCGCCTGGCACGAAGCCATCTACCGAGGACGTCTCGACGACTCCTGCCGCGTCGATCCCTGGTGTATGCGGGAAATGCCTGGTCACGCCCGGATTGCCGCTGGCCGACAGGGCATCCTTATAGTTCAAGGAGGAATACTGCACGCGCACCAGCACATCTCCAGCCGGCAGTGAGCTCGTGTCTCGCTCAACTACCGCCGATTCAAAATGGCCATCTGCAGCCTGGGTTACCTGTAATGCCTTGAATACGCTCATTATTTTCTCTCTTACCAGAATCGTTGTTGTTGCAAGCGGCCCCACCAGGTCAGCACCACGCGATCCAGCATTCCGCTGGCCGCAAGGCCGACACGCTCCTGCAAGCTTTTCTTCTGCGCATAGTGCAGCTGGAACAAATCTGCTGTTTTGGCCCGCTCCGAAAGGTACTCATCGCTGGTCTTGAGTTCATCCACCAGTTGCTTGCTCAATGCCGCCTGTCCCAACCAGATTTCACCCGTGGCGATCTCCTGGATATCCAACTGCGGACGATAATGAGCCACGAAGTCCTTGAACAGCTCATGGGTAATCTCCAGCTCCTCCTGGAATTTTTTCCGGCCCTTCTCGGTATTTTCACCAAATACAGTCAAGGTTCGTTTGTAATCACCGGCAGTAAGCACTTCAAAATCAACGTCGTGCTTCTTCAACAGACGGTGCACATTGGGGAGCTGAGCGACCACGCCGATCGAACCAAGGATGGCAAAGGGTGCGCTGAGGATTCGGTCACCAATGCACGCCATCATGTAACCGCCGCTGGCGGCCACCTTGTCCACGCAGATCGTTAATGGCACCCCAGCCTGGCGAATCCGCGCCAGTTGCGAGGATGCCAAACCGTAGCTGTGGACCATGCCCCCCCCACTCTCCAGGCGCACCACCACTTCATCTTGAGCTGTGGCCAGACTGAGCAGAGCAGTCACCTCATGTCGCAAATGTTCGACCGCCGACGCCCTGATGTCGCCATCAAAGTCCAGCACATAGACGCGAGGCTTGAGATCGCCGGTCTTCCTTTCCGCCTTCTGAGCTTTTTCCGCCTTGGCCTGCGCCTTGCGATGTGCCTTGAGCTGCTCTTTGTCCAGCAATGCCAGTTCCAGACGCTCACGCAGCCCCTTGTAGAACTCATTTAGTTTCAGCACCTGCAATTGCCCGGTGCTTTGCCCCCGCCCTCGGCTTCGCAAGACGGCCAGAGCCACAAGCACCGCCACGATGGACAGTACAACGGTCACCGATTTCGCCAAAAAACTCGCATAGTCAGCCAGATACTCCACAGCGCTTCCTCATCTCGATGTAATGGTCAGGCCGCCCCGCCACAGATTCGCTCAGCATACCGAGCACCTGGCCTGACAGCCAGACACGCAGCTGCAGCAAGCATTAGCGATTCAAACAAGCGTATGTTTTTTCGTTGACAGGCCACCACCTCACCACCTAACCTCGCGTCACTTTCAACGTACCTGGACGACGGGCGTGGGTAGCATCTATCTGATTCGACATGGCCAAGCCTCTTTCGGTGCAGACGACTACGATGTTCTCTGCCCCAATGGTGTGCGCCAGGCCGAAGTGCTCGGCAAACACCTGGCTCATGTAGGCATAACGCTGCACCGCTGCTACAGCGGTGAGCTGCGCCGACAGAGAGATACCGCTACACATGTGCTGCGCCGTATGGGCAACGGAGACTCAGCGGATATCGCTATCGATGCCGCCTTCAATGAATTCAAGGCCGATGAACTCATCCGCGCTCACTTGCCCGAACTACTGGAATACGAACCCAGGACGCTGGATATCCTTCGTCACGTTACCCGGCATCCGGGTGAGTTCCAGCGTCTGTTTGCCTTTGTTATTGACCGCTGGCTCAGCGGCTCTGGCGACAAGCCCGGCCAGGAAAGCTGGCAAGCATTCAGTACTCGCGTCCAGCAGGGCTTGCAGCGTGTACTCAACGACGCCGCACAGGGAGAACACATTGCTGTGTTTACTTCCGCCGGCACCATCACCGCCTTACTGCATCAGATCATCGGCGTTCCGCCCAGCAAAGCTTTCGAGCTCAATTGGCAGATCGTCAACACTTCGGTAACCCAACTGAAATTCCGGGACTCCGAAGTAACCCTGGCTTCCTTCAACAGCCATGCGCATTTACAGCTGTTGAAGGCGCCGGAGCTCATCACCTACCGTTGAGCTCCAGCCCACTGCGGCTCTTGGCCGCCAGCAAAAACCGAAAATCGAAAATCGAAAATCGAAAATAAAGAAGGATGACATTATGAGCAGCGCCGACATCATCAAAGCCATGCAATCCAAGTTCAACTCCAGCGCAGCTGCTGGCCTGGACCTGGTATTCCAGTTCAACATCGAAGACGGCGAAAACCACTACATCGTTGTTAAAGACGGTGCGTGCAGCATCGAACAAGGCGAAAACCCGAACGCCAACGTCACCCTGATCATGGACAGCGAAACCCTGAAGGGCATCACCACCGGCGAAACCGACGGCATGCAAGCCTTTATGGGCGGCAAGCTGCGCGCCGAAGGCGACATGATGCTGGCCATGAAGCTGGGCGAACTGTTCCCAGTCTAAGCTGCTCGGTTTTAAAAAAACCGGGGCTGATGCTCCGGTTTTTTTTTCGCCTGGCCTATGCACCGCGGCATAGGCTCCGCAAGGATGCTTATCGGCTACCAACACGCCTACCTATTAAGGCCACTATGAGTTGTTAAGGACTGCGATAAGTCATTAGATTGACCATTCTTTGATCGGCTTTTTGACCTTCAATAAAAAGGAATAAGAAATGGCGTTGATCGACCAGGCCACTCGCATCCGCTCGGGAGAAGAACTCAATGCCGAGACGATTGATGCGTTCTTGAAAGCGAGCATTCCTGAATTACACGGCGACCTGAAGATCAGCCAGTTTCCCGGCGGCGCTTCCAACCTCACCTATCTGTTGGAATACCCCGGCCGGCAGCTTGTTCTGCGCCGTCCCCCGTTTGGCCGCAAGGCTAAATCGGCCCACGACATGGGGCGTGAATTCCGAATTCTCAACCAGCTTAATGCGGGCTTTCCCTATTGCCCAAAAGCCTATGCGCACTGCACCGACGAATCGCTGATCGGATCCGAGTTTTATGTGATGGAGCGGGTCGAAGGCATTATCTTGCGCGCCGACATTCCTGCCGCACTGAATTTCACTCCTGAGCAAACCCGCGGCTTGTGCAAAAGTTTCATCGATAAACTGGTGGACTTGCACAATGTCGACTACCACGCCTGCGGCCTGGCGGATCTGGGTAAGCCGGAAGGTTACGTGCAGCGCCAGATTGAAGGCTGGTGCGATCGTTACGAAAAGGCGCTGACTCCCGACGCCCCGAGCTGGGAGCCGATCAAGGCCTGGCTGCGCGACAAGATGCCTGCCGATCATTCCCGCCCGGCTATCGTGCACAATGATTACCGCTTCGATAACGTCATTCTCGACCCGGCGAACCCGATGCAAATCATTGGGGTGCTGGACTGGGAACTGACGACACTGGGCGATCCCCTGATGGACCTGGGCAACACCCTCGCGTATTGGATCGAAGCAAGCGATCCGCCTGCAGTGCAACTGATGCGCCGCCAGCCGAGCAATGCTCCGGGCATGCTGACCCGACGCGAGTTTGTCGATTACTACGCGAAACGCGCCGGTACCGAAATTGAAAACTTCGATTACTACTATTGCTACGGCCTGTTCCGCCTGGCCGGCATCGTCCAGCAAATCTATTACCGGTACTACCACGGCCAGACCCAGGACAAACGATTCGCGCCCTTCGTGCAGATGAATGGCCTGCTGGAAAAAATGGCCCACAACCTCATTCAGCACTCATCGCTGTAAACCATCGGTCCCAATAACAAGGAAAACGCCATGACCAAGACCACCCTGTTCGACCTTGATGGCAAGATCGCCTTCGTGTCCGGCGCCAGCCGCGGTATTGGCGAAGCCATCGCCCGCCTGCTCGCCCAGCAAGGCGCACATGTAATCGTTTCCAGCCGCAGGATCGAAGGCTGTCAGGCCGTGGCTGACGCCATTAACGCCGAAGGCGGCCAGGCCACAGCCATTGCCTGCCACATCGGCGAGATGGAGCAGATCAAAAATACCTTTACCGAGATACGCGAGCGCTTTGGCCGCCTGGACATCCTGGTGAACAACGCAGCCACCAACCCGCAATTTGCCAACGTGCTCGACACCGATCTTGCCGCCTTTCAAAAAACTGTGGATGTGAACATTCGCGGCTATTACTTCATGTCCATCGAGGGCGGCAAATTGATGAAGGCCAACGGGGGCGGCAGTATCATTAACGTCGCATCGATCAACGGCGTCACGCCCGGGGAATTCCAGGGCATCTACTCAGTGACCAAAGCCGCTGTGATCAGCATGACGAAAGTCTTCGCCAAGGAATGCGCAGGCTTTGGCATCCGCTGCAACGCATTATTACCGGGCCTGACAGATACCAAGTTCGCCTCGGCGCTGACCAGCAATGAAGCGATCCTGAAATATGCCCTGCAGCGCATTCCGCTCAAGCGTGTTGCAGACCCGAGCGAAATGGCAGGCGCAGTGCTGTACCTCGCCAGTGCCGCCTCCAGCTACACCACGGGCCTGGCGTTGAATGTAGATGGGGGCTATCTCGCCTGAGTCTTGTCATTCCAGGGGCCAGCAATGCCCGGCCCCTCTCCCCCCTACTGCCAGCCTTTCATAGCCTGTTGCGCAGCCAAATTGAACGGCTGCGCAACCAGTCCGGTCGGTGCCAGCCGCACCGCGAATACCGCCCCATCGGCCATGGGCATCGGTGCGCTGCGCACAATCTGCGCATCGAGCCCATAGGCATGATGTTGAGCCAGCCGCAGCCAGCGCCACAGGTCTATACCCAAGACCGGTTCAACTAGCGACACATCGGTATTGCGCGCCAAATCCTGTTGTTCGATGGCCAGATAGCGGCCAGACAAGGTTTCCAGGCGATAACCCGACTCCAATCCAATCAGTGTTGCTAACCCTTGCATCTGCAACAAACGCGTATCCAGTTGCCAGAGATCGCCATTCAGCCGAACTTCTTGCTCCTGAGCGCCGGCCAGCAGGGTAACCGCAAACTGTTGTTCACCGAGGGACTTGAAATTCAAAGTTGCCAGAGGTTTGCTGCCTGGCAAGGGGGCATAGAACAGCAGATCACGGGCGACCAGGGCGACCATCCCGGCTATTGCCAGGCAAGCCATGCCCAGAGAACCTCGCAACCAGCCCAGCAACCAGTGGCGGTTGAATAGAATGCGTGCCGCAAGCAGCAAGGCCAGTAACGCCAGCAACGCGGTGAACCAGGCCAGCCCGTTGTACTGCATGCAAGATCTCCGCTAGAAAAGGCGGCATTATGTGCAGGCGTACGCTTTGTCTCTACACAGAGCCTTTCACAATCTGACCGACTTCGAGTTTTTCATGGATTTCCCCTTCGAACTGGCTTTCGATTCCTGGATTTTTGCAGCCTTGCTGGCAGTCGCCTTTATTGCCGGTTTTATCGATGCCATAGCCGGCGGCGGGGGCCTGCTTACCATTCCCGCCCTTCTGACGGCCGGCCTGCCGCCACATCTTGTGCTCGGCACCAACAAGCTGTGCGCCACTTTCGGCTCCGCAACGGCCAGCTACACATTCTACCGCCGCCGCTTATTCGTTCCTCGTCACTGGTATCGCGCCCTGCTCGGCACGGCCTTGGGCGCAATGCTTGGCGCAGCCCTCGCACACTGGCTGCCAGCCAGTGCGCTGAACCAGATCCTGCCGGTCGTGGTATTTGGCTGTGGGTTGTATCTGCTTTTCAGTCGTACCCCCAAAACTCCCTCGGATCCAAACCAAATCATTCCACGCCAGCGACAGTGGCCACAAAGCCTCGGGCTGGGGTTTTACGATGGTTTGATCGGGCCCGGCACCGGGGCATTCTGGACGGTCAGTACCTTGCTGCTTTATCCCCTGGACCTGCTCCGCGCCAGCGGCGTGGCCAGGAGCATGAATTTTGTCAGCAACGGGGTGGCGCTGGCCGTCTTCGTGGCCAGCGGCAATGTCGCCTGGGCGCTGGGCCTGGGGATGGGCCTGGCGCTGATGATCGGCGCTTATCTGGGGGCGCGCACGGCGATCCACGGAGGTGCCAAGTTCATTCGCCCCGTGTTTATTCTGGTGGTGCTGGTAATGAGTGCGCGGCTAGCCTGGCAGCACTGGCTCGGCGTGGCCTAAACGGCGCGCGATATACAAGTCGATCAAGTAACGGGAAATCGATCGGTGCGCCGGCAGCGGCGGTAAGGCGTCGAGCCGGAACCAGCGTGCGTCTTCTATTTCATCGGGTTGCGCAACGATCTCCCCCGACGCGTACTCGGCATGAAAACCAAGCATCAGTGAATGGGGAAACGGCCAGCTCTGACTGGTGATATAGCGCACATTGCACACTTCCAGGCACACCTCCTCGCGTATTTCCCGTATGACGCAGTGCTCAACGGTCTCGCCTGGCTCGACGAAGCCAGCCAGGGTACTGTAAACACCTGGAAGAAAGCGCGGAGAACGCGCCAAAAGGATTTCATCGCCACGGGTAACCAGCACGATCATGCTGGGCGACAAACGGGGATAGTGGCGCAGCCGACAATCATGGCATTCCATGGCCCGCTCACCGTCGACAGGTGTCAGCGTTTTGCCACAGGCCCCGCAAAACCTGTGTTCCCATGCCCAGGTCGCAATCTGCCCGGCATAGCCAAGCAGAGCCGCGTATTTGGCATCTCCGTGGAGCAAATGCTGGCGAAGGCTCTGCCACTGGCAGCCAGGCAGATCCGGCTGATCAGCGAGCTGTCGCAAATACACCGGCACAGTGTCGTAATACCCAAGCCCATATTCGGCCACTGTCGCCAGTCCCTGCTCGCCTACCCAGGCGTCAGGAAACAACGGCCCCTGGGCATCCAGAAGAAAACCACCCGGACCTTGCAGTACAACCCACGCGCCCGGCAAACCGGCAGGAATACAGCCCGGTTGCCAGCGTGCGTCCATCAGCAGGCCACCGCTAACCTGAGTGCTTCGACACTGCGATCGGCAAGTTCCAGAACATCGTTGCGCGATGCGCCGCCGGCTTCCAGATAGTACTCAAGGCTGGTTAATGCATCAGCCAGACTTTCCAGCTTGGCCTCCACTGGCATCTGGTCAGTCTCCAGCATGTGTTGCTGGATATAGTCTGCACAGCTTCCCACCAGCCTCGCGGTCCGCTCTTGCCCCAGAAACCACAGACCACCGCGAACCGCCTGCAATGTTACTGGCACGTTGGCCAGATGCATTTTGTCACCGCCGGACTCCAAATAAGCAGTAATGGCCCGTTTGGAAAGTGCAAGCCCGGCCTTGGCCTCATCCAGAACGACAATCTTGGCTTCGGTCAGTTGGTGAACAGCAAAACTGGGCGAACTCAGCCCCGGCTGCAGCAAGGGGGCAACAGGCGCTGCCTGTCGATCCTCCTCTAGGCTTGCCACCATGCTTTCCACATAGAGGACCGCATCAGCAAGCTGGTTCAGTGCATCGGTGTTGCCTGGAGCCGCACGGCTCCAGGTGGCAATTTCGGCCAACTGTGCTTGCAGGGCATTACTCGCCGAGCTGAGCCCCACCATGCCAAGCGTCTTCGCCAGCTTGCCCAACAAGGCATGCAAATTCGCAAAGCCGTCATCCTGAACCACACCTCGCTCGATGAGATCAAGCAGGTCTTTGACACTGCCGAGCTCTTCTCGAATCGCGGTGGAGAGCGAACGCATCACCGCCTGTCCCGGCCCTGCCAAACGCCGATATTCTTCCGCCAGCATCGGTGCGGTAAACGGCAGCGGCCCCAGGTTGAACACCTCGCGAATCTGCGTGGCTCGGGGTCCATGGCTGTCAGCTAGCACGATCAGATAAAGCATCTCCTTGAGCAGATGACGGGGTGCCTGATACTGAGGATTGTTAAGTAATTGCTTGAGTTCGCGCTCAATTCTCACTCCCAGCTGTTTACCTGCCTTGCTGGGGCGCAACTGACCATCCAACGCGGCTTCGAACATGGCCGCGCCAATCCAGCACAGCCGGCCACGCGGATCGTTGGCATACAGATCATCCAGCCTGGCCATGGCTCGCGCCATCAGTTTCAACCCAGGCTGGGGCTGGGGGTCTCGCAGCAGCCCCAGCAATCCTACCTGGTACATGTGCCGCAAATGACGCGTCTGACTGACACGCACCGCAGCATCGACCGCCGGGGACGCGCTGCGCGGTCGCTCCTGATCCAGACGAACACTGAAAAAGAAACTTTCCGGCAGCGCTGGCTGGTTACATGCTTGGCGCAACTTGTTGATCGCTGGCAGCAACAGCTCGGGAATCTCCTGGCGATGCAGGCCCAGGCCTTCGAGGTAACGACGTAGCACGTGTAGTGCACTGCCCAGCGCGGTCAATTGTCCGTCTCGCTCAGGGCCTACACCGGTGGGAATATCCATCGCCACGTGCAGAGTTTCCTGAGCCAGTAGCTCGGCTCCCGTCAACTCGATCAAATTGAGTGTGCCACGTACCTGTTGCAGATTTTCAATGGCCTGCTGCAACAGCGTGCCGTTCTGCCGGTCGACGATGAAATGCTCGAGACTGCGTTCAGCCTCATCCATGGTGGCGAATAATTCGTCACGTACTAGATTGAGCGAGTTAACCCCTGTCATTGTTTACGCCTCCTGGCCTACTACGTTCAGTCTACAGTCAGTCGGCAAACTCCGGCTTCTGCTTGCTCATGTGTGCCGCCATGGCAATACGCAGGTCGGACGACTGCAACATCGCAGCATTCCAGGTGGCGATGTATTCAAGGCCATCATCAACGCGATGATCACGCATGTAGCGGATCATTTCCTTGGTGCCACGAATGGCGATGGGCGACTTGGCGGCAATCTCGGCGGCCAGCTGCATGACCCCCTCGAGAAGTTGCGCCTGAGTGTCCCAAACACGATTGACCAGCCCAATGCGCTGCGCTTCATCACCGTGCACATGGCGGCCGGTAAAGGCCAGCTCACGCATCATGCCATCACCGATAATGCGCGGCAGACGCTGCAACGTGCCCACATCGGCCGCCATGCCCATGTCGATTTCCTTGATGGAGAATTGGGCATCGCGAGTGGCGTAACGCATATCGCAGGCGGCGATCAGATCGATAGCACCGCCCAGGCAATAGCCCTGAATGGCCGCCAGCACGGGTTTTCGACACCGATCAACTGCATTGAAGGAGGCCTGCAGTTCGAGAATTTTGCGGCGTAAGGCTTCGGCACTGCGGCCGACATCTTTGCCGACCAGATTGGCTGCCTGAGCCAGCAGGCCCAAGTCGATACCGGAAGAGAAGTGTTCACCTGCACCGGCCAGTACCACCACGCGCACCTCATCGGTGCGGTCGACCCAATCGAAAATCTCGATAATTTCCGACCAGAACGCGCTGTTCATGGCGTTACGTTTTTCCGGGCGATTGATCGTGACGGTAGCGATCTTGTCCGTCAACTCGACACGGAAGGCTTGATAGTCTGGCACAGCTGACATCCTCGAGGCGCTTGTTAATGTTATTGGCGGCCCGGCAACTATAACAAGCCAGGGTCAAAAGTCGATGGTGCGCGATGTGAATCAAACCACGCCCGACACCTAACCGCAGGCTTGAAATATCAGCCTGGTTGCAGCTCTTTTCCCCACGAGCCTCAAGTGAGGCAATCGACGCTATAAATTATTTGCCCCTCGTTCACCTGTCGCCGCAATCCGTGCACATCGGCGTTGAATCCGGGAAACTGCTGATCAAAGCGCCTGGCAAAATGCAGGTAGTCGATGATTGACCGAGTCTGCGCTGTGAACCGCTCGCCGGGCATGATCAAAGGAATACCCGGCGGATAAGGCACCAGCATATTTGCTGCAATGCGCCCTTCGAGATGCTCAATGGCAACCGACTCTACCTCGCCACGCACCAGTCGATCATAAGCTTCTGAAGGTTTCAGGGCGATTTCAGGCAACTGCGTATACATGTGCTTGAGCGCCTTGGCCGTGCTGTTGGTGCGATAGCAGTCATGCAAGTCATCACACAGATCACGCAACCCCATACCCTGATAATGCGTTTCTACGCCATGGACCAGCGATGGCAACGCTTCGCTAAGTGGCAGGTTTGCATCGTAATGGCGTTTGAATTCAAGCAACTCGGTCAGCAGGGTGCTCCATTTACCCTTGGTGATCCCCATGGAAAACAGCACCAGGAAGGAATACAGGCCGGTTTTCTCCACCACCAGGCCACGCTCCCAAAGAAACTTGCTGACCACCGCAGCGGGAATTCCTCGTGTATCCAGCCGGCCACCGGCCGTCAAACCAGGCATGACCAAGGTGACCTTGATCGGATCAAGCAGCATGTAGTCGTCGGTGATCTCGCCGAAGCCGTGCCACTCCGCCCCCGGCAGCAAGAGCCAATCGGCAGTCACCACCCCGCCTGCGCCCTCGGCCTCAGGCGGCTGCCAGATCGTAAACCACCAGTCATCTGGGCTCAGATTCTGACGCAAATTGGCCAGCGCACGCCGAAAACTCAGTGCTTCATCAAAGGTTTCCTGGATCAATGAGCGCCCGGCCTGGCCTTCCATCATCGCCGAGGCTACATCCAGCGAGGCCAGGATGCCGTACTGCGGCGAGGTGGAAATATGCATCATGAAGGCTTCGTTGAAACGCACCGGGTCCAGGCGCCGCTGGCCGTTGTCTTGGACATGAATCATCGAGGCCTGACTGAACGCAGCCAAGAGCTTGTGGGTGGAATGGGTGGTGAACACCAGAGGCCCCTGTTCGGCGCGCCGAGTGCCCATCCCATAACGGCCCAAGTAGAATTCATGGAAGGCCGCATAGGCGTACCAGGCCTCGTCGAAATGCAGCACCTCAACATGCCCTTCGAGCGCCTGCTTGATCAGCTCGGCGTTGTAGCAGAGCCCGTCATAGGTGGAGTTGGTCACCACAGCCAGCTTGATCTTCGCTTCACGCCCCCGGGCCAACGGGCTGGCGTCGATCTTCGCCTGAATGGATTCACGACTGAATTCGCTGAGCGGAATCGGCCCAATGATGCCCAGTTCGTTGCGTTCCGGCATCAGATACAGCGGGATGGCGCCGGTCATGATGATGGCGTGCAGAATCGACTTGTGGCAGTTGCGGTCGACCAGCACCAGATCATCACGGGCGACCCGCGAATGCCAGACGATCTTGTTTGCCGTCGACGTGCCATTGATCACGAAGAAGGTGTGGTCGGCGCCGAAATTGCGCGCCGCGCGCACTTCGGCCTCCGCCAGCGGGCCGGTGTGATCGAGCAGCGATCCCAGCTCAGGCACGGAAACCGACAGGTCGGAGCGCAGGGTATTCTCACCAAAGAACTGATGGAACGCTTGACCGACAGGACTCTTGCGGTAAGCCACGCCACCGCCGTGCCCTGGGGTGTGCCAGGAAAAATTCGATTGAGCGGTGTGCTCCACCAACGCTTTGAAAAAAGGTGGCAGCAGAGCATCCAGGTAAGTCCGCGTGGCCCGTGCAACCTGCCGGGCCAGGAAAGGCACCGTGTCTTCGAACAGGTAAAGAATGCCGCGCAGTTGATTGAGATCGGCCATCGCCTCGGCCGGCGCATTTTCGATGGTGACCTGTTCGCCCAACGCAAAGATCGGTAACTGCGGCGCCCTGGCTCGCGCAACGCGGATTAACTCAACCACGTCATGCAGCAGCCGGCGATTGTCTCCCGCCCCTTCGGCGGCCAACAGAATGCAGGCCAGGCCATGGTGGGTCGAGGCTACCAGGCGCCCTTCATCCGAGCTGCTGGCGGACAGAATGGTAAAGCCGTACTGCCGCAACTCGTCGGCAATGGCTCGCACTCGCTCGCCTGCCACACTTTCAGCCTTGATATCGCGATGGACAATCAGAATCGGAAATTTCAGGTCTTTGTACATGGCGCCGCCCTAGGATGATCCTGCACACAGAGTCATACAGCGAGCTGCAAGCTGCAAGCTGCAAGCTGCAAGCTGCAAGCTGCAAGCTGCAAGCTGCAAGCTGCAAGCTGCAAGCTGCA
>NZ_JBQPXM010000023.1:0-15816 GCF_052245235.1 Pseudomonas sp. B392_1p
ACTGACGTCACCGGTAACTGCGAACTGCCGGAAGGCGTTGAGATGGTGATGCCGGGCGACAACGTGAAGATGGTTGTTACCCTGATCGCTCCGATCGCCATGGAAGACGGTCTGCGTTTCGCGATTCGCGAAGGCGGCCGTACCGTAGGCGCCGGCGTGGTTGCCAAGATCATCGAGTAATCGGTTGATTTTGGGTCTTCAGGTCGGCATAATTGCCGGCCTGATTCGAGTTCTAGGCCAGTAGCTCAATTGGCAGAGCGGCGGTCTCCAAAACCGCAGGTTGGGGGTTCGATTCCCTCCTGGCCTGCCAGATTCCTTAAGTTGAGAATCTGGCATTTTTTAAACAGGATCTAAACAGATGAACGCCAGGGTTGAAGCCAAAGAGAGTCGCTTTGATCTGCTGAAATGGCTTTTTGTGGCTGCTTTGGTGGTGATCGGCGTAGTTGGTAATCAGTATTTTGCGGCTGAGCCTGTTCTATATCGCGTTCTGGTTCTGTTGGTTCTTGCTGCTGGAGCTATTTTCGTCGGGCTGCAAACGACGAAAGGGCGCGCTTTTCACGTGCTGGCTCGAGAGGCTCGTGTCGAGATTCGCAAGGTCGTATGGCCGACCCGTCAGGAAACCACTCAAACAACATTGATCGTTGTGGCTGTCGTTCTTGTGATGGCGCTGTTGTTGTGGGGGCTTGATTCGCTGTTGGGTTGGGTTGTTTCGTTGATCGTAGGTTAAAGGTGCTCCGTGGCTAAGCGATGGTACGTGGTGCATGCTTACTCGGGTTACGAGAAGCATGTCATGCGCTCGCTGATCGAGCGTGTCAGGCTGGCCGGCATGGAAGATGAGTTCGGCGAGATCCTCGTCCCCACCGAAGAAGTGGTGGAGATGCGCAACGGGCAAAAGCGCAAGAGCGAGCGTAAATTCTTTCCGGGCTACGTTCTTGTCCAGATGGAGATGAGTGAGGCGGCTTGGCATTTGATCAAGAATACGCCTCGCGTCATGGGTTTTATTGGTGGTACGGCAGACAAGCCCGCGCCGATTACCGAAAAGGAAGCCGAGGCGATCCTGCGTCGTGTTGCCGATAGTGGTGATAAACCCAAGCCCAAGACGCTGTTTGAGCCGGGTGAGACGGTGCGTGTCGTTGACGGGCCGTTCGCAGATTTCAACGGTGTTGTCGAAGAAGTCAATTACGAGAAAAGTCGGATACACGTGGCTGTTCTCATTTTTGGACGCTCCACGCCAGTGGAGTTGGAGTTCAGTCAGGTCGAGAAGGCTTAACTGGCTCGCAGATCCCTTACCCCGCAGCTAAATGGGTTGCGGGGTTTTGTCGTCACTGGGATATACGCGTAAGCAACCGGGGAGCCTTCAGGCGCACGTACCCGTAAGTGGAGTAAGAAATGGCTAAAAAGATTACGGCTTATATCAAGCTGCAAGTTAAGGCAGGTCAAGCTAACCCGTCGCCGCCAGTGGGTCCGGCACTGGGTCAGCACGGTGTCAATATCATGGAATTCTGCAAGGCATTCAATGCCCGTACCCAAGGCCAGGAGCCTGGGCTGCCGACTCCAGTGATTATCACTGTTTACAGCGACCGCAGTTTTACCTTTGAAACCAAGAGCACTCCGGCAGCCGTGCTGCTGAAGAAGGCGGCAGGCATCACCGCTGGTTCCGCTCGTCCTAACACCCAGAAAGTCGGCACCGTGACTCGTGTTCAGCTGGAAGAGATCGCTAAAACCAAGCAAGCAGATCTGACTGCCGCTGACCTGGACGCTGCCGTGCGTAGCATTGCTGGCTCCGCTCGCAGCATGGGCCTGAACGTGGAGGGTGTGTAATGGCTAAGCTGACCAAGCGCCAGAAGGCAATTGCCGAAAAGATTCAGGCAGGCAAGCAGTATGCTTTCGAAGAAGCAGCTGCCCTACTGGCTGAGCTGTCCACCATCAAGTTCAAAGAGTCCGTTGATATTGCTATCAACTTGGGCGTTGATCCGCGTAAGTCAGACCAGGTCGTTCGTGGTGCTACCGTGCTGCCGAACGGAACTGGCAAGAGCGTGCGCGTAGCCGTGTTCACTCAAGGTCCGGCTGCCGAAGCTGCTCTGGCTGCGGGTGCGGATCGCGTTGGTATGGACGACCTGGCTGCCGAAATGAAGGGCGGCGACCTGAACTATGACGTCGTCATTGCTTCCCCGGATGCAATGCGTGTCGTTGGTCAGTTGGGTCAGATCCTCGGTCCGCGCGGCCTGATGCCGAACCCGAAGGTTGGTACTGTAACCCCTGACGTCGCTACTGCCGTGAAGAATGCCAAGGCTGGTCAGGTACGCTTTCGTACTGACAAGAACGGCATCATTCACACCTCTATTGGCAAGGTTGATTTCGAACCCGCCAAGCTGAAAGAGAACGTTGAAGCCCTGCTGGCCGATCTGCGTCGCCTCAAGCCATCCACTTCCAAGGGTGTCTATGTGAAGCGCGTAACGCTGAGCAGCACCATGGGCCCGGGTCTGCAAATCGACCAGGCGTCGTTCGAGGCGTAAGTTTGAAGTCGCAGCGGGCTTTCCCGCTGCGCAGGTATTGGGGTCCCTGCCTGGCGGGGGCTATCCAAGACCGTAGGCGGCGCAAGCCTTAAACACGAAAGCCTACGCAGATGGTGCTCCCGATTCTTTACCGAATCAGACACCAAAACGACGTCCGATTTCGATCGGATGAACCGGTAACATCCAGGAGTGAACCCGTGGCAATTAAACTCGAAGACAAGAAGGCCATCGTCGCTGAAGTCAACGAGGCTGCCAAAACTGCCCTGTCCGCTGTCGTGGCTGATGCCCGTGGCGTGACCGTAGGGGCCATGACCGGACTCCGTAAAGAGGCCCGCGAAGCTGGCGTATACGTGCGTGTCGTACGTAATACCCTGCTCAAGCGCGCCGTTGAAGGCACTCCGTATGATGTGCTCAACGACGTGTTCAAAGGCCCGACCCTGATTGCTTTCTCTACCGAACATCCGGGCGCTGCCGCTCGTATCTTCAAAGAGTTCGCCAAGGGTCAGGACAAGTTCGAGATCAAGGCCGCTGCGTTCGAGGGTCAGTTCATCGCAGCCAATCAGATCGACGTGCTGGCAACTCTGCCGACCTATGACGAAGCTGTTTCGCAGCTGATGAGCGTGATTCAAGGCGCTACCAGCAAGCTGGCTCGTACTCTGGCGGCTATTCGTGACCAGAAAGAAGGCGTGGCCGCCTAACAAGGCCCCGCATACTTTTTCGACGTTATTCGTTTAATTCGATGGCCGTAAGGCCGTCACCCCAATACAGGAACTAGAGTCATGGCTCTGACCAACGAAGATATCATCAACGCCGTTTCCGAAATGTCCGTCATGCAGATCGTTGAACTGATCAAGGCGATGGAAGAGAAGTTCGGTGTTACCGCTGCCGCTGCCGCTGCCGCTGGCCCGGCTGCTGCCGCTGCCGTAGTTGAAGAGCAGACCGAGTTCACCATTTTCCTGGCCGAAGCTGGCGACAAGAAAGTGAACGTGATCAAGGCTGTTCGTGAACTGACCGGCCTGGGCCTGAAAGAAGCCAAGGCTGTTGTTGACAGCGCTCCCGGCATCGTCAAGGAAGGCGTTTCGAAAGAAGAAGCCGAAGCTGCCAAGAAGTCCTTGGAAGAAGCAGGCGCCAAGGTCGAGCTCAAGTAAGCGCGACCTTGCGTCTACAGCCTGAGCGTCTCGCACAAGGCTGATGGCTGGTGGCTAATGCCACCGGCCTTTTTCCGTTATAGGCGGCTTGCGAATGCAGGCTGCCTGTGACACCACCATATAGGTGGCGCAGATCATGATCTGCACGAGTTTCTGGCTGCTCCCGTCGGGAGAAGCCAAACAAGCAGGTGACCAAGCTGGGGAACGCTGATGGCTTACTCATACACTGAGAAAAAACGTATCCGCAAGGACTTTAGCAAGTTGCCGGACGTGATGGATGTGCCCTACCTCCTGGCCATCCAGCTGGATTCGTATCGCGAATTCCTGCAGGCGGGGGCAAGCAAAGACCAGTTCCGCGACGTTGGCCTTCATGCGGCCTTCAAATCCGTTTTCCCGATCATCAGCTATTCCGGCAGCGCCGCTCTGGAATACGTAGGCTATCGCCTGGGTGAGCCGGCCTTTGATGTCAAAGAGTGCGTGCTGCGTGGCGTAACATTTGCCGTCCCGCTGCGGGTAAAACTGCGCCTGATCATTTTCGACAAAGAATCGTCGAATAAAGCGATCAAGGACATCAAGGAACAAGAAGTTTACATGGGGGAAATCCCCCTGATGACCGAAAACGGTACCTTTATCATTAACGGTACCGAGCGTGTCATCGTTTCTCAGCTGCACCGCTCGCCGGGCGTGTTCTTCGACCACGATCGCGGCAAGACTCACAGCTCGGGCAAGCTGCTGTACTCCGCGCGCATCATTCCCTATCGTGGCTCCTGGCTGGACTTCGAGTTTGACCCGAAGGACGCAGTGTTCGTGCGCATCGACCGTCGCCGCAAACTGCCGGCTTCGGTGCTTTTGCGCGCCCTGGGTTACAGCACCGAGGAAATCCTCGACGCCTTCTATTCGACCAACGTGTTCCAGATCAAGGGCGATGGTCTGAGCCTGGAGTTGGTGCCCCAGCGTCTGCGTGGCGAAATTGCCGCGTTCGACATCCAGGATGAGAACGGCAAGGTCATCGTTGAGCAAGGCCGCCGGGTTACCGCGCGCCACATCAACCAGATCGAAAAGGCCGGTATCAAGGAACTTCAGGTTCCGCTGGACTACGTGCTGGGTCGCACCACGGCCAAGGCCATCGTGCATCCGGCTACCGGTGAAATCGTTGTCGAGTGCAACACCGAGCTGACCACCGAACTGCTGGTGCAGATCGGCAAGGCGCAAGTTGTGCGCTTTGAAACGCTGTACACCAACGAAATCGACTGCGGTCCGTTCATCTCCGACACCTTGAAGGTCGACAGCACCAGCAACCAGCTGGAAGCTCTGGTCGAGATCTACCGCATGATGCGTCCCGGCGAGCCGCCGACCAAGGATGCCGCTGAAACGCTGTTCAATAACCTGTTCTTCAGCGCTGAGCGTTACGATCTGTCTGCCGTGGGCCGCATGAAGTTCAACCGTCGGATCGGTCGTACCGAGATCGAAGGTTCGGGCGTGCTCAGCAAGGAAGACATCGTTGATGTGCTGAAGACCCTGGTCGATATCCGTAACGGCAAGGGCATCGTTGATGACATCGATCACCTCGGCAACCGCCGTGTGCGTTGTGTCGGCGAAATGGCTGAAAACCAGTTCCGTGTTGGCCTGGTGCGTGTTGAGCGCGCGGTCAAGGAACGTCTGTCCATGGCTGAAAGCGAAGGCCTGATGCCGCAAGACCTGATCAACGCCAAGCCGGTTGCGGCGGCGGTGAAGGAGTTCTTCGGTTCCAGCCAGTTGTCGCAGTTCATGGACCAGAACAACCCGCTCTCTGAAATCACCCACAAGCGCCGTGTTTCCGCACTTGGCCCGGGCGGTCTGACCCGTGAGCGCGCAGGCTTTGAAGTCCGCGACGTACACCCGACTCACTACGGCCGTGTGTGTCCGATCGAAACGCCGGAAGGTCCGAACATCGGTCTGATCAACTCCCTGGCAGCCTACGCGCGTACTAACAAGTACGGCTTCCTGGAAAGCCCATACCGGGTGGTCAAGGAAGGTAAGGTGACCGACGAGATCGTGTTCCTGTCCGCCATTGAAGAGGCTGATCACGTGGTCGCCCAGGCTTCGGCGACCATGAACGAGCAGAACATGCTGACTGACGAACTGGTAACGGTCCGTCACCTCAACGAGTTCACCGTCAAGGCTCCCGAAGACGTGACCCTGATGGACGTGTCGCCGCGTCAGGTGGTGTCCGTAGCTGCTTCGCTGATTCCATTCCTGGAGCACGATGACGCCAACCGTGCACTCATGGGTTCGAACATGCAGCGTCAGGCTGTGCCGACCCTGCGCTCCGACAAGCCCCTGGTAGGTACTGGCATGGAGCGCAACGTCGCCCGTGACTCCGGTGTCTGCGTCGTGGCCCGTCGTGGCGGCGTCATCGACTCGGTCGATGCCAGCCGAATCGTTGTGCGCGTGCATGATGATGAAGTTGAAACCGGTGAAGCCGGTGTGGATATCTACAACCTCACCAAGTACACCCGTTCCAACCAGAACACCTGCATCAACCAGCGTCCGCTGGTCAGCAAGGGTGACTCGGTTTCGCGCGGCGACATCATGGCGGATGGTCCGTCCACCGACATGGGCGAATTGGCCCTGGGTCAGAACCTGCGCGTGGCATTCATGCCGTGGAATGGCTTCAACTTCGAAGACTCCATCTGCTTGTCCGAGCGTGTTGTTCAGGAAGATCGCCTGACCACTATCCACATTCAGGAACTGACCTGTGTGGCGCGCGATACCAAGCTTGGCCCAGAGGAAATCACCGCGGACATCCCGAACGTGGGTGAAGCGGCGCTAAACAAGCTGGACGAAGCAGGCATCGTGTATGTCGGCGCTGAAGTCGGCGCTGGCGATATCCTGGTTGGCAAGGTCACGCCGAAGGGCGAAACCCAGCTGACACCGGAAGAAAAGCTGCTGCGTGCGATCTTTGGTGAGAAGGCTTCCGATGTGAAGGACACCTCCCTGCGTGTGCCGACTGGCACCAAGGGTACCGTCATCGACGTTCAGGTCTTCACTCGTGATGGCGTGGAGCGCGACTCCCGTGCTCTGGCCATCGAGAAGATGCAGCTCGACGAGATCCGCAAGGACCTCAACGAAGAGTTCCGCATTGTCGAAGGTGCGACCTTCGAGCGTCTGCGTGCCGCTCTGGTCGGCGCTGTCGTTGAAGGCGGTGCTGGCCTGAAGAAGGGTGCCAAGGTCACCGACGAGGTGCTTGACGGGCTGGAGCGTGGTCAGTGGTTCAAGCTGCGCATGGCTGAAGATGCACTGAACGAGCAGCTGGAAAAGGCCCAGGCCTACATTTCCGACCGTCGTCAGCTGCTCGATGACAAGTTCGAAGACAAGAAGCGCAAGCTGCAGCAGGGCGACGACCTGGCACCGGGCGTGCTGAAAATCGTCAAGGTTTACCTGGCGATCAAGCGTCGCATCCAGCCGGGTGACAAGATGGCCGGTCGCCACGGTAACAAGGGTGTGGTCTCGGTGATCATGCCGGTCGAAGACATGCCGCACGATGCCAACGGCACACCGGTGGATATCGTCCTCAACCCGCTGGGCGTACCGTCGCGTATGAACGTTGGTCAGATCCTGGAAACCCACCTGGGCCTCGCGGCCAAGGGCTTGGGCGACAAGATCAATCTGATGCTCGAAGAGCAGCGCAAGGTCGCTGACCTGCGCAAGTTTCTCGGCCAGATCTACAACGATATCGGCGGTCGCAAGAAGGAAGAGTTGGAAAGCTTCAGCGATCAGGAAATTCTCGATCTCGCACACAACCTGCGTCAGGGTGTGCCGATGGCCACGCCTGTGTTCGACGGCGCCAAGGAGCATGAGATCAAGGCGATGCTCAAGCTTGCCGATCTGCCGGAAAGCGGTCAGATGCGCCTGATCGACGGTCGCACCGGTAACCAGTTCGAGCGTCCGACCACCGTCGGCTACATGTACATGCTCAAGCTGAACCACCTGGTCGACGACAAGATGCACGCGCGTTCCACCGGTTCCTACAGCCTGGTCACTCAGCAGCCGCTGGGCGGTAAGGCGCAGTTCGGTGGTCAGCGTTTCGGGGAGATGGAAGTCTGGGCGCTGGAAGCCTATGGCGCCGCCTACACGCTGCAGGAAATGCTGACCGTGAAATCGGACGACGTGAACGGCCGAACCAAGATGTACAAGAACATCGTGGACGGCGATCACCGCATGGAGGCCGGCATGCCCGAGTCCTTCAACGTGCTGATCAAAGAAATCCGCTCGCTCGGTATCGACATCGAACTGGAAACCGAATAACACGCACCGCCTATGCGGCGCCCGGCCAACAGCCGGTCGCCGCAGGTCCGTGAGGAGGAAAGGCCTTGAAAGACTTGCTGAATCTGTTGAAAAACCAGGGTCAGGTTGAAGAGTTCGATGCGATCCGTATCGGTCTGGCTTCGCCTGAGATGATCCGTTCCTGGTCTTTCGGCGAAGTAAAAAAGCCGGAAACCATCAACTACCGTACCTTTAAGCCTGAGCGCGATGGTCTGTTCTGCGCCAAGATCTTTGGCCCGGTCAAGGACTACGAGTGCCTGTGCGGTAAGTACAAGCGCCTCAAGCATCGCGGCGTAATCTGCGAGAAGTGTGGCGTGGAAGTGGCCCTGGCCAAGGTTCGTCGTGAGCGCATGGCGCACATCGAACTGGCCTCGCCGGTCGCCCACATCTGGTTCCTGAAGTCGCTGCCGTCCCGTATCGGCCTGCTACTGGACATGACCCTGCGTGACATCGAGCGCGTGCTTTATTTCGAAAGCTACGTGGTGATCGATCCGGGCATGACCACCCTGGAAAAGGGTCAGCTGCTGAACGATGAGCAGTACTTCGAAGCCCTTGAAGAATTTGGCGATGACTTCGATGCCCGCATGGGTGCCGAAGCCGTTCGCGAGCTGCTGATCGCCATTGATCTGGAGCACGAGATCGGCCGCCTGCGCGAAGAGATTCCGCAGACCAACTCGGAAACCAAGATCAAGAAGCTGTCCAAGCGACTGAAACTGATGGAAGCCTTCCAGGGGTCGGGCAACCTGCCTGAGTGGATGGTTCTGACCGTTTTGCCGGTGCTGCCGCCGGACCTGCGTCCGCTGGTTCCGCTGGATGGTGGCCGCTTCGCGACCTCCGATCTGAACGACCTGTATCGTCGCGTGATCAACCGTAACAACCGTCTGAAGCGCCTGCTCGACCTGTCCGCTCCGGACATCATCGTGCGTAACGAAAAGCGCATGCTGCAGGAAGCGGTTGATGCCCTGCTGGATAACGGCCGTCGCGGTCGCGCCATCACCGGCTCGAACAAGCGTCCGCTGAAGTCCCTGGCCGACATGATCAAGGGTAAGCAAGGTCGCTTCCGTCAGAACCTGCTGGGTAAGCGCGTGGACTACTCCGGTCGTTCCGTGATTACCGTGGGTCCGACCCTGCGCCTGCACCAGTGCGGTCTGCCGAAGAAGATGGCTCTTGAGCTGTTCAAGCCGTTCATTTTCGGCAAGCTGGAAATGCGTGGTCTGGCGACCACCATCAAGGCTGCCAAGAAGATGGTCGAGCGTGAATTGCCGGAAGTCTGGGACGTCCTCGCCGAAGTCATTCGCGAACACCCCGTACTGCTCAACCGCGCGCCGACCCTGCACCGTCTGGGTATCCAGGCGTTCGAGCCGGTCCTCATCGAAGGCAAGGCCATCCAGCTGCACCCGCTGGTCTGCGCCGCGTACAACGCCGACTTTGACGGTGACCAGATGGCCGTACACGTGCCGCTGACGCTGGAAGCCCAGCTGGAAGCGCGCGCGCTGATGATGTCCACCAACAACGTACTGTCGCCCGCCAACGGCGAGCCGATCATCGTGCCGTCACAGGACGTGGTCTTGGGTCTGTACTACATGACCCGTGAGTCCATCAATGCCAAGGGCGAGGGTCGCGTGTTCGCCGACCTGCAGGAAGTCGATCGGGTGTTCCGCGCCGGTGAAGCGTCGCTGCACGCCAAGGTCAAGGTTCGTATCCATGAAACCATCAAGCAGAAAGACGGCTCGTTGGTCGAGAATGCTCGCATTGTAGATACCACCGTTGGTCGTGCGCTGCTGTTCCAGATCGTGCCTAAAGGCCTGTCCTACGACGTCGTCAACCAGTCGATGAAGAAAAAAGCGATCTCCAAGCTGATCAACCAGGCGTACCGCACGGTTGGTCTGAAGGACACCGTGATTTTCGCCGACCAGTTGATGTACACCGGTTTTGCCTATTCGACGATTTCCGGCGTGTCCATCGGCGTCAATGACTTCGAGATTCCGGACGAGAAGGCTCGCATCATCGATGCCGCCACCGACGAAGTGAAGGAAATCGAAGCCCAGTATGCCTCCGGCCTGGTAACCCAGGGCGAGAAGTACAACAAGGTGATCGACCTGTGGTCGAAGGCCAACGATGAAGTCTCCAAGGCGATGATGGCCAACCTGTCCAAGGACAAGGTTATTGATCGCGACGGTAACGAAGTCGAGCAGGAATCGTTCAACTCCATGTACATGATGGCCGACTCCGGTGCGCGTGGTTCCGCCGCGCAGATCCGTCAGCTGGCTGGTATGCGTGGCCTGATGGCCAAGCCGGACGGTTCCATCATCGAAACGCCGATCACCGCAAACTTCCGTGAAGGGCTGAACGTACTCCAGTACTTTATTTCCACCCACGGCGCTCGTAAGGGTCTGGCGGATACCGCACTGAAGACCGCTAACTCCGGTTATCTGACCCGTCGCCTGGTCGACGTGGCGCAGGACCTGGTAGTGACCGAGGTTGATTGCGGCACCGAGCAAGGTCTGCTGATGACTCCGCACATCGAAGGCGGTGACGTCGTCGAGGCGCTGGGTGATCGCGTGCTGGGCCGTGTGATTGCCAAGGACGTACCGAAGCCGGGTAGCGATGAGATCATTGTGCCGGCTGGCACCCTGGTCGATGAGAAGTGGGTTGAGTTCATCGAGCGCAACAGTATCGACGAAGTGGTCGTGCGTTCGCCGATCACCTGCGAAACCCGCTACGGCATCTGCGCCAAGTGCTACGGTCGCGATCTGGCTCGTGGTCACCAGGTCAACATTGGTGAGGCGGTCGGTGTAATTGCTGCCCAGTCCATCGGTGAGCCGGGTACCCAGCTCACCATGCGTACCTTCCACATCGGTGGTGCGGCAAGCCGGACTTCGGCCGTCGACAACGTGATGGTGAAAAACGGCGGTACCATTCGCCTGCACAGCATCAAGCACGTAGTACGTGCCGACGGCAACATCGTCGTCGTGGAACGTTCCGGTGAGCTGGCGGTAGCCGACGACTTCGGTCGTGAGCGCGAGCGCTACAAGCTGCCCTATGGTGCGGTCATTTCCGTCAAGGAAGGCGACAAGGTCGATGCCGGTACTGTAGTGGTCAAATGGGACCCGCACACCCACCCGATCGTGACCGAAATGAAGGGTACCGTGACCTTCGTCGGCATGGAGGAGGGCATCACCATCAAGCGCCAGACCGACGAACTGACCGGTCTGACCAACATCCAGGTGCTTGATGCCAAGGATCGTCCGGCCGCCGGCAAGGACATCCGTCCGGCGATCAAGATGGTTGATGAGAATGGCAAGGACCTGCTGCTGCCGGGTACCGACGTAATGGCGCAGTACTTCCTGCCCGCCAACGCGTTGGTCGGTGTGGCGGACGGTGCGCAAATCGGTGTCGGTGACGTCATCGCGCGTATTCCCCAGGAAACCTCGAAGACCCGCGACATCACCGGTGGTCTGCCGCGCGTTGCCGACCTGTTCGAAGCGCGTCGTCCGAAGGAAGCATCGATTCTGGCTGAAATCAGCGGAACCATCTCCTTCGGCAAGGAAACCAAGGGCAAGCGCCGCCTGGTCATTACTCCAACCGATGGCAGCGATCCGTACGAGGAACTGATTCCGAAGTGGCGTCACCTCAACGTCTTCGAAGGCGAACAAGTGAACAAGGGCGAAGTGATCTCCGACGGCCCGAGCGATCCGCACGATATCCTGCGTCTGCTGGGTGTCAGTGCACTGGCGCGCTACATCGTCACCGAGATTCAGGACGTTTATCGCCTGCAGGGTGTGAAAATCAACGACAAGCACATCGAAACCATCCTGCGCCAGATGCTGCGCAAGGTTGAAATTGCCGAGTCGGGTGATTCCAGTTTCATCAAGGGCGACCAGATGGAACTGACCGCAGTGCTGCGCGAAAACGAGCGTCTGGCAGCCGAAGACAAATTCATTGCCAAGTTCACTCGCGTACTGCTGGGTATTACCAAGGCTTCGTTGTCCACCGAGTCGTTCATTTCCGCGGCATCCTTCCAGGAAACCACCCGCGTATTGACCGAGGCGGCCGTTACCGGCAAGCGCGATTACCTGCGCGGCTTGAAGGAAAACGTCGTTGTGGGTCGTCTGATCCCGGCCGGTACCGGTCTGGCCTATCACAGCGAGCGCAAGCGTCGCCGTGAGTTGGACAAGCCGCTGCGCGTGAGTGCCGACGAGGTCGAGGCAGCTCTGACCGAGGCGCTGAACTCCAGCGGAAACTGAGTGTAAAGCCCGGGCGAAACTCGCCCGGGCTTTGCCTTGACGGGAACTTGCAGTCTCTTTAGACTCATGCACCCCTAAATTTGGCAGGGCGCGTCGCTCTGCCATTTTGCTTTCTTTGGAAAGCGATAGCGTCGAAAGACAACAGTGGAGCTAGTAGATGGCAACTATCAACCAGCTGGTGCGTCAGCCGCGCAAGCGCATCGTCGAGAAATCCGACGTGCCGGCGCTGCAGAACTGCCCGCAACGTCGTGGCGTGTGCACCCGCGTGTATACCACCACCCCGAAAAAACCGAACTCGGCACTGCGTAAAGTCTGCCGCGTACGTCTGACCAACGGTTTCGAGGTTTCCTCGTACATCGGCGGTGAAGGCCACAACTTGCAAGAGCACAGTGTTGTGCTGATTCGCGGCGGCCGTGTAAAGGACCTTCCGGGTGTTCGTTACCACACCGTGCGCGGTTCCCTGGATACCTCAGGTGTCAAGGATCGTAAGCAGGGTCGTTCCAAGTACGGCGCCAAGCGTCCGAAGTAATTCAGCTTTATATTTAATTGAGTCGATAAGAGTAAGGTCGGACGTAACCAAGGCGTTATCGTTCCGGGCTAACCTGAAGACCGTTTGAGGGCTTATCAATGCCAAGACGTCGTGTAGCAGCCAAGCGTGAGATTCTGGACGATCCGAAATACGGAAGCCTGATTCTCGCCAAATTCATGAACCACGTGATGGAAAGCGGCAAGAAGGCCGTGGCCGAGCGCATCGTTTACGGTGCTCTGGACACTGTCAAAACCCGCAAGAACAGCGATCCCCTGGAGATCTTCGAAAAAGCTCTCGACGCCATCGCTCCGCTGGTCGAAGTGAAGTCCCGCCGTGTTGGCGGTGCGACTTACCAGGTTCCGGTTGAAGTTCGTCCGTCCCGTCGAAATGCCCTGGCTATGCGCTGGTTGGTGGATAGCGCGCGCAAGCGTGGCGAAAAATCCATGGCTCTGCGTCTGGCTGGCGAACTCATGGATGCCTCCGAGGGCAAGGGAGCTGCAGTGAAGAAGCGTGAAGACGTGCACCGCATGGCAGAAGCCAACAAGGCGTTCTCGCACTACCGCTTCTAATTCAAGCGCTCTATTTACGAGGACCTAATTGTGGCCCGTACTACCCCAATCAACCGCTACCGTAACATTGGCATCTGCGCGCACGTGGATGCCGGTAAAACCACTACGACCGAGCGGATTCTGTTTTACACCGGCGTAAACCATAAAATGGGCGAGACCCATGATGGTGCCAGTACCACCGACTGGATGGTGCAGGAGCAGGAGCGTGGTATTACCATCACCTCCGCCGCTGTGACCGCTTTCTGGCAGGGCTCGCAGAAGCAGTTCGACAAGTACCGCGTCAACGTGATCGACACCCCCGGTCACGTGGACTTCACCATTGAAGTAGAGCGTTCGCTGCGCGTGCTGGACGGCGCGGTGGTGGTCTTCTGTGGTACTTCCGGCGTTGAGCCGCAGTCGGAAACCGTATGGCGTCAAGCCAACAAGTACGGCGTGCCGCGCGTTGTCTACGTCAACAAGATGGACCGTCAGGGTGCCAACTTCCTGCGTGTGGTCGGTCAGATCAAGCAGCGCTTGGGTCACACCCCGGTACCGCTTCAGCTGCCGATCGGCGCCGAAGAGAACTTCAAGGGTCAGATCGACCTGATGAGCATGCAGGCTGTGTACTGGGATGAGTCCGATATGGGCATGACTCCCCGTTACGAAGCCATTCCTGCAGAGCTCCAGGCACAAGCCGAAGAGTATCGCTCGAACTTGGTAGAGGCAGCTGCCGAAGCCAACGAAGAGCTGATGAACAAGTACCTCGAGGAAGGCGATCTTTCCGTCGAGGAAATCAAGGCTGGTCTGCGTCAGCGTACCATCGCCGGTGAAATCGTTCCGGCTGTCTGTGGGTCCTCCTTCAAGAACAAGGGCGTGCCCCTGGTTCTCGATGCCGTGATCGACTACCTGCCGGCGCCGACTGAAATCCCGCCGATCCAGGGTACCAATCCGGACAACGAAGAGGAGACCGATGAGCGCGTGGCTTCTGACGAAGCTCCGTTCGCGGCTCTGGCGTTCAAGATCGCAACCGACCCCTTCGTCGGTACGCTGACTTTTGCTCGTGTCTACTCGGGCGTTCTGGCCTCCGGTGACTCGGTGATCAACTCGGTCAAGGGCAAGAAAGAGCGCGTCGGCCGTATGGTGCAGATGCACGCTAACGAGCGCCAGGAAATCAAAGAAGTGCGCGCGGGCGACATCGCTGCGCTGATTGGCATGAAAGATGTGACCACAGGTGACACCCTGTGCGACATCAACAAGCCGATCATCCTTGAGCGTATGGATTTCCCGGAGCCGGTGATCTCGGTTGCCGTGGAGCCGAAGACCAAGGCTGACCAGGAAAAAATGGGTATCGCGCTGGGCCGCCTGGCTCAGGAAGACCCGTCTTTCCGCGTGAAGACCGACGAAGAAACCGGCCAGACGATCATTTCCGGGATGGGTGAGCTTCACCTGGACATCCTGGTTGACCGTATGCGTCGCGAGTTCAACGTCGAGGCCAACATCGGTAAGCCGCAAGTTTCTTACCGTGAAAAGATCACCAAGAGCTGCGAGATCGAAGGTAAGTTCGTTCGCCAGTCCGGTGGTCGTGGCCAGTTCGGTCATTGCTGGATTCGCTTCTCGCCGGCTGACGAAGGTCAGGAAGGCTTGGTGTTTGAAAACAAGGTTGTGGGCGGTGTGGTTCCGAAGGAATACATCCCTGCGATCCAGAAGGGCATCGAAGAGCAGATGAAAAACGGCGTTGTCGCCGGTTATCCGCTGCTGGGCCTGAAGGCTGAAGTGTTCGATGGCTCTTACCACGACGTCGACTCGAACGAAATGGCGTTCAAGATCGCGGCTTCCATGGCGACCAAGCAACTTGCCCAGAAAGGCGGCGGTGTTGTTCTTGAGCCGATCATGAAGGTCGAAGTGGTAACCCCTGAAGACTACATGGGTGACGTGATGGGTGACCTGAACCGTCGTCGCGGTCTGATTCAGGGTATGGATGACTCGGTTTCTGGCAAGGTAATTCGTGCCGAAGTGCCGCTGGGTGAAATGTTCGGCTATGCGACCGACGTTCGTTCCATGTCCCAGGGCCGTGCCAGTTATTCCATGGAGTTCTCCAAGTACTCCGAAGCTCCGTCGAACATCGTCGAAGCGCTCACCAAAAAACAAGGTTAATCATCCTTTACGCTAGGAGTTTACTGTCGTGGCTAAAGAAAAATTTGAACGTAGCAAACCGCACCTCAACGTTGGCACCATCGGTCACGTTGACCATGGCAAGACCACGCTGACCGCAGCCCTGACCCGCGTCTGCGCCGAAGTATTCGGCAGCGGTGGTACTTCCAAGGGTTACGACCAGATCGACAACGCGCCGGAAGAAAAGGCTCGTGGTATCACCATCAACACTTCGCACGTTGAATATGATTCCCCGACCCGTCACTACGCGCACGTTGACTGCCCGGGTCACGCCGACTATGTGAAGAACATGATCACCGGTGCTGCCCAGATGGACGGCGCGATCCTGGTCTGCTCGGCTGCTGACGGCCC
>NZ_JBQPXM010000024.1:0-12878 GCF_052245235.1 Pseudomonas sp. B392_1p
TGGGAGCGGACTTGTCCGCGAACGGGGCTGACGGAAAAGCTTCGCGGACAAGTCCGCTCCCACAGGGGGCAACGTTGTACAACGGTTATTCCGACAACATTCAATGGGTACATAGCCATAGCAATAGAGGCAAGCATGCAGCAGACCTTTGATTTTGTCATCGTCGGTGCCGGCTCGGCTGGCGCCGTTCTGGCCAGCAAGCTATCGGAGAACCCGCAATATCGCGTATTGCTGATCGAGGCCGGCCCGGTTGACAACAACGCGCTGATCGACATCCCGCGTGGTTTCGGCAAGCTGCACAGCGATCCGCGTTTCATGTGGAGCTATCAGACCGAAGCGGAAGACGGTACTGGCGGGCGTGCGGAAACCTGGTTGCGGGGCAAAACACTGGGTGGCTCCAGCGCAGTCAACGGCATGGTCTATGTGCGTGGCCAACCTGAGGATTACGATGCGCTCGACGCCATGGGCTTGCCAGGCTGGAACTGGGCAACGATGAGCAGCTACTTCCGTCGCCTGGAAAATCACAGCCTCGGTGATGACGGGGTTCGTGGCGTGGGTGGGCCGCTGGCGCTGCGCCCGCATCCTGCGCCCGGTCCCGTGCATGAAGCGCTGATCGGCGCCTGCACGGAGATCGGTTTGCCGCGCCTCGATGACATGAACGGCACCCGCCAGGAAGGCGTCGGCTACTTCAGCCATAATATCCACTCCGGTCGGCGTGTCAGTGCTTCGCGGGCCTTTCTGCGCCCGGCGATGCAACGCCCGAACCTCAAGGTGATGACCGACACCCTGGTGGAAAAGGTGCTGTTTGAAGAGCGCCGTGCCGTCGCCGTGCGTTGCCGCCGTAATGGTGCCGTTGAGACGATCTGCGCGGCGCGGGAAATCGTGCTGTGTGCCGGCGCGCTGGAATCGCCCAAGCTGTTGCAGTTGTCAGGCATTGGCCCTGCTGCGCACCTGCGTGATCTCGGCATCGAGGTGATCCATGACAGCCCGCACGTCGGCGGCAACATGCGCGAGCATCGCGGCATCATGTTCAGGCAGCGCCTGGCACTGCCGCAGACGGCTTCGCAGAACTGCCAGCTCCAGGGCATGCGACTGGCCGCCACCTCGCTGCGCTATCTGCTGACCCGCAGCGGCGTGCTGAGCTGGGGCTCGCATGAAGTGGGCGCGTTCTTTCGCGCCACCGAGCAAGCGACGCGTCCCGACGCCGAATTTCTGATGTCGCCCTTCAGTTACCAGATCACCGAGAAGGGCGCTGCCATCGACACCTTCCCCGGCCTGCACCTGATGAGCTATGTGCTGCGGCCAGAATCGCGTGGCAGCGTGATGATCGGCTCGGCAGACCCGACTGCCGCACCGCTGGTCCGTCCGGCCTTTCTGACCGACGCATACGATTGCCGCGTCGCCATCGGCATTTATCACGTCATGCGCAAGCTGTTCGATCAGCCGGCATTGCGGGCAATCGTCGCCGAAGAACTCGCCCCGGGGCCGTTGCACAGTGACGAGGAAATCCTCGACGTATTTCGCCGCAACGGCGTCACCGGCTACCACGCGGTCGGCACCTGCGCCATGGGTGCAAACGCCGATGCCGTGCTGGATGAAAGGCTGCGAGTGCGGGGCGTCGGCGGCCTGCGGGTCATGGATTGCTCAGCCATGCCACTGATGATCGCCGGCAACACCAACGCACCGATGATGGCCATGGGGTGGCGAGCCGCGGACCTTATTCTTGAAGACCAACACCCGATAGCAAAAGGAGTTTGAACATGATCTTTATCCCACCGAATCCACAGGAACATGCTGCGATTGCCGCAACGCTTCCCGCCGTCAAACTGATGATTGGTGAACAGGCCCTGTCGCAGGGCAGTGCCGGCACGTTCAGCCATGTGAATACCGCCACGGGACAGTTCCAGATGGATATCCCCTTGGCCGGTGAAACGGAAGTCGAGGCGGCCGTCCTCGCGGCGCGTGCAGCCTTTCCCGCCTGGCGCGACATGAAGCCTTTTCGCCGTCGCCAGGTCCTTGATCGCTTTGCCGATCTGATCGAGCAGAACATTGATCGCTTCATGAAAATGGCGGTGGTCGAGAACGGTATTCCGATGAGTACCATGCTCCACGGCATGGCGCCGCGTATCCTGGCCTGGACCCGCTACTACGCGGGTTGGGCCGATAAGATCGAGGGGCTGGTCACCGGCATCAATCCCGGCGACCACTTTGAATACACCGTGCCGGAGCCGTACGGGGTGATCGGTCACATCATCACCTGGAACGCCCCCTTGCTGTCGCTGGCGATGAAGATCCCGCCATCGCTCGCCGCCGGCAACACGGTCGTCATCAAGCCTGCCGAGTTCACGCCATTCAGCTCGCAACTCTTCGTTGAACTGGGGCTGGAGGCCGGCATCCCGCCAGGGGTCATAAACGTAGTGCCGGGCGGCGTGGCCGCTGGCGAGGCGCTGGTTCGCCATCGCGGCGTCGACAAAATTTCCTTTACTGGCGGCCCGGTCGGGGCGCAGGCCATCATGCGCTCTGCCGCCGCAACGCTGAAGCCGTGCGTGTTTGAGTTGGGCGGCAAGTCGGCGAATCTGGTATTCCCGGACGTCGACCTCGCCAGTACGGCGGCGTATTGCGCCGCGTTCGGCCTTTCCAACAGTGGCCAGGGTTGCGCCTTGCCGACCCGCATGATGATTCATGAGTCGATCTACGAGCCGTTCATCCAGGTGGTGCAGGCGACGATGGAACAACTGCCCTATGGCGACCCGCTCAACGAAAACGTGATCGTGGGTCCCATGGTCAACGCCGTAGCCTGTGAGCGGGTGCGGGGCATGATCGGCGAGGCACGCGCGCAGCAGGTTGGGCGTTTCCTCAGCGGCGGGGAAGCTGCCGGTGATGGGCAGGGCAACTTCGTTACTCCGACCCTGATCGCGGAGGCCGACCCCTACAGCACCATCGCCCAGAAGGAAGTCTTCGGCCCGGTACTGTGCGCGTTCAAGTTCCGCGACGAAGCCGAGGCGGTAGCGCTGGCCAATGCCACGGAATACGGGCTGGCCGCCTATGTGCAGACCAATGACTTGAACATTGCCCAGCGTATGGTGCGCCAGCTCAACGCCGGCACGGTGTTCGTCAACCAGGCAACCCCGGCCTCCCACGCGGCGTCGCCGTTTGGCGGCGTGGGCTTGTCCGGGTTCGGGCGCGAAGGCGGCAAGGCAGGCCTGGAGGAGTTCATTCGCATCAAGGGAGTGGGTATGAGCGTTCGGGCAAGCTGACGCGCACTGTTGCTGTTGCGAAAAAACCGGCTGGATTTCCAGCCGGTCCTGGGTGCCCCCGTAAAAATGCTCGTTTACCTCGGTAAATTCGCGCGCTAGCTGTGTAAACCCAACCCGCTTCCTCGCCTGTTATTTGTAAGGCTATGTCTGAGTTAACTGTTGTTGAGGGGCCCAACCTTTGTGGGAGCGGACTTGTCCGCGAATGGGGCTGACGAAAAAGCTTCGCGGACAAGTCCGCTCCTACTCCACCGGCGGGGCAACGGCGCACACCGGTTATTCCGACAACACTCAATGGGTACATAGCCGTTGTAAACACCCTCTCAGAGGCGTTCGAAAATGACCGCGATGCCCTGGCCACCGCCGATGCACATGGTCGCCAGACCATAGCGACCGCCAACACGCTGCAGCTCGTACAGCAGCTTGGTGGCGATGATCGCGCCGGTCGCGCCCACCGGGTGGCCGAGGGCGATGCCCGAGCCATTGGGGTTGACCCTGGCCGGATCCAGATCCAGCTCCCGAGCCACCGCGCAGGCCTGGGCGGCGAAGGCGACGTTGGCCTCGATCACGTCGAGATCGTCGATGCGCAGGCCGGCGCGGGCCAGCGCCAGGCGTGTGGCAGGCACGGGGCCCATGCCCATGAGTTCGGGCTCCAGGCCGACGTGCGCGTAGGCGACGATGCGCGCCAGGGGCGTCAGGTTCTGGCTCTTCAATGCCTCTGCGCTGGCCAGCAGCAGGGCGGCCGCACCGTCGTTGAGGCCGGAGGCATTGCCGGCAGTGACCGTGCCATCCGCCTTGAACACCGTCTTCATCTGGCTCAACTGCTCCAGCGAGCTGACGCGGGGATGCTCGTCGATGCTGAATAGCTCGACCCCCTTGCGGCCACGCACCTCCACCGGGACGATCTGCTCCACGAAGCGGCCCTTCGCGATCGCCTGGGCGGCGCGGCGCTGTTCTTCCACGGCGAGTTCGTCCTGCATCTGCCGGGTGATGCCGTGGCGGGCGGCGACGTTCTCCGCCGTCACGCCCATGTGGATGCCCAGGAAGGGGTCGTGCAGGATGCCCAGCATGTAGTCGAGCGCCTGGGTGTCGCCCATGCGCGCGCCCCAGCGCGTGGCGGGCAGCAGGTAGGGGCCGCGGCTCATGGATTCGGCGCCGGCACCGATGGCCATCTGCGCATCGCCGAGCATCAGCGACTGCGCGGCGCTGATAATGGCCTGCAGGCCGGAGCCGCACAGGCGGTTGACGTTGAAGGCCGGCGTTTCCCTGGGAATGCCCGCGTTCATGGCGGCCACCCGGGAGAGGTAGGCGTCGCTCGGCGTGGTGGGAATCACGTTGCCCATCACCACATGACCCACGGCGGCGGGGTCGGCCCCGCTGCGCTGGAGTAGCGCCTGAAGCGGTGCGCTGGCGAGGTCGGCCAGCGGCACGTTGCCGAGCGCCCCGCCGAAGGTTCCTATGGCGGTGCGTGCGGCGCCGACGACGAATATATCCTGGCTGTTCATGGTAATCCCCGTTTGTTGCTGCAAAGAGAGCGGGGGCTGCGCAGCGACCATGAGACGCCTTGCACAGGCCCCGGGATATTCCCCCGGGCAGGGCCGGGTGGATGCTGTCAGGGGCGCCGGATCACACGCGGAACACCCCGATGACCTCTTTCAACTGGCCCACCAGGGCCGCCAGTTGCCGGCAGGACTGCTCCGTATGCTCCGCCCCCTGAGCGGTGCGTTCACCCGCGCTGTTGATTTCGAGGAGGTTGCGGTCGATGTCCAGGGCCACGGCGTTCTGCTGCTCGGCGGCGGCGGCGATCTGATGGTTCTGGTCGAGGATGGTGTTGACGGCGCTCAGGATGCTGTTCAGCGCGTCCTGCACATGCCGGGACTGCTCCATGCACTGGTTGGCCATGCCGTGGCTGACGTTCATGGTCCTGACGGCCGTGCCGACGCCCTGCTGGAGCGAGCCGATCATCTGCTCGATCTCGGTGGTGGACTGCTGGGTACGCTTGGCCAGTGTCCTGACCTCGTCGGCGACCACGGCGAAGCCCCGGCCCTGTTCCCCGGCGCGCGCGGCCTCGATCGCGGCATTCAGCGCCAGCAGGTTGGTCTGCTCGGCGATGCTCTTGATCACGTCGATGACCCGGCCGATCTCCTGGCTGTTCCGGGCCAGGTCATTGATCACCGATACCGATTTCTCCATCTCGCCGCCGAGACTCTGGATCCCGGCAACCTGGGAGTCGACCAGCGCCTGGCCGCTCATGGTTTCCTGATTGACCTTCTGCGCGCTGTCGACCGCCAGAGCCGCGTTACCGGCGACCGACTGCGAGGTCGCCGACATCTCGGTCATCGCGGTCGCCAGCAGCTCGATCTGGTCGCGCTGGCTGGAAATGGCCTGGTAGCTGTCCGTGGATACGCCCTCGACCTGAGTGGTGCGCTGTTCCACCTCGGAAGCCGTGGTGCTGACGCGCCTGATCAGGTCGCGAATCCTGCCGATGCTGTTGGTCAGGGTGCGACCGAGGTCGCCCAGCTCGTCACGGCTCTGCGCGGTGTAGGCTCCCGTCATGTCGCCATTGGCGACCTGATCCAGCAGTTCGCCCAGGTCTTGCAGAGAGCGACGGATGGAGAAGTAGAAGCCGCAGAACAGATAGACGATCACCAGCAGCAGGATGACCTGGATGGCGACCAGCAGGGCCAGCTTGCCGGACTGGCTGTCGATGCGCCTTTCCAGCTTGTCGCCGATCAGCTCGACCACCTCGTCGTTCAGGCGGTAGGTCTTGGCCATCTCGTCGCTGACGCGGGCGTAGAAGTCCTGCCAGGGGGTACTCAGATCCTCGCTGACCAGCAGGTCGTTGGCCAGCAGTTCCGCCTGACGCTTGAGCGTTGCCAGGCTCTCCGCGCCGAGCGAGGCCAGAGCAGGCTCCTGCAGGTCGTTCAGGGTCTGGCGATATTCATCCTCGAGGCCGTCCAGCGCCAGCAGGATCTGCTCCAGGCGCAAGGCACTGGCCGAACCGAGATTGTTGTCCAGCATGACCAGGGAACCCGCCGCGCGCGTGGTGCCCAGGGCCGAGGTGACCCGTGGCGTGCTGCTGCTCAGCAGATCCACCAGTTGCCGTACCGCGCGGCTGGAGTCCTGGGAGAGCCCGGACTCGGACAGGATGAACTTGCTCAGGTTCAGCGAGTGGGCGAGTTGTTTGCGGCGAATGTCCAGCTTGGTCGACCAGAGTTCTTCCCGGCTGGCCCTTTCCAGGCTGGCGACGATGGCGTCGCGCTTCTCGGCGAAGCGCTCGGCTTCGTCCCAGCTCATGCCCTTCAACTGCTTCAGGACGGCGGCCTCGATCTCTCCCGTGCGGGTGATCGCCTCGGCTGCGCGGCCCGTCGTGCCATGCACCAGCAGCATCTCGGAGAAGTCCGCCAGTTCCTGCAGATCCCGGCTGACGCCGAGGCTGGTGCGCAACCGGTCGAGACTCTCGGCTTCCTTGCGGGTGTTGCCGATCTGCTCGTAGGCGTCGCGAATCAGCGAGTATTCGGACAGGGCCAGGGGCACGAAGAACAGCAGGCTGATCAGGCTGAACTTCATGCTGAAGCTCAGCCGGTTCATCAGTGCTATCGCCGGGTTCAGAATGGACTGCATGGACTTCTCCTGTTTCCGGGTTGCCGCCGGTTCTTATTGTTTTGCTATGTACCCATTGAGTGTTGTCGGAATAACCGTTGTGCGCCGCTCCCACAAGGGTTGAGCCCCTCAACAACCGTTGACTCAGACTAGCCCCTACGGTTTTGCTCAGCCGCCTTGTACGAGATTCACCGTGACGGCGCGACGGCCGCAGCGACTGCGTGGGTGTTCCTGGCTCGAACGGACAATCGAACAAGCGGCCCACGATGAAGGGGGCCGCCGGTTTGCTCGCATATCAAGCCGTTGGGGTTGCAATCACCTTTTGCTGTGGCGTTCCGGCCTTGGCCTTGTCCGGGCTTGCCTCCGTCTCGCGTGCCTGCCTCCTCTGCTCGCGGCTTTGCAGCAGGAAGTAGGATAGGGCGGGGATGAGGATCAGCGCGCCCAGCATGTTCCAGATGAACATGAAGGCCAGCAGGATGCCCATGTCCGCCTGGAACTTGATCGGCGACCAGGCCCAGGTGATGACGCCCGCCGCCATGGTCATGCCGACCAGCGCGACGACGCGACCGGTGAACTGCAGCGACTCGGTATAGGCGACCATCAGGCTGGCCCCACGGCGCTGCAGGAGCAGCTGGATGGAGAGCAGGTAGAGGGCGTAGTCCACACCCACGCCGACGCCCAGCGCGATGACCGGCAGGGTGGCGACCTTGACCCCGATATCGAGCCAGACCATCAGTGCCTCGCACAGGATGGTGGTCAGCAGCAGCGGGATCAGCGCCACCAGCACCGCTCGCCAGCTGCGGAAGGTGATCAGGCAGAGGAGGATCACACCGACGTACAGCAGGCCGTGCATCTTGTAGAAGGATTCCTTCACCACGATGTTGGTGACCGCCTCGATCCCCGCATTGCCCGCGGCCGGCAGGAACTGCAGGTCATCCCGGTTGTGCTGTTCGGCGAACTCCTCGACATGCTTGAGCACGGTGCTCAGAGTGCTGGCCTTGTGGTCGGTGAGATAGGCCATCACCGGGAACACGGAGCACTTGGGGTTGAGCACGTCGGGGTTGTTGACCAGCACCTGCGACGCCGCATAACCCAGCGAGCGCGGCTCGCGGACGATGGTGTTCCACTTGAAGTAACCCTCGAAGGTGCCGCTCACTCCCTGCCGGGTCAGCGTGGCGAAGGACTCGCTGGCCTGGACGCCGGGCAGGTGCCTGAGCGACCAGCCCAGACGATCCGCTTCCACCAGGTTGCCGAAGTGATCGCACACGTTTGGCGGTGTCTTGACGATGATCGCGAACTGGTCGTTGGACAGGCCGTAGTTGGCCGTGACGTAGGCGATGTCCCGGTTGTAGCGCGAGTCCGGGCGCAGCTCCGGGGCACCGGCGCTGAGGTCGCCGATCTGCAGATCCTGGCGCACCACCAGGGCTATGACGGCCAGCAGCAGGGCGACGGAAATGGCAATCCAGGCCCGTTTACGCTGGGTGAAGCTGGCGAAGAAGGACCATACCGGGTTGAGCATGCCCTTCTCGCCGCGCTGCTCACGCAGCGAGCGTTCTGCGGCCCCGGCACTGACCCCGGTGTAGGAGAGCAGGATGGGGATCAGGATCAGCTTGGTGAAGATCAGCACCGATACGCCGATGCTGGTGGTCAGCGCCAGGTCGCGGATCACCGGAATGTCGACGATGATCAGCACGGCGAAGCCCACCACGTTGGCGAGCAGCGCGGTCAGGCCGGCCATGAACAGGCGCCGGAAGGTGTAGCGCGCGGCGATGTATTTGTGGGTGCCGCGACCGATGTCCTGCATGATCCCGTTCATCTTCTGCGCGCCGTGCGACAGGCCGATGGCGAAGATCAGGAAGGGTACCAGGATGGTATAGGGGTCCAGCTCGTAGCCGGTCAGGTGCATCAGGCCCAGCAGCCAGACCACGCCGAGGATGGACACGGCCACCAGCAGCAGGGTGCTGCGCAGGCAGCGGGTGTAGCCGTAGACGAAGATGGTGGCGATCAGCGCCGAGATGGCGAAGAACAGCAGGATTTCGTCAAGGCCGGAAATCAGGTCGCCGACCAGTTTGGCAAAACCGACGACGTGGATGCGTATGCCGTCGCGCTCCTTGCCGCGCACCTTCTCTTCCAGGGCCTGGGACAGCGCCTTGTAGTCGATCGGCTGGCCGGTATCGGCGTAGCGATCCAGCAGCGGCACGGTGATCATCGACGACTTATAGTCGTTGGCGACGATGCGCCCGACCGCACCGGAACGGCGCAGGTTCTCGCGCAGTTCGTCCAGCTTTTCCGGGGAGCCGTCGAAGTGATCGGGCATGACCGGGCCACCGCGCATGCCGTCTTCCGTCACCTGATTCCAGCGCAGGATCGGCGTCCACAGCGACTTCATCCACGGGCGGTCGAAGCCGGGGATCAGGAACAGCTCGTCATTGATTTCGCGCAGGGTCTGCAGGTAGTCCGGGTCGAAGATGTCGCCCTTGGTGTTTTCCACGACGATGCGCAGGCTGTTGCCCAGCCCGCTCAGCTCGTTTCGGTTGTCGAGAAAATTTTGGATGTAGGGATGGGAGCTGGGAATCATCCGGTCGAAATTCGCATTGACCACCAGGCGTGTCGCCTGCCAGCCAAGGACGATGGACACCAGGCTGATCAGGACGATGATCGCGACGCGGTAATTGAAAATCAGCCGCTCGGCATGATTGCCGGTGCGCTCATCGAAGCTGCGGCGATCCTTGATGACGGGATACTTGTCCGCGCTTTGGTCGATATGTGTAGCCATCGAGGCTTCTCCAACGGTAAAGGCAAATGCTCGCAGGGCCGGGCCGGGCGCGCGGCTTATCGTTATTTATTGCTGCGCAAGGGGGCGCACGCCATTCGGGCCGATGATCACGATGCCGCTGCTGGTCATGTTCACGCCATACACGGGCGCACGGCCACTGGAAAGCCGCTTGGCTATCGAGTCGCCGCCTTTATTGCTGACGAGCACCTCGCCGCCGTTGGTGGCGAGCATGAAACTGCCGTCGGCCAGCATGTTGCCGGCGTTGATCGAGTCGCTGGTGCCGGTGTCCAGCTTGCTCCAGGACTCGCCCTCGTCGCGGCTGACGTAGGCATTGCCACGCAGGCCGAAGACCACCAGCAGTCCCTGGCGACCGGTGAGGCCGAAGAACGAGCCGGCGTAGGGGCTGTCGAGCTGGATGAAGCGTTGTTGCTCGCGATCCAGGCGCAGCAGCAGGCCCAGCTCGCCGGCGATATAAATCTGCCCGCCGATCTTGCGAATGGCGTGCAGCGAATATTCGTCGGGGTTCTCGGTGCGTTCCATCCAGGGAACCCAGCGTTTGCCACCATCGGTGGTATGCAGGATCAGGTTGTAGGCGCCAACCGCCCAGCCTTCCTGCTCGTTCTCGAAGTAGACGTCGAGGAAGGGTCGAACCGGCCCGTCCTTCTGCAGGCCCTGCGCATATTCCCTGGCGCGCTCCAGCGCTTCGCTGTCGCCCGGCAGGCTGGCGTAATACCGGACAGCCAGGTCGCCGATCTGGCGCCCATCCAGCTGGCGCTCCCAGTTCTGGCCGCCATCGGCGCTGTGCAGGATCACGCCGTCGTGACCGACTGCCCAGCCTAGGGCGGGGCTGGCGAAATACACGGCAACCAGGTCGCTGCTGAGTGGCAGCGGGCTCTGAGTGAAATGCCGGCCGCCATCCTCGGAATGCAGGATATGCCCGCGTGGGCCTACCGCAACGATACGCTGCCGGCCATCACTGGCGAGCCCGTACAGGGGCGAGCCGGGTGCGCGCTCGGACAGCATGGCTGGCTGATCCAGGGGGTCGGTAAAGGCGAACGCGGGGGCTGCGCAGCCCCAGGTTCCCGCGCACAATGCCAGCACTTTCAGTACCGCATTCATCGTTTTCTCCATTTCTGCTAAGGCGAATCGCTAACTCAGGCAGGCAGCAGGTTACCGCCTGGAATGGAAAAAACAGCAGCAGGCTGGATCATCTGCTGCTGTTTTTCCATCAACTACCGCTTAGCGCTGGGACTGCCGGGCCATGGATTCCGGCGTGAAGTAGGAAACCGGCTGCAGTTTGTCGTACATGATCAGGCCCTTCGAGCCACCCAGGATACTGGAGTGGTAGTAGACACCCGTGGCGAAGTCGTACGTCCAGGCACCTGAGCCATGTGGAATCTGCTTGTCGTACATCTGCCAGGACGGCGTGTAGATGCCCTTGGCCAGCTTGCCCGATGCGTCCCAGGCGTCGGACATGCCGGTGGAGGGCATGTCCTCGTCGTAGTACAGGCGACGCTTGGGCTGCACATGGCGCATACCCGGCTTCAGGGTCAGCTCCACTACATGCACGCGGTGCAGCTCCCAGCGCATGACATCCGCATTCGGGTGCGGGCCGGTCAGCAGTTCGTCGGGGCTTGCCTGCATCCAGTCGTAGTTGTTGTAGGGGATGATCATCTCCTTCTTGCCCAGGTACTTGATGTCGTAGCGATCCTGCTTGCCGGAGTACATGTAGATCTCGTCATAGAGCATGGAGCCGCCCGAGGTCGATACCGGGAAGTCGTACTCGGCATCCGGTGCGCGGCGTACGCGGCGCTGGCCGGGCGAATAGGCCCAGGTGGCGTTGGGGTTCTTGATCGGGTTGGCGTAGAACTTCTGCAGGTTGCCTTCGCCCACGTTACGCGCGGGAGAGGTGTAGACATTCAGCTGGGCACGGTTGAACACCCCGCTGGATTCGAACTTTTCGAGGTCCAGCTCCTTGTTGTAATACTGGTAGTCGCCACGGTTATTGATGCCGCCGGTGAGCACCTTGCTGCCCTTGGCATCGACATACCAGCCCTGAGCCGAGGTCAGGAAGGATGCGCCTATATAGGCCAGTTGGGCGTTCCAGACGACCTCGTTGCCGGTTTTGGGAATCGGGAAGGGAATCCCGCCGAAGCAGCCCTGCACGGCCAGGCCATCCTCGATGGTCTTGCAGCGGGTGGCGTTGGCGATGCTGTTGTCGTTGACCCAGTCCGGGTAGTTGGCACTGCGGCGGCTGGGGTACACGGTGACCTTGTAGGTATCCGGGAAGCGCTTGATCAGTTCCTTGGTGCTTTCGGAGAGCTGATCGGCATACTGTTCCACATTCGTGGCATCGATGACGAACAGCGGTTTGTCGTCGGCGTAGGGGTTGGCCCAGAAGCCCGAGTCGGGCTTGAAGCCTGGCGGGTTGGTTGAGGTCGGCAGGCCGCCGGTGTAGGCCGGGATGGTGCCGGCGGCGTTGCCGGCGATTTCGGCACCCCAGGGGGTGAGGGTCTTGCCCAGTTCGGCGGCTTCCTGCGGGGAGACGGCGGCATGGGCTGCACTGGCAGTCAGAATGGCCGCGGCCAGGATGGTAATGCGAAGTTTCATTCAGGAACTCCCGATCAGAACGCGGTTTGGTAGGTGAGGATCAGGGTGTCGCGATCATGCAGATACGCGAGGCCGGTGTAGGCGTCTGCCCCGCCGAGCGTGCCGGTGCGGCCGTTGCGGAAGGTGTAGGCCAGGTCGAACTGGTGCTTCATATTTCCGGAGAAGTACTCCACGCGCGGGCCGATCTTGGCCAGGTAGGAGTCTTCCGGCGGGATGCCGGCGCCCGCTGCGGCCGCGTTGCCGTACAGGCCGTAGGTCACGAAGGTCACCAGGGACACGTCGACGCTCGGCAGCACCTGTTGCCAGACCGGGGTGAAGGCCACGCTGAAACCGAGCGCGTCCTTGGTCGAGCAGTTACGCAGCAGTTCCTTGTCCGCACAGCGTCCGGCCACCGAACCGCCTTCGCTTTCACTGGCGTTGAAGTGATCCTTTTGATCCGTCACCTTGACCAGGTGCATGTAGTCCAGTTGCGCGGCGATGGAGCCGTTGTCGAAGAAGGCGTTCTTGTTGAGGGTAACCGCGCCGCTGAGCAGGGCATGAACGGTGTCGCCACGGGCGCCATCCAGGTTGGACGGTTCCGGTTGGCCAACAGCGATGTACGCCCCCACAGGGTGCGACGAGTTCAGCGGCATGTT
>NZ_JBQPXM010000025.1:0-10829 GCF_052245235.1 Pseudomonas sp. B392_1p
TAGCGAACGGTGGTGTCCAGACTCATGGTGAGGTCGGGGTTGCCGCTGTCGATGCTGAAGGCGTGCGCCTGATTGGCTGCCCCGATGGCCAGGCAGAGGCCGGCGAGCATGAAGGGAGCGGCCAGCGGAGTGCGAGCAGCGATCCTTTTGCGGTTTTGCATGTTATGCCCTCTTACTGTTGTTTTTGTTGTCACTCGAAGTGCGTGATCGTGTTGGTTTGGCGGTGTTGGCAAGGTTTCCTTGGGTTGCGGGGATGGTTTTCGTTGGGGAGCCCTGGGATTGCGCCGGCCCTGAGGGGCTGGCGCGTCGGCGCTGCTCGGGATTGGTAGCAGGAACAACTACGGCCCGTGATGCCAGCCAGGGGGCATCATGGCGATTGCCGGCTGGCCACATCGGGCCGGAGCCCGATGCCAGAGAGGATTCTTCGGGGGAGGATGCTCGGCAAGCCCACGGACTTTGCCGGGCCGGCCGGCATCCATGGAACGGATGTCCTTCGTCATGCCTATGACGAGGAGTCCGGCAATACGTGCCGGCACGCGATTCAGGCAGTCGATTCATGGCAGTTTCTTCTTGTAGAACCAGTATCTCTGCTGCGTCCCAATGACCATTACAGGCTATTTTTTGAATGGCGTTCATATAGGTGCACTCCATTTATATGAGTAACCCGCGCTCAGTGCAAGTGCCCCGTTTCATTTGCCGTGGCTAATTTCATACGACTGTTTCAATTGGCGGGGGCGTCTCAGGCGCCATGGAGCAGGGGCGGGCGACGTTCATGGGGTGCTCGCACAGTGCCAGTCTAGAGGGGCGCGCCGTTCGCCGGCGCCTCGCCGGAGCGCGTGCGCAGGGCCGGTGGGGATGAGGCTGTGGCCTAGTGACGCGGCGCTCGGCTTTGGTCTTGCCATGTCTGAGGATTATGCATTAATGTGAATATTGTTCGTAAATGTGAATATCTAGTGCGGGATTTCGCGTCGTCATGGAATACATACAGCAGATAGGGCTCCTGACCATCGCCGGTGACGCTGGCGAGACGTGGGCCTTGCGATCGAGCGCGCTCGAAACGCGGACTCCGTCGGGAGGCCCGCATGGCTGAGAACCTGGTTCGCCGGGAGCGCCGTGGGGCGGTCGCGGTGCTGACCTTGGAAGGCCCGCCCGTCAATGCGTTCAGCCTGGCCATGCGCCGTGAACTGCACGACGCCTTGCAGTGGGCCCGGGAGGATTCCGAGGTTGGCGCGCTGGTTCTGACCGGCAGCGGTCGCGGCTTCAGTGCCGGTGGCGATATCCGCGAGTTCGGCACGGACGCCGCTGCGGCCTCTCCGGGCCTGTCGAGCGATGTCCATGTGGCCATCGAGCGCATGGGCAAGCCGGTCATCGCCGCGGTGCATGGCTTCGCCCTGGGCGGTGGCCTGGAAACGGTGCTGGCCTGCCACTACCGAATCGCCGAGTCGGATGCCTCGCTGGCGCTCCCCGAGGTCAACCTGGCCACGCTGCCGCTGTCGGCGACACAACGTCTGCCGCGTCTACTGGGAGTGCTGCCGGCGTTGTACTTCATGGTCGAGGGGCGTCGACACCCGGCAGCGGAGTTCAGGAATACGATGCTGTTCGATCAGGTGGTGGAGCCTGGCCAGGGGCTGGCCACGGCCTGTGCGCTGGCCGCCGACCTGGCCGCCGTGCCCCTGGCGCCCGACGAGCTGGAGCAGCGCCTGGTGCGCCATCTTCCCGTGCCCGGCGCGGATCCCGAAAAGGAGCTGCTCGACGCCGGCCTGTGGCTGCTGCTGCGTCAGCCCGACTGTGTCGCTCAGGCGCTGCTGAAGGCCCTGGAGGCGGCGGTGCGCAGCGAGCATTTCGATGCCGGCCTGGACTGTGCCCGCCGGCTGTACGACCAGCTCATGGCCGGCGAAGACATCCGCCGTGCCCGCGATCGCTTTCTTTCCACACGGCCTGGGCGTTCGCCACGGGCAGATCACAACGAACCCTGAATCAAGGATCCGCTGACGTGACCATCGACGAACAGCATCTCAAGCAATGGATCGGTCGCCAGGAGCGGCAACGCGACCTGCTGGCGTCCGCCCCGCTCAATGCCCTGGCCGCCACACTGGATCGCGACGACGCGCCTTATGCCCAGGGGGTGGCGGTGCCGCCGCTGTGGCACTGGCTGTATTTCCTGCCCATCGCGCGGCAGTCCGCGGTGGGTATCGACGGCCATCCGCAGCGTGGCGGCTTCCTGCCGCCGGTCAGCCTGCCTCGGCGCATGTGGGCGGGAGGTCGGCTGAGCTTCCATGGCCCGTTGCCGGTCGGTGCCGAGGTGGAGCGCACCTCCACCATTCTCGATGCCAGCCACAAGAGCGGCCGCAGCGGGGAGCTGGTCTTCGTCAAGCTGGTGCATGAGCTGGCGACGGCCGGCGAGGTGCTGCTGCGCGAGGAGCAGGACATCGTCTACCGCGATCCGCCGCGTCCCGGCGATGCGCCGCCTGCCCCTCAGCCGGCACCGAGCGGGGCGCTGTGGGGTCGCCAGGTGCAGCCCGACCCGGTGCTGTTGTTCCGCTACTCGGCACTGACCTTCAACGGCCACCGCATCCATTACGACCGTCCCTACGCCATGCAGGAGGAGGGCTACCCCGGCCTGGTGGTGCACGGCCCCCTGATCGCGACGCTGCTGATGAGCCTGTTGCGCGACGAGCGTCCGCAAGCACAGGTGCGCTCTTTCTCCTTCCGCGCGGTACGGCCGCTGTTCGACCTGCGCCCATTCCGTCTGTGCGGCCGGCCCGAGAGCGACGGCAGCGTGCAGTTGTGGGCGGAGGACGCCGATGGCTTCCTGTGCATGGATGCACGGGCGGAGCTGGCCTGATGCATTCGCGCGAGCCACGCTGCCCTGACATGACGTGGGTGTTGATCTGGCTGCTGGTTATTGTTCTGACAATATTGAGTTCGAGGTGATGATGCGTTCCTACCTGTTCGTACCGGGCGACCGCCCGGAGCGTTTCGCCAAGGCGCTGGCCGCTGGCGCCGATGTGGTGATTCTCGATCTTGAGGACGCGGTAGCCGCGTCGAACAAGGCTATCGCCCGGGAGCACATCGCCAAGGCCGTGGAAGAGGGGGCCGAGGTGATGCTGCGCATCAACGGTCACGGCACCCCGGCCTTCGCCGATGACCTGGCACTGTTGCGCCGCCTGCGCGTCAAGGGCGTGATGCTGCCCAAGGCGGAGTCCATCGGGCCTCTGCAGGAGCTGGCCGCGGTCACCGACGCGCCTGTGCTGCCCTTGATCGAGAGCGCGCTGGGCCTGTGGCGGGTACTGGATGTCGCGGGTGGTCCGGGCGTCGAGCGGCTGGCCTTCGGCTCCATCGATTTTCAGGTGGATGCCGGCTGCGATGGCAGCGACGCGGCGCTGCTGCATGCGCGTTCGCAAATCGTCCTGGCGTCCCGGGTCGCTGGCCTGCAGGCGCCGATCGATGGCGTGTCTGTCGCCTTGGACGACGCCCAGGTGATCGCCGCCGAAGCCGCGCACAGCCGGGCACTGGGCTTTGCCGGTAAGCTCTGTATCCATCCGCGCCAGGTGCCGGTGGTCAACCAGGTGTTCACGCCCTCGGCCGAGGAACTGGCCTGGGCGCGCCGGGTGGTCGAGGCGAGCGAACGCTCGGGTGGCGCCGCGGTGTCGGTGGACGGCGCCATGGTCGACCTGCCGGTGCTGATCAAGGCCCAGGGTCTGCTGGCATTGGCGTAACGGCGAATCGGTTTCGCCGGCTCGTCACGGTTCATGTTTCAGATCGCCCGATGAACAGTTCAGGATGTGAATTGCGGAGGAGACACCCGCAAAGCACGGCGCCACGGGCAATCGGATGAACACTGTAGGAGCGAATTCATTCGCGAATGAATTCGCTCCTACAAAAGATTCTGTGCTACCTGTGAGGCTGTTGATGCACCAGCGCTGATTTCGAAACGGCGCTGGTTCTTCAACGGCCTGCTCGTCTTTTCAGCCGAACCGGGCGCGATTCAGCACCGGCCCGGCCGCGTGCTGGCCGCCGTCTCCGTGGATGACCTCACCATTGACGAAGGTACAGGCGTCGCCGGCCAGGAACAGCGCGGTCGCGCCGATGTCCTCGACCGGATCGCCCAGGCGCGCCAGTGGCAATTGTCCGATCATCAGGTCGATCACGGCAGGGCGTTGTTCATGGCAGCGGCGCAGTTCCGGGGTGTCCGCCAAAGGCAGCAGCAGGTTGCTGGCGATCTGGTAGCGGCCCCAGTCGAGGGCCGCCGTGCGGGTCAGCCCGACCAGGCTCCAGGCTGCGGCATTGTAGGCGGCCAAACCTTCATTGACGCCCTCGCCGTAGCGGTGACCGATGTTGATGATGCGCCCGCCGCCGGCGTTCTGCATGGCTGGCAGGGCGGCCTGCATGGCGGCAACTGCCGCCTGGATGCAGGTGAATGCTTCGGTAAAGCTCGCCGCCGACTGGCTTTCTAGTGGGCCGATGCTGGGAATCGGCAGCACGTTGTTGACCAGGACATCCAGGCCACCCAGTTGGGCGATGGCCGCTGTTACGCTTGCCCCGGCCGTTTCGTTCATCGGCGTGGCAAAGGCCAGGGCCTGGCCACCGCTGGCACGGATGGCGTGCGCCAGTTCCTCGGCGACGCTGGCATCCGGATCCAGCACCGCGACTCGTGCACCCTCGCGCGCGAAGCGTATCGCGATCCCTTGTCCAATCGTGTCGGCGCCCAGGATCAGCGCGTTTTTGTTCAGCATCTCGTTCATTATGTGTTGTCCTTGGCACTGTCGAGACCGTGCAGTTGTGGTAGTCCCAGCAGGTTCTGGCCACCGTCGATAAACAGCGATTGGCCGGTGATGAAACGCCCGGACTCGGCGGCGAGCCCGAGCACTGCGTTGCCGATATCCTCTTGCGCCCGACCATGACGGCGCATGGGGGTCTGCCTGGCAACGGCCTCCATCTTTTTCAGGTCGTCGCCGTAGAACGCTTCGTAGGCCGGGCTGACCCCGGAGGGCAGGACCATATTTACCGTTACATTGTGGCGACCCCACTCATTGGCCAGGGTGCGGGTCAGGCCGCGCATGCCTTCTTTGGTTGTGTTGTACGCCAGGCCGAATTTGCTGCCATAGACGCCATTGAGCGAGCCGAAGTTGATGATCCTGCCGCCACCGGCGCGGATGAACCATGGCAGGGCCGCCTGTCCCGTCCATAGCGAGGCGTAAACGCCAGAGTGCAATGCGACATCGAGCAAGGCATCGTTGACTTCGGAGTCCGCGCTGGCCAGTTCCGGAACCACCTGGGCGTTGTTGACCAGGATGTCGAGGCCGCCGAAGTGCTCTGCGGCCCGTTGCACCAACTGTTGCGCCTGAGCCTTGTCGGTCAGGTCGGCGCGTATGAAGATGGCTTCGGCGCCAAGCTGACGCAGCGCGGCGACGACTTTATCGCCCTTTTCCTGTGAGCGCCCGTTGACCACCAGTTTCGCCCCCTCCTGTGCGAAGCACCGAGCGATACCCTCGCCAAGCCCCTGGGTGGAGCCGGTGACGAGGGCGACCTTGCCGTTGAGTCGATTCATACTGCTCTCCACTGTGATGGCGCGATGGCGGTTACTGATCCTGCCGGTTCGCTGTGTTATCGATCCAGTTCGCCAGGCGTTCGGCGAGCCGGTAATCCGCCAGCTCGACGTAATAGCCGAGCTGTTCGACGGTATCCAGGTGAATGACGGCGGGCTGACCTTCCTCGGTCAGGCTGTCGATCGTCTCGAAGCACACTTCCACGCCGCCGGGTCGCTGCTCGAGGTTCGTCGTGGCATAGCCGAGGTGGAAGATGCCTTCGCCCTTGGCGGCCAGCCATTCGGAGGCACTGCTTTGGCCTTTGCCCGGTTCGATCATTTCCAGATACAGATCGCCCCAGCGGGCGAAAGCGTTGCGGTTGGCGATCTGTTGCAGCGTTCCCCGGTAGCGCCCCGTATAGTTGGTATCGAGCCGGCAGAACGGCCCTAACCCGAACAGTTGACGGTAGTGCTGCATGCCTGCGTTCAGGTCGCGCACGACCACACCGATCTGATAGAGCTTGCCTTCGACGTTCATGCCAATCATTCACCACTCAAACTGAGTGAATCGCGAGCGCCGGTGTCCGCATGGGCTCGGTCGCATGGATGAGGGGGCCGCTGTTCGCTCTGTATGCCTGTGCAGAAGAGTCGCGTGTACTGCTCGATGATGTGCCCGGTGTGGTGTTCGCGTTCGCGTTCGGGTTCGCGTTGCAGGCGCAGCGCTGCGCAATGGCACAGGTCGGTCAGTGCGCGTGCGGACAATGCGCAATCGACGTCGCTGCGTATCTCGCCTCGGGCTCGTGCTTCGTCGAACAGTTGCAGGAGCAGGGTGCGGTATTCGCGAGCCTGTACGCGGATGCTCGCCTGTTGTTCGGGGGGTAGATGGCGACGCTGTTCGGTGAGCACGATCATGCAGTCGCGGTGGGCCTTCATGTCGTGCAGATAAGCGTGAATGACGCGCCGGATCTTGTCGGCAAGAGCCGCTGCAGTGTCTTCCAGCAGCGGTCGCAGGCGCATCGTTGCCTCGCTGACGGCATACAGACAGACCGCTTCCAGTGCCGCTTCCTTGGTCGGAAAGTAGTAGTACAGGCTCGCCTGTTTCAGGCCCAGGCGGTCGGCAATGTCCTGAGTGCGGCAGCCGTGAAAGCCCTGTTCAGCGAACACCGCCGCGGCGGCCAAGAGGATTTCCTGGCGGCGGCGGTTGTATTTTCCGCTCGGCACCTTGTTTGATTCGGCAGGGATGTATTCTTCGCTCATTTCGAGAGATTATCGATAGATCAATAGAAAATCAATGGATCTATTGAAATATTGCTGGCCACTTTCCTAGTTCGCCGCGCTTTATGGGGCACGACTCACCTGACACCGTACCGGCAATAAAAAGTGAACCGAATCGTGGCAGGGGCTTTAGCCGCGAGCTTTGGCAGTTGACTGTTTTGCGGCTAAGGACGTTCTGAAATGGTCGCCATTGGGCACTGTGTTTTGCTGGTGCCTGTGGGCTTAGAACTGCGTCGGCGGTAACCTCACCACAAGGCCGTCCAGCTCCGGCGTGACGATTATCTGGCAGGTCAGACGACTCTCTTCGGTTACATCCACTGCACAACTGAGCATGTCCGTCTCGTACGATTCGGCTACCGGCATGTGCGAGCTGAAATCTGGTGCGACGTAGCCGTGGCATGTTGCGCAACTGCAATTGCCACCGCAGTCGCCCAGGATGCCCGGCACCTGATTGTTGACTGCAACCTGCATGACTGATTGGCCGACTTCCGCATGCACGCGCTGTTCGGTTCCATCGTGTTGGACGAATATGATCGTTGGCATTTCTGTTTCCTTGCGATGTGAGTGTCAGCTGTTGGGCAGCAGGTCTTTGAGTGGAAGGGAGTCGTCCGCCAGGCGCGAGGGGTCGACCTGGATTCGTTCGGTGATGAAGCGCTTGGCCAGCATGAATTCAGGCGGTCGGTTCACCGTATCAGCGGCCAGAATCAGACCTTCTTTCAGGTAGAAAGCCGAGAAGGAATCGTTCTGCGGATTCCCGCGAATGACCAACTGATCGTAGCCTTGGGAAAGGCCGACCATCTTCAGCTTCAACTCGTACTGATCCGACCAGAACCACGGAATGGACGCATGGGCCTTGGGCTTGCCGCAAAGCGACGAAGCGACGCAGCGTGCCTGTTCGAGTGCGTTGGGCACCGACTCCAGGCGCAGGCGCCGACCGAGTAGGGGGTTGGGGTGATTGGTGCAGTCGCCGGCGGCATGGATCTTCGGGTCGCTGGTTTGGCCGAACTCGTCGACCACGATACCGTTGTCGACACTCAGGCCAGCCTCGGCGGCCAGTTCCACGTTGGGCTCGAGGCCAATGCCGACGATGACCAGATCAGCCGGTACGCTGCTGCCGTCGATGCACTTGACGGCGCTGACTGCGTCGCCCGATGGATCCAGTTGCACATCCTCGACCCCTGTGCCCGTACGGATATCAACACCGGCCTCACGGTGACGCGTTTCGTAGAAGGCCGACAGTTCAGGTGCGGTCACCCTTGCCAGAACCCGGGGCAGGGCTTCGAGCACTGTTACCTTGAGGCCTCGCCTGACGGCGACGGCAGCTACTTCCAGGCCTATGTAGCCGCCGCCAACGATGACCAGGCGCATGCCTGGCTCGAACTGCTGACGGATGCGGTCGACGTCCTGCAACGTGCGCAGGTAGTGAAAGTTGCCTGAACGCTCGGCCTGCTCGATGTGCGGAATGGGCAATTGTCGAGGCCTGCCTCCGGTAGCCAGGATCAGGCGGTCGTATCGAACCTCTCTGCCATCGGCGAGGTGAACAGTGCCGTTGACTCGGTCGATTTTGCTAACCCGCACGCCGCTGATGGTTTCCACTTTGGCTTTTTCGTAGGTGGCTTGCGGCTTTATCAGCAGGCTTTGTGCTGTCGCCGTACCGGAGAGGTAGGCTTTTGACAGGGGGGGGCGATGGTAGGGGAGAAAGGGTTCTTCTCCGATTAGAAGGATGCTGCCTTGCCAACCGTTGTCTCGCAGGCTGGTGGCGAGCTCTCCTGCGGCATGGCCCGCGCCGACAATGACGGCAGCGAGCGAAGTGGATTCAATCATTCGGCACCTGACTAGAAGGCATTGCCTACAGGCAACTGTTGTTTTATGAACGTGATTTTAAATACTGAATTCGTTTTGTGGGGTGGTCAATTACTCGGCGGTGCAGACGCTGAGTGCACAGGGCTTTTGACGTCGATTCATCTGCCTCCGAAACAGAAAAACAGCAGCAGTCCCGCTCGGACTGCTGTCTGTACTCATCAACGCTGAGTTTGTCGTCCCAGTGACTCCGGTGTGTAGAATTGAATGGGCTGCATGCGGTCTTTCAGGAATGCGCCATTGCCTTTGCCGCCGGTGATGCTGGTGTGGTAATAGACGCCCGTAGCAAAGTCGTATATCCACATTGACGAAGCATGGGGAACCTGTTTGTCGTACATCTGGTAGGACGGCATGTAAATGCCCTTGGCCAGATTGCCCCCTGCATCCCAGGCATCGGACATGCCGGTGGAAGGGATGTCCTCGTCATAGTACAGGCGACGCTTGGGTTGCACGTGGCGCATCCCAGGCTTGAGCGTCAGCTCTACCACATTGACGCGGTGCAGCTCCCAGCGCATCACATCCGGATTCGGATGGTTGGTCCTCAGGAGGTCATCAGGCGTCGCCTGCATCCAGTCATAGGCGTTGTAGGGGATGATCATCTCCTTTTTGCCCAGGTACTTGATGTCGTAACGATCCTGCATGCCCGAGAACATGTAGACCTCGTCATAGAGCATGGCGCCACCGGAGGTTGCCACCGGGAAGTCGTATTGGGCATCCGGCGAGCGGCGTACGCGGCGCTGGCCGGGCGAGTAGTTCCAGGTGGCGTTGGGGCTCTTGACCGGGTTGACGTAGAACCGCAGCAGGTTACCTTCGCCCACGGTACGGGCAGGAGCGTTGTAGATGTTCATCTGAGCCCGATAAAGCCCGATGGACGCAAACTTCTCTACGTCCAGTTCCCTGTTGTAGTACGGGGCGTCGGTAAGCAGATCGATGCCCGCAGTCAGCACTCGGCTGCCTTTGGCATCGACGTACCATCCCTTACCGGAAAGCTTGAGCGATTCCCCCTGGTTGTGCAGTGCCGCGTTCCAGACCACCTCGTTGCCGGTCTTGGGAATCGGGAAGGGGACGCCGCCGAAGCAGCCTTCCAGTGCAAGGCCATCTTCGATGGTCTTGCAACGGGTGGCGTTGGCGATGCTGTTCTGCTGGATCCAGTCGGAATAGTTGGCGCTGCGCCGGCTCGGGTAGACCGTGATGCTGTAGCTGTCCGGAAAGCGTTTGATCAGTTCCTTGGTGCTTTCGGAGAGCTGATGGGCGTACTGCTCCACATTCTGCGCGTTGATGACGAACAGCGGCTTGTCGTCGGCGTAGGGGTTGGCCCAGTGACCCGAGTCGGGCTTGAAGCCTGCCGGATTGGTCGAGGTCGGCAGGCCGCCGGTGTAGGCCGGGATGGTGCCGGCTGCGTTGCCGGCGATTTCGGCGCCCCAGGGGGTGAGGGTCTTGCCCAGCTCGGCGGCTTCCTGCGGGGAGACGGCGGCATGGGCTGCACTGGCAGTCAGAATGGCCGCGGCCAGCGTGGTAATGCGAAGTTTCATTCAGGAACTCCCGATCAGAACGCGGTTTGGTAGGTGAGGATCAGGGTGTCGCGGTCATGCAGATACGCGAGGCCACTGTAGGAATCTACTCCGCCGAGCGTGCCGGTGCGGCCGTTGCGGAAGGTGTAGGCCAGATCGAACTGGTGCTTCATCTTTCCGGAGAAGTACTCCACGCGCGGGCCGATCTTGGCCAGGTAGGAGTCTTCCGGCGGGATGCCGGCGCCCGCTGCGGCCGCGTTGCCGTACAGGCCATAGGTCACGAAGGTCACCAGGGAGACATCGACGCTCGGCAGTACCTGTTGCCAGACCGGGGTGAAGGCCACGCTGAAACCGAGTGCGTCCTTGGTCGAGCAGCCACGCAGCAGTTCCTTGTCCGCACAGCGTCCGGCCACCGAACCGCCTTCGCTTTCACTGGCGTTGAAGTGATCCTTTTGATCCGTCACCTTGACCAGGTGCATGTAGTCCAGTTGCGCGGCGATGGAGCCGTTGTCGAAGAAGGCATTCTTGTTGAGGGTAACCGCGCCGCTGAGCAGGGCATGAACGGTGTCGCCACGGGCACCATCCAGGTTGGACGGTTCCGGTTGGCCAACAGCGATGTACGCCCCCACAGGGTGCGACGAGTTCAGCGGCATGTT
>NZ_JBQPXM010000026.1:0-4838 GCF_052245235.1 Pseudomonas sp. B392_1p
GATTCAGCGGCGGACGGGTGAGTAATGCCTAGGAATCTGCCTGGTAGTGGGGGATAACGTCCGGAAACGGGCGCTAATACCGCATACGTCCTACGGGAGAAAGCAGGGGACCTTCGGGCCTTGCGCTATCAGATGAGCCTAGGTCGGATTAGCTAGTTGGCGGGGTAAAGGCCCACCAAGGCGACGATCCGTAACTGGTCTGAGAGGATGATCAGTCACACTGGAACTGAGACACGGTCCAGACTCCTACGGGAGGCAGCAGTGGGGAATATTGGACAATGGGCGAAAGCCTGATCCAGCCATGCCGCGTGTGTGAAGAAGGTCTTCGGATTGTAAAGCACTTTAAGTTGGGAGGAAGGGTTGTAACCTAATACGTTGCAATTTTGACGTTACCGACAGAATAAGCACCGGCTAACTTCGTGCCAGCAGCCGCGGTAATACGAAGGGTGCAAGCGTTAATCGGAATTACTGGGCGTAAAGCGCGCGTAGGTGGTTAGGTAAGTTGGATGTGAAAGCCCTGGGCTCAACCTGGGAACTGCATCCAAAACTGCTTGGCTAGAGTACGGTAGAGGGTAGTGGAATTTCCTGTGTAGCGGTGAAATGCGTAGATATAGGAAGGAACACCAGTGGCGAAGGCGACTACCTGGACTGATACTGACACTGAGGTGCGAAAGCGTGGGGAGCAAACAGGATTAGATACCCTGGTAGTCCACGCCGTAAACGATGTCAACTAGTTGTTGGGTTCCTTGAGGACTTAGTAACGCAGCTAACGCATTAAGTTGACCGCCTGGGGAGTACGGCCGCAAGGTTAAAACTCAAATGAATTGACGGGGGCCCGCACAAGCGGTGGAGCATGTGGTTTAATTCGAAGCAACGCGAAGAACCTTACCTGGCCTTGACATGCTGAGAACTTTCCAGAGATGGATTGGTGCCTTCGGGAACTCAGACACAGGTGCTGCATGGCTGTCGTCAGCTCGTGTCGTGAGATGTTGGGTTAAGTCCCGTAACGAGCGCAACCCTTGTCCTTAGTTACCAGCACATTATGGTGGGCACTCTAAGGAGACTGCCGGTGACAAACCGGAGGAAGGTGGGGATGACGTCAAGTCATCATGGCCCTTACGGCCAGGGCTACACACGTGCTACAATGGTCGGTACAAAGGGTTGCCAAGCCGCGAGGTGGAGCTAATCCCATAAAACCGATCGTAGTCCGGATCGCAGTCTGCAACTCGACTGCGTGAAGTCGGAATCGCTAGTAATCGTGAATCAGAATGTCACGGTGAATACGTTCCCGGGCCTTGTACACACCGCCCGTCACACCATGGGAGTGGGTTGCACCAGAAGTAGCTAGTCTAACCTTCGGGAGGACGGTTACCACGGTGTGATTCATGACTGGGGTGAAGTCGTAACAAGGTAGCCGTAGGGGAACCTGCGGCTGGATCACCTCCTTAATCGAAGACATCAGCTTCTTCATAAGCATCCACACGAATTGCTTGATTCATTGTATAGACGATTGGGTCTGTAGCTCAGTTGGTTAGAGCGCACCCCTGATAAGGGTGAGGTCGGCAGTTCGAATCTGCCCAGACCCACCAATGTTCATGGGGCGCAGGCTTCAAGAATATTGGGGCCATAGCTCAGCTGGGAGAGCGCCTGCCTTGCACGCAGGAGGTCAGGAGTTCGATCCTCCTTGGCTCCACCACTCGTTAGAGTTCAGAAATGAACATTTACACCCTGGTGTGAAATGTTGATTTCTGGTCTTTACCAGAATCGTTCTTTAAAAATTTGGTATGTGATAGAAGTAGACTGAATAATCTCTTTCACTGGTGATTATTCAAGTCAAGGTAAAATTTGCGAGTTCAAGCGCGAATTTTCGGCGAATGTCGTCTTCACGTTCGAGACATGTAACCAGATTGCTTGGGGTTATATGGTCAAGTGAAGAAGCGCATACGGTGGATGCCTTGGCAGTCAGAGGCGATGAAAGACGTGATAGCCTGCGATAAGCTTCGGGGAGGTGGCAAATAACCTTTGATCCGGAGATCTCTGAATGGGGAAACCCACCCAGCATAAGCTGGGTATCTTGTACTGAATACATAGGTGCAAGAGGCGAACCCGGGGAACTGAAACATCTAAGTACCCGGAGGAACAGAAATCAACCGAGATTCCCTTAGTAGTGGCGAGCGAACGGGGATTAGCCCTTAAGCGTCTTGGATGTTAGTGAAAGGCTCTGGAAAGTGCCGCCGTAGTGGGTGATAGCCCCGTACACGAAAACATCCTTGGCGTGAAATCGAGTAGGACGGAGCACGAGAAACTTTGTCTGAATATGGGGGGACCATCCTCCAAGGCTAAATACTACTGACTGACCGATAGTGAACCAGTACCGTGAGGGAAAGGCGAAAAGAACCCCGGAGAGGGGAGTGAAATAGAACCTGAAACCGTATGCGTACAAGCAGTGGGAGCCCACTTTGTTGGGTGACTGCGTACCTTTTGTATAATGGGTCAGCGACTTATATTCAGTGGCGAGCTTAACCGAATAGGGGAGGCGTAGCGAAAGCGAGTCTTAATAGGGCGCTTTAGTCGCTGGGTATAGACCCGAAACCGGGCGATCTATCCATGGGCAGGTTGAAGGTTAGGTAACACTGACTGGAGGACCGAACCGACTACCGTTGAAAAGTTAGCGGATGACCTGTGGATCGGAGTGAAAGGCTAATCAAGCTCGGAGATAGCTGGTTCTCCTCGAAAGCTATTTAGGTAGCGCCTCATGTATCACTGTAGGGGGTAGAGCACTGTTTCGGCTAGGGGGTCATCCCGACTTACCAACCCGATGCAAACTCCGAATACCTACAAGTGCCGAGCATGGGAGACACACGGCGGGTGCTAACGTCCGTCGTGAAAAGGGAAACAACCCAGACCGTCAGCTAAGGTCCCAAAGTTATGGTTAAGTGGGAAACGATGTGGGAAGGCTTAGACAGCTAGGAGGTTGGCTTAGAAGCAGCCATCCTTTAAAGAAAGCGTAATAGCTCACTAGTCGAGTCGGCCTGCGCGGAAGATGTAACGGGGCTCAAACCATACACCGAAGCTACGGGTGTCACGTAAGTGACGCGGTAGAGGAGCGTTCTGTAAGCCTGTGAAGGTGAGTTGAGAAGCTTGCTGGAGGTATCAGAAGTGCGAATGCTGACATGAGTAACGACAATGGGTGTGAAAAACACCCACGCCGAAAGACCAAGGGTTCCTGCGCAACGTTAATCGACGCAGGGTTAGTCGGTCCCTAAGGCGAGGCTGAAGAGCGTAGTCGATGGGAAACAGGTTAATATTCCTGTACTTCTAGTTACTGCGATGGAGGGACGGAGAAGGCTAGGCCAGCACGGCGTTGGTTGTCCGTGTTTAAGGTGGTAGACCGAATTCTTAGGCAAATCCGGGAATTCAAGGTCGAGAGCTGATGACGAGTGTTCTTTTAGAACGCGAAGTGGTTGATGCCATGCTTCCAGGAAAAGCTTCTAAGCTTCAGGTAACTAGGAACCGTACCCCAAACCGACACAGGTGGTTGGGTAGAGAATACCAAGGCGCTTGAGAGAACTCGGGTGAAGGAACTAGGCAAAATGGCACCGTAACTTCGGGAGAAGGTGCGCCGGTGAGGGTGAAGCATTTACTGCGTAAGCTCATGCCGGTCGAAGATACCAGGCCGCTGCGACTGTTTATTAAAAACACAGCACTCTGCAAACACGAAAGTGGACGTATAGGGTGTGACGCCTGCCCGGTGCCGGAAGGTTAATTGATGGGGTTAGCGCAAGCGAAGCTCTTGATCGAAGCCCCGGTAAACGGCGGCCGTAACTATAACGGTCCTAAGGTAGCGAAATTCCTTGTCGGGTAAGTTCCGACCTGCACGAATGGCGTAACGATGGCGGCGCTGTCTCCACCCGAGACTCAGTGAAATTGAAATCGCTGTGAAGATGCAGTGTATCCGCGGCTAGACGGAAAGACCCCGTGAACCTTTACTGTAGCTTTGCACTGGACTTTGAATTTGTTTGTGTAGGATAGGTGGGAGGCTATGAAGCGTGGACGCCAGTTCGCGTGGAGCCATCCTTGAAATACCACCCTGGCAACTTTGAGGTTCTAACTCGGGTCCGTTATCCGGATCGAGGACAGTGTATGGTGGGCAGTTTGACTGGGGCGGTCTCCTCCTAAAGAGTAACGGAGGAGTACGAAGGTGCGCTCAGACCGGTCGGAAATCGGTCGTAGAGTATAAAGGCAAAAGCGCGCTTGACTGCGAGACAGACACGTCGAGCAGGTACGAAAGTAGGTCTTAGTGATCCGGTGGTTCTGTATGGAAGGGCCATCGCTCAACGGATAAAAGGTACTCCGGGGATAACAGGCTGATACCGCCCAAGAGTTCATATCGACGGCGGTGTTTGGCACCTCGATGTCGGCTCATCACATCCTGGGGCTGAAGCCGGTCCCAAGGGTATGGCTGTTCGCCATTTAAAGTGGTACGCGAGCTGGGTTTAGAACGTCGTGAGACAGTTCGGTCCCTATCTGCCGTGGACGTTTGAGATTTGAGAGGGGCTGCTCCTAGTACGAGAGGACCGGAGTGGACGAACCTCTGGTGTTCCGGTTGTCACGCCAGTGGCATTGCCGGGTAGCTATGTTCGGAAGAGATAACCGCTGAAAGCATCTAAGCGGGAAACTTGCCTCAAGATGAGATCTCACTGGGACCTTGAGTCCCCTGAAGGGCCGTCGAAGACTACGACGTTGATAGGCAGGGTGTGTAAGCGTTGTGAGGCGTTGAGCTAACCTGTACTAATTGCCCGTGAGGCTTGACCATATAACACCCAAACAATCTGCTG
>NZ_JBQPXM010000027.1:0-4196 GCF_052245235.1 Pseudomonas sp. B392_1p
CTTCGCTTCGAAAAGCGAAGCTTCCGACACTCTTCAAACCGCTTAACTCGTTGATCTACAAGGAGTTTTCAGTAAGGCCTGCACCGGAAGTGGGGCGCATTATAGGCCGCTGGATTCTGCCGTCAACGGTTATTTTGATATTCGTCACAAATTGCCTCGACAGCTTCTAGCCAGGTTGAGGATGCGCCTGGCTAGACGACCCCACCTTGACGCAAATCAGCTATATGCCGAGCAGTCTTGTTCAGCAGTTGCTGCAGTATCTGCTCGGTATGCTGGCCCAGAGTAGGGGGCGCCTGGCGATACTCGACCGGCGTGTCAGACAACCTGATGGGGCTGGCCACTTGCGCCACAAGGCCGGCCACCGGGTGCGGCATTTCCACCTTAAGCCCGCGCGCCTGCACCTGCGGGTCGGCGAACACCTGTGCCAGATCATTGATCGGCCCGCAAGGCACTCCCGCTTGTTCCAGTGTGGCCACCCATTCAGCGGTGCTCCTGAACACGGTGACCTGCTTGATCAGCGGGATCAGCAGCGTGCGATGGGCAACGCGGGCACTATTAGTAGCAAAGCGTGGATCGTCGGCCCACTCGGAATGCCCGGCCACCTCGCAAAATTTGCGGAACTGACTGTCATTACCCACGGTGAGGATAAAGTCGCCATCTGCCGTGGGGAAATCCTGATAGGGCACGATGTTCGGATGAGCGTTTCCCAGGCGCCGAGGTGAAACACCTGTAGTCAGGTAATTCATCGCCTGATTGGCCAGGCAGGCAACCTGTACGTCGAGTAATGCCATGTCGACGTGCTGGCCGATGCCGCTCTGCTCACGTTGATTGAGCGCAGCCAGAATACCGACAGTGGCATACAACCCCGTCAGGATATCCGTGAGTGCCACACCGACTTTGACAGGGCCCGCGCCTTCCTCGTTATCACCCCGCCCGGTCACGCTCATCAGTCCGCCCAGGGCCTGAATCATGAAGTCGTACCCCGCCCGCTTAGCGTAGGGGCCGTCCTGACCGAAGCCGGTAATCGAACAGTAGATCAGCCGGGGATTGATGGTTTTCAGCGTGGCGTAGTCCAGCCCATATGCCGCCAAGCCACCCACCTTGAAATTTTCGATCAGCACATCCGACTTGGCCACCAGTTCGCGGATCAGCTGCTGACCCTCGGCCTGAGTGAAATCAATGGTGATCGACTGCTTGTTGCGATTGGTCGCCAGGTAATAGGCGGCCTCATCCGTCTCTCGCCCCTCCTGGTCCTTCAGGAAGGGTGGCCCCCAATGGCGGGTGTCATCGCCGAGCAAAGGACGCTCGACTTTGATCACGTCGGCGCCCAGATCGCCCAGGATCTGCCCACACCAGGGGCCGGCCAACACACGGGACAAATCGAGCACTCGAATATGGGACAACGCGCCAGACATGGAACCTCCCCTTCCCTTCTATTAATAGAAGGCCTGAATGCCGGTTTGAGCGCGCCCAAGAATCAGCGCATGAATGTCATGGGTGCCTTCGTAAGTGTTGACCACTTCCAGGTTGACCAAATGGCGCGCAATACCGAACTCGTCGCTGATGCCATTCCCACCCAGCATGTCGCGGGCCAGACGGGCGACGTCCAGCGCCTTGCCGCAACTGTTGCGCTTCATGAGTGAGGTGATTTCCACCGCCGCCGTGCCTTCATCTTTCATGCGCCCCAGGCGTAGGCAGCCTTGCAAACCCAAGGTGATCTCGGTCTGCATGTCGGCAAGCTTTTTCTGGATCAGTTGGTTGGCGGCCAGAGGTCGGCCGAACTGCTGACGATCCAGTACATACTGGCGCGCGGTGTGCCAGCAGTCTTCGGCGGCGCCCAGCGCTCCCCAGCTGATGCCATAGCGTGCCGAGTTCAGGCAGGTGAACGGACCCCTCAGGCCGCGCACCTCGGGGAAGGCGTTTTCTTCCGGGACAAATACATTGTCCATGACAATCTCACCGGTGATCGAGGCGCGCAGGCCCACCTTGCCGTGGATCGCCGGAGCGCTCAGGCCTTGCCACCCTTTTTCCAGCACGAAGCCGCGGATTTCGCCGGCATCGTCCTTGGCCCACACCACAAAGACATCGGCGATCGGACTGTTGGTGATCCACATCTTGCTGCCGGTCAGCCGATAGCCGCCCTCGACCTTTTTGGCGCGGGTGATCATTGAACCTGGATCAGAGCCATGATTCGGCTCGGTCAGGCCGAAGCAGCCGATATATTCGCCACTGGCCAGCTTGGGAAGGTACTTCTGCTTGGTCGTTTCATTGCCGAATTCAAAGATCGGCACCATCACCAGCGAGGACTGCACACTCATCATCGAGCGATAGCCGGAATCGATGCGTTCCACTTCGCGCGCGATCAGGCCGTAGCAGACATAGTTAAGGCCGCTGCCACCGTAGGCTTCCGGAATAGTAGCGCCGAGCAGGCCGGTCTCACCCATTTCGCGGAAGATCTTCGGATCGGTCTGTTCATGCCGGAAGGCTTCCAGCACCCGCGGCGCCAGCTTGTCAGCGGCGAACTGCTGGGCGCTGTCGCGCACCATGCGTTCTTCTTCGCTCAGCTGCTGATCGAGCAGCAGCGGGTCTTCCCAGTTGAAACGTGCTTTATCGGCCATGAGTCACCTCTTCTTATATATAGAGCCCGGGCGCTGTACAGCACCCTGGAATGAAGGGAATCCTAAGCGGCATAGGAAAAGCGTTGCAAACGATGATTACGCACCCAGTTGTGCGCTTTACTCACTCCGTGACAGCATAAGACCGCTTTCATTCGTCATCATCAGTGAGCTTGTCGTATGCGCCGCAAGATTCCCAGTACCGCCGCATTGATCGCCTTCGAGGCTGCGGCACGCCATCAAAGCTTTACCCGAGCTGCCGAAGAGCTGGCGTTGACGCAAAGTGCAGTATGCCGCCAGATCGGTGCTTTAGAAGCCTTCCTGGGTCTGGACCTGTTTCGACGTTCGCGCCGCGGCGTGGTGCTGACCGAAGCCGGCCTGTCCTACAGTCGCCGGGTCGCGGCCCAGCTCGATGCTGTCGAGCGCGACACCTTGTCGATCATGGGCGAGCAGGGCGCGATGAATCTGGAACTGGCCGTGGTGCCGACCTTCGCCACGCGCTGGCTACTGCCGCGCCTTAATAGTTTTCAGCAGCAGCACCCTCAGGTCACCGTCAACCTGAACACTCGCACTCGCCCTTTCCTGTTCGCCGATACACAGTTCGACGCCGCAATCTATTTTGGCGATGCCAACTGGTCAGGCACCCAGGCGCATTATCTGATGCCCGAATCCAGCGTTCCGGTATGCAGTCCAGCCTGGCTGAAAGGGCAGCCAACTCTGGATGCGGAACAGCTCGCCGGCCTGCCACTGCTACAACAGAGCACTCGCCCTTATGCCTGGCGCCAGTGGTTCGAATCACAAGGCATACACGTAGCCAGAGATCTCACCGGGCCGCGCTATGAGCTGTTTTCCATGCTGGCTCAAGCGGCCATACATGAAATGGGTGTGGCGCTGATCCCTGCTTTTTTAATCGAGCAGGAACTGGCCAGCGGTCAATTGATCATTGCCCATCCACAGGCCAGCCATAACGACAAAGCCTATTACCTGATGATCCCTGATCGCAAAGCTGAGTCAGCTGCATTGGGCTCGTTTCGCGATTGGCTGATGAGCGAGGCCCAAAGCTATCGGCAGTTCTCCCCAGAGACTGAAACCATTATGTAGTGGCTTTCCTAAAACACTACAGGACGGCATGCATACGCCTATGAAACCCGCAACTTTTACGCATGCCGTTCGTTTAGCGCTCTGCTTCACTTAGTCGCTGCGGGTAATTTGGTTAAAAAACCAAGCTCACGATGGTTTCTATGCAAATTTCTTGCTTGCCCGCAATGAGCGAACAAGTCCGCTACCTTGTTAAGGGGCAAAATCATCAGAACGGCCAGTCATTAATGGACTTGTAGTCCTCTGAATGTTTTGCTTCAAAACGGTTGAAGGCTCCTCGACAGACCTGCACAATGCCGCGCCCCTCCCCTTTGGTATTAGACCTTCGGGTGAGGTGTCTCAACCCATCCACATGGTGTGGCCGGGGCGATAAAAATAACGATCAAGTAGGAGACAGGAAGTGCTTATCGGCATTCCTCTAGAAACTCACACCGGGGAAACCCGCGTGGCTGCGACCCCGGAAACGGTGAAGAAACTCATCGG
>NZ_JBQPXM010000028.1:0-3488 GCF_052245235.1 Pseudomonas sp. B392_1p
TCAGCACGGAACGGACGGATCATCTGCGAGTGGCAGCCGACGCAGCCTTCACGGATGTACAGGTCGCGACCTTCCAGCTGCAGCGCGGTGTAGGGCTTCATGCCTTCCACCGGCTCGTTGACCACGTCCTGGAAGAACAGCGGGACGATCTGAGTCAGACCGCCGATGCTCACGGCGATGATCATGAAGAAGGTCAGCAGACCGATGTTCTTCTCGAGTATCTCGTGCGATTTCATTAATGGGCTCCTTGAACCGTGAACTTCGCAGCGGCTTCAATTTCTTCAGGCTTGGCCGCGCGCACGGTGCGCCAGGTGTTGTAGGCCATCAGCAGCATGCCGGTCAGGAAGAACGCACCGCCCAGGGCACGTACGAAGAAACCGGGGTGGCTGGCTTCCAGCGCTTCAACGAACGAATAGGTGAGGGTGCCGTCCTGGTTGACTGCGCGCCACATCAGACCCTGGGTGATACCGTTGACCCACATGGAGGCGATGTACAGCACGGTGCCGATGGTGGCCAGCCAGAAGTGGGCGTTGATCAGCGGGATGCTGTACATCTCTTCGCGGCCGAACACCTTCGGGGTCATGTGGTACAGGGCGCCGATGGAAATCATTGCCACCCAGCCGAGGGCGCCGGCGTGTACGTGGCCGATGGTCCAGTCGGTGTAGTGGGACAGGGCGTTGACGGTCTTGATGGCCATCATCGGACCTTCGAAGGTCGACATGCCGTAGAACGCCAGGGACACGACCAGGAAACGCAGGATCGGGTCGGTGCGCAGCTTATGCCAGGCGCCCGACAGGGTCATCATGCCGTTGATCATGCCGCCCCAGCTCGGAGCCAACAGGATGATCGACATTACCATGCCCAGGGACTGCGCCCAGTCCGGCAGTGCGGTGTAGTGCAGGTGGTGCGGACCGGCCCAGATGTACAGGGTGATCAGCGCCCAGAAGTGCACGATGGACAGGCGATAGGAGTAGACCGGACGGCCGGCTTGCTTGGGTACGAAGTAGTACATCATGCCCAGGAAGCCGGTGGTCAGGAAGAAGCCCACGGCGTTGTGCCCGTACCACCACTGCACCATGGCGTCAGTGGCGCCGGAGTAGAGCGAGTAGGACTTGAACCAGGTAACCGGGATTTCCAGGTTGTTGACGATGTGCAGCATCGCCGTCACCAGGATGAACGCGCCGTAGAACCAGTTGCCCACATAAATGTGCTTGGTGGTGCGCTTCATGATGGTGCCGAAGAACACGACGGCGTAGGTGATCCAGACAATCCCGAGGAGGATGTCGATCGGCCATTCCAGTTCAGCGTATTCCTTGGAACTGGTGAAACCCTGCGGCAGGGTGATCACCGCCAGGACGATAACAGCCTGCCAGCCCCAGAAGGTGAATGCGGCAAGGCCATCGGAGATCAGACGCGCCTGGCAGGTGCGCTGAACCACGTAAAAGGAAGTGGCCATCAGAGCGCAGCCGCCAAACGCGAAAATCACCGCGTTGGTGTGCAGCGGACGCAGACGACCGAAGCTGAGCCAGGCCGTGTCGAAGTTGAGCTGCGGCCATACAAGCTGGGCGGCGATTAACACACCTATACCCATACCAATGACCCCCCAGACCACCGTCATAATGGCGAACTGGCGGACCACCTTATAGTTATAAGCAGTCTGATTGATTGCTGTACTCATTTTTGGGGTTCCACGGTTAGAGGCACGCACGAGGCGAAAAACGGCGGCAAGTATGGAGAAACCGGGTGGTCAATGCAAACGAGTTGGCATTTCTGAACGGTTTCCGGGCCCATATAAATCAAGGCTTTGCGTCCAATTTGAGGCTCAATGAAAACCTCTGGTCGGAAAACCAGATCATTGGGACATTGTCGCGGTCAAGTTGCGGCGGATATGGTACGGCGACTAGCCCGAATAGGGGCAAATGAGCGACCAAGTGCGACAATCCGTCACATCGAGTCGTAGGGTTTTGCGCAGGAGGCATCAATCCCGGAGAGCGTGATAGGGCACTTCCCTGTGCCCTTGCAACTGACCGCTTATTGCTGCGACAAGCTCAGTACATAGGCGGCCAATACATGCACCTTGTCTTCGCCAAGGTACTGCTCCTGAGCCGGCATTTGGCCGTTGCGGCCATGGCGGATGGTCTGCTGCAGCTGGGCCAGGCTCGAGCCGTAAATCCAGCCGGCCGGGCTGTTGAGTGCGGGCGCGCCGAGCATGGCCATGCCTTCGCCGTTGGCGCCGTGACAGACCGCGCAGGTGCTGGCGTAGGTCTGCTGGCCGGCTTGCAGATCGACCTCGGTGCCTTCCTGAAGTTTCAGGCCGGCCAGATCCTGACGCACATAAGCTGCGACGTTTTTCACACCGTCTTCACCAATGACTGCGCCCCAAGCCGGCATCACGCCTGTACGGCCGTGCAGAATGCTGCTCTTGATGTCGTTGGGCGAACCGCCCCAGCGCCAATTGTCATCGGCCAGGTTGGGGAAGCCCATCGAGCCTTTGGCATCCGAGCCGTGGCAGATCGAGCAGTAGGTGGCGAACATGCGTCCACCCATTTTCTGCGCGTGTTCATCCCGGGCTACTTCTTCCAGCGGCATCGCCGCATATTTGGCGAAGATCGGCCCGTATTGCCCATCGGCGCGCGCGACTTCGCGTTCCCATTGCGCCACCTGGCTCCAGCCGTTTTCATAGCCCGGCAGTACGCCTTTCCAGTTGCCCAGGCCGGGATACAGGATCAGGTAGAGCACGGCAAAGCCGATGGTGCCGATGAATAGCAGGAACCACCACTTGGGCAGTGGGTTGTCATACTCCTCGATGCCATCGAACGAGTGGCCCATGGTCTTTTCGGTGGTGCCTTTGGATTCGCCCTTGCGGGTGGCAAAAACCAACCAGAGCAGCGCCACCAGGGAGCCGAGGGTGAGCAGGGTGATATACCAGCTCCAGAAAGAAGTCATTCTTGGTTACTCCTAGAGACTTGCTGGTTGTGCGAGATGGGTTCGGGGTCGTCGGCAAAAGGCAGGTTGGCGGCTTCGTTGAAGGCGCACTGCCGCTTGCTGTTGTAAGCCCAGGCCACCACGCCAATGAAGGCGGCAAACACCAGAATGGTTCCCAGGCCACGCAGTATCCCGATATCCATTCGCCGTTACCGTTTGTTCGTGAGCGCAGTGCCGAGCACTTGCAGGTAGGCGACCATGGCGTCCATTTCGGTCTTGTCTTTCACCGCGTTGCGGGCTCCGGCGATGTCGTCATCGCTATAGGGCACGCCGAGGGTGCGCAAGGCTTTCATCTTGGCCGCGGTGTCTTTGCCGTCGAGTTTGTTCTCTACTAGCCAGGGGTAGGCGGGCATGATCGACTCGGGCACCACGTTGCGTGGGTTGTACAGGTGCGCACGGTGCCAATCATCGGAGTAACGACCGCCGACACGGGCCAGGTCCGGACCGGTACGCTTGGAGCCCCACAGGAACGGGTGATCCCAGACGCTTTCGCCGGCCACGGA
>NZ_JBQPXM010000029.1:0-3458 GCF_052245235.1 Pseudomonas sp. B392_1p
AGGTCATCGTCAAGCGCCTAAACCCAAAACCCCAATCCGCGCACGCGGGTTGGGGTTTTGTCTGTGTGCGCGGAAAACCCTGGCGATCAAAAAAAGTGGGCTGCGTCGGGAGCCTCGGCTCCGCTGGCGTGTAGACAGACCGTGAGAGACTAAGTCTTCTAAGGCCTGAACCGGTTTCTTTGCAAGCTTGCTGCGGGCCGATATGATGCGCACCTCTTCATGGAGTGAGCATGAATGCTGGAATTACTGAGATTGATCCAGGACGGCAGTTTTCACTCAGGTGAAACGCTTGGAAAGCAGTTAGGCATCAGCCGGGCGGCAGTGTGGAAGCAAATTGAACAACTAGAGCTTCAGCATCACGTAGCAATTCATAGGGTTCGTGGCCGCGGCTATCGCTTGGCGGAGCCATTGCTACTACTTGATTGTGAGCGAATTGATGGAAGTGCCCTGCAACTGGAATCGGTAATCGTAAAGGATGTGCTGGATTCGACTAATGCCGAGTCATTGCGGTTGGTAGCAAGTGGGCTTGCGGCGCCCTTTATCGTCCTCGCTGAGCAACAACTCGCTGGCAGAGGGCGAAGAGGGCGAGAATGGGTTAGCCCATGTGCTGAGAATATTTACTACAGCTTGGTGCTCCGGCTTGATCAGGGGGCTCGGATGCTGGAAGGTCTGAGTCTTGTTGTTGGGCTCGCCGCGCTTCGTGTATTGCGCGAGGCGGGGGTTGAGAGGGCGGGCTTGAAGTGGCCGAATGACATACTGGTGGGCAACCAAAAAATTGCCGGGATCCTGTTGGAGCTGATAGGTGATCCCACAGATATCTGTCATGTGGTGATCGGTATTGGCATCAACGTCAACATGCGGGCAGAGTCGAATGCCATTGATCGTCCGTGGACATCGGTGCTGCTTTCTACGGGCTCCAGGCAGGATCGGAATCACCTGGTCAGCCGGTTGAACTGCTTTCTTGCAGACTATTTGTCAAAGCAAAATGGACTAGGTTTCGCAGCGCTGCTCGATGAGTGGGAGCGAGAGCATCTCTGGCAGGGGCGGCAGGTGGTACTGTCGGCCGGTGGTGAGCCCGTGCATGGGCAGGTTCTGGGGATACATGCAGATGGGGCTTTGCGTTTGCTCGTAAAAGGTTGTGAGCAACGGTATAGCGGTGGTGAGCTCAGTCTGAGGTTGCATGATGATTCTTGAGCTGGACTGCGGTAATAGCTTGATCAAGTGGCGCATCATTACGCAGGCGGGGGCGTTGGCTGAAGGCGGTTTGGCAAATAGCGAAGAAAAGCTGCTGGGCGACCTGGCGGCGTTGGTAAATAACCAGCCGCAAGCTTGTCGATTGGTCAGTGTGCGCAGTGCTGAAGAGACAGATCGCCTGGTTTCGTTATTAAAGGCACGCTTCGGGCTCAGTAGCGTTTGCGCGCAGCCAGCACGGGAGCTTGCTGGAGTTCGCAATGGTTATGAAGATTACACGCGTCTAGGTCTGGACCGTTGGCTGGCGATGGTAGGTGCATACCAGTCGGCCCAAAAGGCTTGTCTAGTGATTGATGTGGGTACTGCGATCACGGCTGATTTCATCGCCCCGGATGGTCAGCATCTGGGTGGTTTCATCTGTCCCGGAATGCCATTAATGCGTGATCAGTTACGGACTCATACTCGAAAGATCCGCTATGGTGACGAGTCGGTAGTGGCATCGTTATACAGTCAATCTCCTGGACGGTCCACGATTGAGGCCGTTGAGCGTGGGTGTATGTTGATGCTGCGGGGTTTTATACGCGGTCAGCTTGAGATTGCACATGAATATTGGCGAGATGATTTCGAGACGTTCCTAACTGGCGGAGATGCTGGGCTGGTCTGTGAGCAGATTCCAAGCGCTCGGCTAGTGCCGGATCTGGTGTTTGCGGGTCTCGCTTTGGCTTGCCCAATTCTGAGGTAGAAATGCGCTGGTTATTCCTCCTGCTGCTGGTAATAAATATATTTTATTTCGTTTGGAATCAGCAGCAGCTTCCAGGTTTGGCGCAATCCGTTTCCCCCTTTACGCTTCACAGTGGCGAAAAAGATCAAATTCGTCTGATCAGTGAAGAGGTTTACAAGCGTGCGTCTGCTTCAAAGAATGCGGGCGTGGCAGATGCAACGCAATGTCTGTTCCTTGGAGGGTTCGAGCACCAGGCTGACGCTGCAGCTCTTGAGCAGCGTCTTCTTAGTCTGGACATCATGTCGAATGTGCATGAGCGTGAAGCCGAGGCAGGTGTCGATTATTGGGTTTACCTGGCACCGTTGGGTTCGCGCGAAGCTGCTTTGCGACAATTGAAAGAGCTGCAGTCACGAGCCGTTGACAGCTATCTGATTACCCAGGGCGATTTGGCTAACGGTATTTCCTTGGGTATTTTTTCGCGTAATGATTCGGCGCGCAGCGTGCTTCAGCGCATGCGGAGCATAGGGTACGCGGCCGAGTTGCGGGAGCTAAGGCGGGCGTCGCGCACGTTCTGGCTGCAGGTCGCCCCGCGGAGCAGTTATTTAATTGGAGATGACTTGCTGGTGCGGTTAGCCAAGGATTTTTCTGGTTTGCAGCAACAGCAAAATCCGTGTGAAAACGCTGTTGCATCCGCTCCCTAATTTACCTAAAATGGCGCCCGCTTTGTGGCCGTTGCTGTCAAAACTGCCACGAAGCCTGTGTCAGGCGACGCTAACTCTAAGATTTTAATAGAGAAAGTGCTTGACACTGCGAGGGATTCAGATAGAATTTCGCGCACTTTGGAGGGGTTCCCGAGTGGCCAAAGGGATCAGACTGTAAATCTGACGTCATCGACTTCGAAGGTTCGAATCCTTCTCCCTCCACCAAATAAGCGTAAATAGCAAGTTAGCGGGTATAGTTTAGTGGTAGAACCTCAGCCTTCCAAGCTGATGATGCGGGTTCGATTCCCGCTACCCGCTCCAGATTTGCTGTTTGTCAAAATGTTACGCTCATGTAGCTCAGTTGGTAGAGCACACCCTTGGTAAGGGTGAGGTCAGCGGTTCAAATCCGCTCATGAGCTCCACATTTAAAAGGCAGATATGAAGATATCTGCCTTTGTTTTATGGTTACGTGAACCGATAATTCTGCGATGGGAGACGGGCTCAATGGCTAAAGAAAAATTTGAACGTAGCAAACCGCACCTCAACGTTGGCACCATCGGTCACGTTGACCATGGCAAGACCACGCTGACCGCAGCCCTGACCCGCGTCTGCGCCGAAGTGTTCGGCAGCGGTGGTACTTCCAAGGGTTACGACCAGATCGACAACGCGCCGGAAGAAAAGGCTCGTGGTATCACCATCAACACTTCGCACGTTGAATATGATTCCCCGACCCGTCACTACGCGCACGTTGACTGCCCGGGTCACGCTGACTATGTGAAGAACATGATCACCGGTGCTGCCCAGATGGACGGCGCGATCCTGGTCTGCTCGGCTGCTGACGGCCC
>NZ_JBQPXM010000030.1:0-3071 GCF_052245235.1 Pseudomonas sp. B392_1p
AAACCGTTGACTCAGACATAGCCATTGCTATTTTCCAAGCCAACCATTACCCCGCTTCAAGGCAATCGGGTGAAGCCAACAAGACCGAAACTCGGCGGTGAAGACCACGCAAAGCTTTTGCAGGATCGAACGGGCGGCGTTCCGCTTTATTCGCGATTTCATCGCGAGTTTCGCGAATAAATTCGCTCCTACAGTACTCACCCGATTGCCCTGTACCCCGGTTAGAGGAGTCCGGATTGCTACCGTTGAAAACTATCGTACCAACCAAGCCGGGTCATACCCGCCCTGGGCCGGTGAACGCGGCCGAAGCCGAGTCCAGGCACCGGCGCATCCTTGGCGCAGCCCGCAAGCTGTTCGTCACTCACGGATTGAACGGCACATCACTCGACGCCATCGCCCGCGAATCACAGATCACCAAACGGACGATCTATCTGCTTTTTCAGAGCAAGGAAGGCCTGTTCGTGGCCACCCTGACCGACTGCGTTGATGCCATCGCCGACGCGGTGCGGCGGACACCTGATGCGCCAGACCTCGCCAGCACCCTGGTTGGCATCGCCAGAGCCTATGCCCAGGCGCTGGATAATCCGCAGACGCTGGCGATGTACCGAATCGCCATCGGCGAAAGTGAACGCATCCCCCCCGAAGCCCGACACGCCCTCAATATCTATGGCGAGCACAGCGCCCAGGGCGTCGTCACCGCACTGCTGGAAAAAGCACAGGAACGCGGCGTGGTGAAGTTCCGTTCACTGGACATCTTTTCCCGGTTGTTCCTCGATCTGATCCTCGCTCCGCATTTCACCCAGTGGCTGCTCGGTGCCGCACCGCCCCCTGAAAAGCCCGACGCGGTAAGCCGTTTCCTCAAGGCTGCCGATGATCTTTACGAAACATCGTTCAGTATTCCGAAATGATACTACATAGTGTCATTATCTCGTGCAATAGCCGTCACAGGGCAATTGCGCCCTGCGTTTGAAGAGCTGAAACAGTGTTGGAAGGCTGGAGGCTGGACGAAAGGCCGTTCAGAAACGGCTGGGCATAAGAAACGCCATAGGGCGATGGCCCTGGGGTGTCCCCGAATGCACGGGACACCCCTGCTGCACGATGCCTACCGTTCGATGATCGGGAGGATCAGGCGGCTCGGTTTGGCAGGCCCATGATGCACGCTGTTCGTTGCCACCACCGCATCGCTGATGGATTCGCCAGCGATGAATCCGCCCGTGTTGGTGTTGCGATCAAAGCGCGGGAAGTTGCTGCTCGACAGGTCAAGACGCAGCCGGTGACCGGGAAGGAACACGTTCGAGGTCACCCCTAGATTCACCGTGACCTCATAGACCTCGCCGGGAACCAGGGGCTTCGGCTCCGCGAGACTGTCGCGGTAGCGCAGGCGCAGGATGCCGTCGCACAGATTGATTGCGCGGCCATCGGGGAACACATCGACCAGCTTTGCGGTGATGTCCGTGTCCAGCGCATCCGAGGATACGAACACCTTGAGTTCAACGTGTCCGGTGACCTCAAGCGGTTTCTCCAGCACTTCGCTGGCGTAGCAGAGGATGTCATCACGGCCATCAATAACTGACTGATCGACAGGGCCGATCAACCCCGGCTCGTCGGGAAGCAACGCTCCACCGGCGGTGGCAATCGCGTTGCGAGGGTCGTAAGTGAAGGTATCTACTGCGTCACTTGCAGCCGGGGCCCTTTGCAGCGCTCCGTCGCCGTGGCGCGTTGCTGCGGAGCCTGCACTGTTCAGGTGGTAGTCGGTGTAGCGGGTGTCGGGTAGCGGCCAGTCGGATTCGTCGCGCCACTGGTCGATGCCCATGACGAAAATGCGTACGCGTGGCGCGGGAGTCTTCGGCACGATGCCACGGACATGCTCATCGAAGAACGCGATGCCCTCAGCAGCGGGATTCGCCGGCGCAAGTGGCCCGAAGTAGCGATCCGGGTAACGTCCGCTGGTGCTCCTGTGGTCCCAGGGCCCGATAACGAGACGGGACTTCTCGCGCGCATCAACGGAGCCGCCATGCGCCCTGACGCCGAGGAAGCCTTCGACGGTGCCGTTGATCTTCAGGTCATACCAGCCGCCAAGTGACAGCACCGGCACGCTCACCTTGGCCATGTGTTCCGGACTCGACCAGTCCTGGCTCTGCCAGTACTGGCCGGCATCGGGGCGGGCGATCCAGTCATCGAACCAGCGGCCAACGCCGTGCAAGGGAAGCGCAGCCAGGGGAGTGTCATGGTTCATCGCCAGCGGGTTGACCAAAGCGCCTCCGAGGCGCATCAGGGTGGACGGATCAGCAATGCTCCCCTGTGCCAACCCGCGCTGCTCCTGGCCCGCATACATCATCGCGTTCCAGTACGTATTGAGACTCAGCGACATCGCGCCGCCCTTTGAGTACCAGAGGTTCGAGTACCAATCGGTCGCGGCCGTGGCCGGCGCAATGGCCTTTAGCCCCGGCGTTTGGCCAATTGCCATGGCCCACTGCGTCATGCCCATGTACGACGCTCCAGCCCCGGCTACCGTCCCGTCCGACCAGGGCTGTTCACGCAGCCAGCCGATGGTGTCCTCCCCGTCGGCAACCTCGTTGACCTTCGGTTCGAACACGCCCCCCGACGCCCCCGTACCGCGTGCGTCTTGAAACATTACCGCGTATCCGGCCTGCACCAGGGCGAGAGTAGGCGTTACGATCGAGCCTTGCCCCATCGCCGCCATCACCATACTGCGACCGTAGGGGGTACGCTGAAGCACCGTCGGCGCTGTTCCTTCTGCCGGGCGGATGATATCTGCCACCAGTGTCACGCCGTCACGCGTCTTCAGCGCGACATCCTGCTCATAGATGTAATGCATACTTCCTCCTCATTGAGAACCGGTCGATCGTGATAGCTGCGTCCACTTGCCCCTGGGGGGTATGGATCGCTTTTCATGGAAAAGGAATGTTTTGCCTGCCGGCACAGCAGCTACGGCCGCGACAGTTGCGCCGACGATGCTGCCCGGAGCGGATGTGATAGATGCAATGATCTGCAAGTCCATTGGGTGTGGTGCCTGACGTTTGGTGAGGCGATGTCTGAGGCAACTGTTG
>NZ_JBQPXM010000031.1:0-1958 GCF_052245235.1 Pseudomonas sp. B392_1p
TCCCGCGCGCAGAGCCTGGACGTCTTGTCCTCCCAGGCCAACATCGCTGGCTACAAGGCCGTACTGCTCGCCGCGCATCATTACCCGCGCTTCATGCCCATGCTGATGACCGCCGCCGGGACCGTGAAAGCCGCCCGTGTGCTGATTCTCGGCGCCGGGGTGGCCGGTTTGCAGGCCATTGCCACCGCCAAACGTCTGGGCGCGGTGATCGAGGCCTCCGACGTGCGCCCGGCCGTGAAGGAACAAATCGAATCGCTTGGCGCCAAGTTCGTCGAGGTGCCGTTCGAGACCGATGAAGAGCGTGAATGCGCCCAAGGCGTCGGCGGCTATGCCCGTCCGATGCCGCAATCCTGGATGGAACGCCAGGCCAAGGCGGTGCACGAGCGCGCCAAGCAGGCCGACATCGTCATTACCACCGCCCTGATTCCGGGCCGCCAGGCGCCCACCCTGCTGCAGGAAGCCACGGTCGCCGAGATGAAGCCCGGCTCGGTGATCATCGACCTGGCCGCGGCACAAGGTGGCAACTGCCCGCTGACTGTTGCCGATCAAGTGGTCATGCAACATGGCGTAACCATTGTCGGCCACAGCAACCTGGCCGCCATGGTGCCGGCCGATGCCTCGGCCCTCTATGCCCGCAACCTGCTGGATTTCCTCAAGCTGGTCATCGACAAGGACGGCCAGTTCCACCTCAACCTCGAAGACGACATCGTCGCCGCGTGCCTGATGTGCACAGGCGGTGAGGTCGTGCGCCACAACGGCTAAGGGAAGGATCGCGACATGGATTTGATTTCCGACGGTATCTACAACCTGATCATCTTCGTGCTGGCCATCTACATTGGCTACCACGTGGTCTGGAACGTCACCCCGGCCCTGCACACCCCGCTGATGGCGGTGACCAACGCGATTTCCGCCATTGTCATCGTTGGCGCCATGCTGGCTGCCGCGCTGACCGTCACCCCGCTGGGCAAGGTCATGGGCACCCTGGCCGTGGCATTGGCCGCCGTCAACGTGTTCGGTGGCTTCCTGGTTACCCGCCGCATGCTGGAAATGTTCAAGAAGAAGGCTCCGAAGGCCTCGGTGGAGAAGTAAGCCATGAGCATGAACCTGATTACTGTTCTCTACCTGATCGCCTCGGTGTTTTTCATTCAAGCCCTCAAGGGCCTTTCGCACCCGACCACCTCGCGGCGCGGCAACCTGTTCGGCATGCTCGGCATGGCCATCGCCATCGTCACTACCGTGGGGCTGATCTACAAGCTCGGCGCGCTCTCTTTAAGAGAAGGGGGGGCCACCCAGGGCATCGGCTACGTCATCGTCGGCCTGCTGATCGGCGGCACCGCCGGCTCGATCATGGCCAAGCGCGTGGAAATGACCAAGATGCCGGAGCTGGTCGCCTTCATGCACAGCATGATCGGCCTGGCCGCGGTCTTCATTGCCATTGCCGCGGTCGTCGAGCCGCAGTCGCTGGGCATCGTCGCCAGCATGGCCGACCCGATTCCGGCCGGTAACCGCCTGGAGCTGTTCCTCGGTGCGGCCATCGGTGCAATCACCTTCTCCGGTTCGGTGATTGCCTTCGGCAAGCTCTCGGGCAAGTACAAGTTCCGCCTGTTCCAAGGCGCTCCGGTGCAGTTCAAGGGCCAGCACCTGCTCAACCTGGTGGTCGGCCTGGCGATTGTCGGCCTCGGCCTGGTCTACACCTTCACCGGCGATATCTCGGCCTTTGCGCTGCTGGTGGCGTTGGCGTTCGTGATCGGCGTGCTGATCATCATTCCCATCGGCGGCGCCGACATGCCGGTGGTGGTATCGATGCTCAACAGCTATTCGGGCTGGGCGGCGGCCGGCATCGGCTTCTCGCTGAACAACTCGATGCTGATCATCGCCGGCTCCCTGGTGGGTTCCTCAGGCGCGATCCTCTCCTACATCATGTGCAAGGCGATGAACCGCTCGTTCTTCAACGTGAT
>NZ_JBQPXM010000032.1:0-1439 GCF_052245235.1 Pseudomonas sp. B392_1p
GGCCTACCTGGCCTCGGTGGCCCCTGACAGGAGGCTCGCGGTCGATGTCGGGTGCGGTAACGGTCAACTGACCAAACACCTCGCCGCGCATTTCAGCACGGTGGTCGGGCTCGATCCCAGTGGGGATCAGATCACCCACGCCGTGCCGCAGGAAAACGTGAGCTACGCCAGTGCATCGGCGGAAGCCCTTCCGCTTCCAGGCCGCTGTGCCAGCCTGATTACTGCCGCACAGGCTGCGCACTGGTTCGACCTGCCCAAGTTTTATAGCGAGGCCCGCCGGGTGGCGGTACCGAATGCGATTCTGGCGCTGATCAGTTATGGCGTGCTGTGCCTGGGCGGCCCGCTGGGGGCTCGCTTCGAGCAGTTCTACTGGCACGAGATCGGCCCGTACTGGCCCGCCGAACGCAAGCTGGTGGACAGCGGCTACGCAACCCTCGATTTTCCCTTTACCGAGTTGGAAGGCCCTTCGATCGCCATTCACCTCGAGTGGTGCCTCGAAGAGTTCCTCGGCTATGTCTCGACCTGGTCGGCGGTGCGCAGCGCCAAGGAATCCGGGCGAGAGGAAGTCCTTCATCGCTTCGCCACAGACATCGCCGAGCTATGGGGTGACCCCGCGATCCGGCACTCGATCACTTGGCCCATCAACATGAGGATTGGACAATTATGAGTGCCCCTGTCAGTGGGACTCACCCACAGCGAATCCTTCGTTGAGGGCTGCACCCGTTCCTCTCGACGGCACAGCGCACGGTGGGCATCCATGTCCATGTCAGCCACGTCGCCCGCTACGCCGATTGAGATGGAAGTGACTGCTAATGTCGAGCTCACCGCCAGCGAAGGTAAGCCACTGGTTTCAAGGTCGGGATAAAGTGGGGCAATCAGCGAAGTTACCCACCGCTGCGCAATCATCGATCTCTACAGAGGTTCATCCAGCGTCTTGAGGCGAAGTCAGGATCAGGGCGGGATCCGAGGATTTGGCGGATGTTCCCTCAGGGTCGTAGCTGCCCGTCACGAATGACCGAAACCGGCCCCCAGTCACTCAAGCAGAAACCAGCCAAAAGAGGACGTTGTCCTCAGATTCATTCGGGGGTTGTTATCGCGGAGAGCTGCTTTCGCAACCACTTAAGTCCCACGGATGCATCTTGCTGCCTGTGCCAGATCAGGCTGACCTGAACGGGCGACATGGCCAACGGGAAGGGAAAAACTTGCAAGGAGTACTGTCGCGCAAAGTGCTCGGCGAGTGGTTTGGGCACGGTTCCCAGCAAATGAGTTTGCGAGACAACGGATGGGATCGCCAGATAATGAGGAACAAACAGCTGCACCTTTCGTTGAACCTTGGCAGAGCCCAGAACGATCTCCAAGGGCGAGCCACGGCCGGCACGGGGATGAACCGAGACGTGATAGGAGTTCTGGTATTGCGATAGGGTCAATTGCCCCTCGAT
>NZ_JBQPXM010000033.1:0-1082 GCF_052245235.1 Pseudomonas sp. B392_1p
CCATCCAGGTTGGACGGTTCCGGTTGGCCAACAGCGATGTACGCCCCCACAGGGTGCGACGAGTTCAGCGGCATGTTCTTGCGGTAGTTGACTTCCGCGCCGATGCCCACCGATTTATAGACACCGTTCCAGGTCAGACCGTACAGCTCGATGTCCTTGGCATAGACAGCGCGAGCATAACGCTGGGCTCCCGGATAGGCACCGCCTACGACAACCTGGTTAGCCCAACTGGCGTTTTTGTCGTCGAACTTGCGGTACCACAAACCGAAGCTGCCATCGTTGGCCCAGTCGGGGGACCAGCGCAGGCCGACCGCGATATCGCCATTGTCGCCTTCACGCGCATCCTCGCGGGTCACGGTGGGGGCCAGGTAATCCGGGCCAAACAAGCCACCGTCGGCCACGGCGAAGTAGGTGCCGCCTTCGGAGACGCGAGAAGGTTCGAACTCGTAGGTGTACTGCAACATCAGCGACAGTTCGGGCATGAGCTGCCAGTTGGCTGCGACCTGGCCGATCGGCAGGGCGGTTTCCTTGGCCGAGGCGCCGGGGCTGAGGTCGCTCAGCAGGCCGTCGTTCGGCGACATCGAGTAGGACATGCTGCTGCCGTTGCCGAACAGGTATTCGCCCGGCAGCCAGGCGAAGCTGCCGGCCTTGAGGTTCAGGTCGGTGGAGCCGATGTTGAAGTTGCCCCAGGCGAAATAGTCGCGGAACTCGGCGGACGGGCCGGCGTAGTAGCGCTTGACCAGGCCGGAGTAGCGGTTGCCCTGGTAGTTGGCCATGGCTTCCATGCCGGGGGCGCTTTGGCTCTTGTCGGGGAAGTTGTGGTCGTACCAGGCCGCGCCGCTGATGCGCAGGCCGTACTGGTTGTTCCAGTTGAGGTCGAACTCGCTGAAGATGTCCAGGCGCGAGAGAACGACGTCGCCCTTGTCGAACAGGTAGTTGCCTTCGTCGAAGTTGACGTTGTTGGCCAGCGTCTTGTCGCGGCCATCGACCCGCCAGCCCTGGTTGTAGCGAACGGTGGTGTCCAGACTCATGGTGAGGTCGGGGTTGCCGCTGTCGATGCTGAAGGCGTGCGCCTGATTGGC
>NZ_JBQPXM010000034.1:0-946 GCF_052245235.1 Pseudomonas sp. B392_1p
GGCCTACCTGGCCTCGGTGGCCCCTGACAGGAGGCTCGCGGTCGATGTCGGGTGCGGTAACGGTCAACTGACCAAACGCCTCGCCGCGCATTTCAGCACGGTGGTCGGGCTCGATCCCAGTGGGGATCAAATCACCCACGCCGTGCCGCAGGAAAACGTGAGCTACGCCAGTGCATCGGCGGAAGCCCTGCCGCTTCCAGGCCGCTGTGCCAGCCTGATTACTGCCGCACAGGCTGCGCACTGGTTCGACCTGCCCAAGTTTTATAGCGAGGCCCGCCGGGTGGCGGTACCGAATGCGATTCTGGCGCTGATCAGTTATGGCGTGCTGCACCTGGACGGCCCGCTGGGGGCTCGCTTCGAGCAGTTCTACTGGCACGAGGTCGGCCCGTACTGGCCCGCAGAACGCAAGCTGGTGGACAGCGGCTACGCAACCCTCGATTTTCCCTTTACCGAGTTGGAAGGCCCCTCGATCGCCATTCACCTCGAATGGTGCCTCGAAGAGTTTCTCGGCTATGTCTCGACCTGGTCAGCGGTGCGCAGCGCCAAGGAATCCGGGCGAGAGGAAGTCCTTCATCGCTTCGCCACAGACCTCGCCGAGCTATGGGGTGACCCCGCGATCCGGCACTCGATCACTTGGCCCATCAACATGAGGATTGGACAATTATGAGTGCCCCTGTCAGTGGGACTCACCCACAGCGAATCCTTCGTTGAGGGCTGCACCCGTTCCTCTCGACGGCGCAGCGCACGGTGGGCATCCATGTCCATGTCAGCCACGTCGCCCGCTACGCCGATTGAGATGGAAGTGACTGCTAATGTCGAGCTCACCGCCATCGAAGGTAAGCCACTGGTTTCAAGGTCGGGATAAAGTGGGGGCAATCAGCGAAGTTACCCACCGCTGCGCAATCATCGATCTCTACAGAGGTTCATCCAGCGTCTTGAGGCGAAG
>NZ_JBQPXM010000035.1:0-547 GCF_052245235.1 Pseudomonas sp. B392_1p
CACCGCTGCGCAATCATCGATCTCTACAGAGGTTCATCCAGCGTCTTGAGGCGAAGTCAGGATCAGGGCGGGATCCGGGATTAGGCGAATGTTCCCTCTGGGTCGTAGCTGCCCGTCACGAATGACCGAAACCGGCCTCCTCACTAAGGGAGAAACCAGCCAAAAGCAAACGTTGCCCTCAGATTCATTCGGGGTTTGTTATCGCGGAGAGCTGCTTTCGCAACCACTTAAGTCCGACGGATGCATCTTGCTGCCTGTGCCAGATCAGGCTGACCTGAACGGGTGACATGGCCAACGGGAAGGGAAAAACTTGCAAGGAGTACTGTCGCGCGAAGTGCTCGGCGAGTGGTTTGGGCACGGTTCCCAGCAAATGAGTTTGCGAGACAACTGATGGGATCGCCAGATAATGAGGAACGAATAGCTGCACCTTTCGTTGAACCTTGGCAGAGCCCAGAACGATCTCCAGGGGTGAGCCACGGCCGGCACGGGGATGAACCGAGACGTGATAGGAGTTCTGGTATTGCGATAGGGTCAATTGCCCCTCGAT
>NZ_JBQPXM010000036.1:0-399 GCF_052245235.1 Pseudomonas sp. B392_1p
GTAAGGCTGCTGTAGAATGCGCGGCCTCGGTTAGCGACCTCCGGTCCAGATCGAAACGTTCTTTAACAACTGAATCAAGCAATTCGTGTGGGTGCTTGTGACTGTAAGACTGATAGTCGCCTGATTATCAGCATCACAAGTAAACACTCGTGAATTCGAGAGTTTCTCTTCTTCGGAAGAGTTTTGCGATTGCTGAGCCAAGTTTAGGGTTTTCTCAAAACCCAAGCAGTATTGAACTGAAGAGTTTGATCATGGCTCAGATTGAACGCTGGCGGCAGGCCTAACACATGCAAGTCGAGCGGATGAAGGTAGCTTGCTATTGGATTCAGCGGCGGACGGGTGAGTAATGCCTAGGAATCTGCCTGGTAGTGGGGGATAACGTCCGGAAACGGGCGCTAA
>NZ_JBQPXM010000037.1:0-386 GCF_052245235.1 Pseudomonas sp. B392_1p
ACGTACACTTCGCCTTCGAACTTGGTGTGCGGCTTGATGGTGCCCGGCTTGGCCAGAACCTGACCACGCTCCACGTCCTCACGCTTGGTGCCGCGCAGCAGCACGCCCACGTTCTCACCGGCACGACCTTCGTCGAGCAGCTTGCGGAACATTTCAACGCCCGTGCACGTGGTCTTGACGGTATCCTTGATACCGACAATTTCCACTTCCTCCTGGATGCGCACGATACCGCGCTCGACACGGCCGGTTACCACGGTACCGCGGCCGGAGATCGAGAACACGTCTTCGATCGGCATCAGGAACGGACGATCGATGGCACGCACCGGCTCCGGAATGTAGGAGTCCAGGGTTTCCACCAGGGTCTTCACCGCAGTGGTGCCCATGCC
>NZ_JBQPXM010000038.1:0-386 GCF_052245235.1 Pseudomonas sp. B392_1p
GGCATGGGCACCACTGCGGTGAAGACCCTGGTGGAAACCCTGGACTCCTACATTCCGGAGCCGGTGCGTGCCATCGACCGTCCGTTCCTGATGCCGATCGAAGACGTGTTCTCGATCTCCGGCCGCGGTACCGTGGTAACCGGTCGTGTCGAGCGCGGTATCGTGCGCATTCAGGAAGAAGTGGAAATTGTCGGTATCAAGGATACCGTCAAGACCACGTGCACGGGCGTTGAAATGTTCCGCAAGCTGCTCGACGAAGGTCGTGCCGGTGAGAACGTGGGCGTGCTGCTGCGCGGCACCAAGCGTGAAGACGTGGAGCGTGGTCAGGTTCTGGCCAAGCCGGGCACCATCAAGCCGCACACCAAGTTCGAAGGCGAAGTGTACGT
>NZ_JBQPXM010000039.1:0-298 GCF_052245235.1 Pseudomonas sp. B392_1p
CGATCAGCTCGGTGTTAAACGGGTTGAGCATGCCCACCAGCACGGTGCCGCTCTTCATCTGCGCCAGTTCGGCGTCGCCGGGGGCGACCACCTTGAGCACGATGTCGGCTGCAAAAGCCTCGGCGGCCGTGCCCATGGTGGCCCCCACGGCTTGATAGGCGCTGTCCGGGATGCTGGCGTTGCTGCCGGCGGCAGCCTGAACGGTCACCTGATGGCCCTGGCCGATGAGTTTCTTCACCGTTTCCGGGGTCGCAGCCACGCGGGTTTCCCCGGTGTGAGTTTCTAGAGGAATGCCGAT
>NZ_JBQPXM010000040.1:0-269 GCF_052245235.1 Pseudomonas sp. B392_1p
ATGCCCACTCCCTCTTTTCTGTCCATCGAAGGCAGCAAGCAAGGCCTGATCACCGCCGGCACCTTTACCGAAGATTCGGTCGGCAACATCTTCCAGGAAGGCCATGAAGACCAGATCCTGGTCCAGGCCTTCAGTCACCAGGTGATCATCCCCCGCGACCCGCAGTCCGGTCAGCCCACCGGCCAGCGCGTGCACAAGCCGCTGATGATCACCAAGGTGTTCGACAAGTCCTCGCCGCTGATCTTCAACGCCCTGACCTCCGGCGAGCG
>NZ_JBQPXM010000041.1:0-264 GCF_052245235.1 Pseudomonas sp. B392_1p
TCGGCGGTGGTACCGGCGCGCGGCTGCTCGTCGAGGACAAAAGCCAGCGGTTCGCCCTTGCGCTGGGGCACCAGAATCGGCGTGATCTCGTCGGCGAAGCGCCCGGCCTCAATGGCGGCGGCGGCTTTGTGCTGCGAGGCGGCGGCGAAGGCGTCCTGCTCCGCGCGGGACAGGCCGTATTTCTCCGCCAGGTTCTCGGCGGTGATGCCCATGTGGTAGTCGTTGAAGGCGTCCCACAACCCGTCCTGGATCATGGTGTCGATA
>NZ_JBQPXM010000042.1:0-257 GCF_052245235.1 Pseudomonas sp. B392_1p
ACTGCTGAGTTCGGGATGGGATCAGGTGGTTCCAACTCTCTATGGTCGTCAAGCAATTCTTTCGGGGCCTCGCGGTTTGCGCGCGGCTCCAGATTCGGTATGTGATAGTTGTATCGGTAGTGGTTTGCGGTTCGCCGAATTTTCGGTTTGTCGACTTCACCTTCAACACCGTCTGCTGTTCAGCAGATTGTTTGGGTGTTATATGGTCAAGCCTCACGGGCAATTAGTACAGGTTAGCTCAACGCCTCACAACGCTT
>NZ_JBQPXM010000043.1:0-227 GCF_052245235.1 Pseudomonas sp. B392_1p
GACGTGGAGCGTGGTCAGGTTCTGGCCAAGCCGGGCACCATCAAGCCGCACACCAAGTTCGAAGGCGAAGTGTACGTGCTGTCCAAGGAAGAAGGTGGTCGTCACACCCCGTTCTTCAAGGGCTACCGTCCGCAGTTCTACTTCCGTACCACTGACGTCACCGGTAACTGCGAACTGCCGGAAGGCGTTGAGATGGTGATGCCGGGCGACAACGTGAAGATGGTTGT
>NZ_JBQPXM010000044.1:0-225 GCF_052245235.1 Pseudomonas sp. B392_1p
CTTTCTGTGCACTCGGACGATGCGGACATTTTGGTCAAGCGCCTGGGGACCGGCGAGTTGGATCTGGCGATCGACTATTTGCACTTCGACGACGACGAATTGAGATACGAGCCATTACGTGAGGAAGAGCTCGTGGTTATTGCCAGTTCGAATCACCCCAAGATCGAGGGGCAATTGACCCTATCGCAATACCAGAACTCCTATCACGTCTCGGTTCATCCCCGT
>NZ_JBQPXM010000045.1:0-219 GCF_052245235.1 Pseudomonas sp. B392_1p
GACTATGTGAAGAACATGATCACCGGTGCTGCCCAGATGGACGGCGCGATCCTGGTCTGCTCGGCTGCTGACGGCCCCATGCCGCAAACCCGTGAGCACATCCTGCTGTCCCGTCAGGTTGGCGTTCCGTACATCGTGGTCTTCCTGAACAAGGCGGACATGGTTGACGACGCTGAGCTGCTGGAACTGGTCGAGATGGAAGTTCGCGATCTGCTGAGC
>NZ_JBQPXM010000046.1:0-210 GCF_052245235.1 Pseudomonas sp. B392_1p
TGCGCGGCGAGCAGTACGGCCTTGTAGCCAGCGATGTTGGCCTGGGAGGACAAGACGTCCAGGCTCTGCGCGCGGGACGTGCGCGGTGCGGCTTCCAGGGCAAAGGCGGTGATGCCTTGGGCGGCCAGCTTGGCGATCAGCTCGGTGTTAAACGGGTTGAGCATGCCCACCAGCACGGTGCCGCTCTTCATCTGCGCCAGTTCGGCGTCG
>NZ_JBQPXM010000047.1:0-210 GCF_052245235.1 Pseudomonas sp. B392_1p
CGACGCCGAACTGGCGCAGATGAAGAGCGGCACCGTGCTGGTGGGCATGCTCAACCCGTTTAACACCGAGCTGATCGGCAAGCTGGCCGCCCAAGGCATCACCGCCTTTGCCCTGGAAGCCGCACCGCGCACCTCCCGCGCGCAGAGCCTGGACGTCTTGTCCTCCCAGGCCAACATCGCTGGCTACAAGGCCGTACTGCTCGCCGCGCA
>NZ_JBQPXM010000048.1:0-204 GCF_052245235.1 Pseudomonas sp. B392_1p
GTTTGGTCAGTTGACCGTTACCGCACCCGACATCGACCGCGAGCCTCCTGTCAGGGGCCACCGAGGCCAGGTAGGCCGCCAGCTCCGGCGGGTACTCCGGCCTGAAGCGCGCGTAGGCCTGCCCACCCTGCTCAAACCAGTTTTTCAGTGTTGTGGCGGAGCTATTCATCGTTGGTGCCTCCCGCTGCGAGGTTCTGCTTGATG
>NZ_JBQPXM010000049.1:0-204 GCF_052245235.1 Pseudomonas sp. B392_1p
AGCACCGGCAGGCGTAGCGCCTTGGCTTTGGCCGCGCTCATCAGCAGCACGGCGGCGGCGCCGTCGTTGAGGCTGGAGGCGTTGCCGGCGGTGACGCTGCCGTCCTTCTTGAACGCCGGTTTGAGTTTGCCCAGCGACTCGGCGGTGGTACCGGCGCGCGGCTGCTCGTCGAGGACAAAAGCCAGCGGTTCGCCCTTGCGCTGG
>NZ_JBQPXM010000050.1:0-203 GCF_052245235.1 Pseudomonas sp. B392_1p
GTCCCCTTCGTCTAGTGGCCTAGGACACCGCCCTTTCACGGCGGTAACAGGGGTTCGAGTCCCCTAGGGGACGCCATATTCCAGCAGTGATGCATCTGCATTACGCACGTCGCGAGACGCTAAATTCGGGGCTATAGCTCAGCTGGGAGAGCGCTTGCATGGCATGCAAGAGGTCGACGGTTCGATCCCGTCTAGCTCCACCA
>NZ_JBQPXM010000051.1:0-202 GCF_052245235.1 Pseudomonas sp. B392_1p
CGGCCAGCAGGATCAGCGCGTTGAGGCTTTCGTCGGCGCGGATCAGCAGGTTCTGCGGGCGGGCTTCCGCGCCGCCGTTGCCTTGTGGGGTATCCAGACCGGTGGACAGCTCGCCGAGGGTCGCCGCCAGGGTCTTGGCATCGTTGTGGCGCAGGCGGATCACCCGGGTGTTGGCCGAGCGCGTGCTGGGCGTGTCCAGCGA